>JBEQBQ010000001.1:0-95633 GCA_041639695.1 Candidatus Nanohaloarchaea archaeon
AGAACCTATGAAGCTTGTAACTGCGACTATAAAACCAAAAAGGACAACTAGGCCGCCTGAAGTAGGTAGTTTCGGTCTATCCGCTTTTTGCTGGTCTATACCGTAAATACCTGACGACATCAGGTATTTTTTGGCGGCAGGAACACCTATTAGAACGGTTAAGAAGCCGAGAAGGGAGGAAAGTATGAGGAACTTCATTACTCCTCGAGTGCCTGCTTGTTTACCTTCCACATTTTGATAAAGCCGTTTGAGCCACCTTCAACCTTCTCAACCCAATCGATCCCGTAACCATCCATCAGGTAAAGTCTTCCAAGACTGGATCTCGCAACCTTCTTAGGTACGATCACTAGTTTAGCGGCCTGTGTCCGCATGTTAGGTCTTTGACTGGTTATCGCCGCTCTCTCAAGAGTGTAGTACGGGTTCTCCGCAATACACATCTCGCTCCCGCTGATCTGCGGCGCCTGTTCGACATCAAGCTCCTTCACTCCGTCTTCAGTTACAACACATCCGATAGGGGTTCTACCGTTTCTAGTCTCGTATAGGGCCGTAGTGTTCTCAGTCTTAAGGTCTATCGAACTGTTTGTAGACTCCAACTCGGCATAGATAGTTCTCTGATTGTCCGAGAACGTCGCTAAACCGGTCTGCTGGTTGTTTCCTCTCCACCTAAGCTGCTGCATGTAATCAAAGTCGTTGTTGTTTCTGTGTGCGATCTGAGAGACAGCGGAGTACTTCCCGATCATCGTCTCATCCAATACGATGTAGTCAATTGAATGTTTCTCGAACATCTCTGAGTGGTTCGAAGGATTCGTGGATGTAAGGAAATCAGCTATAGGGTAGTTGGTCTTACCAAACTTCTCGCTGGTGTAGTAGCCGGCATTCCCTCCGTCTGCAACTGCGGCTCTTCTACCTATCGACTCGAACCAGTAACCGTAGTCCCACCAGGAAAGAACTACTGAGTCTTCTGGTGTCTCCGACTGCATGTAGTCAAGGTTCTGTTCCCATAGCTGGTTAGGTGAGTCACTTAAGTTATCTGATGCTGCGAAACCTGAACTCATGTTGACTGCTGCGAACAGGAAGATGAAGGTTCCGGCAAGGATTATCTTCAGGTTCGAAGATTCCAGGATTCCTCTGACCTTGCCTTCTAGCTCCAAAGCCATGTAGATTAGTGGGGCATTCAGAAGAATTAAAGCTCCGATCATTTGGAGGTTTGAAGCGTTGTAGGCTGTGCTAACCGCAAGCACCAGAACGTTCGCTATAAAGATCATAGCAGAACTTCCTACTAGGTTGAAGGTTGAAGTTTCAACTTCTCTGGCTTTAAGGTAGATCCTTGAAACCATGTAGCCGCCTAGGAATGCTGTTGAGAATGCGGATAGGAAGACCAGCCTTGACTTGGCTGCTGCACCAAGGATGTTGGTGACAGCCCATACAAATCCTAGGATGTAGTAAGGCTTCATCTTGATACTGTAGTCCGAAGCTTCCTTGAAGTAGTAGAGAGCTCCTATACCAAGCACCGAAATCAGTAGGGGATGGAATACCGCACTTGAGAATGGAAGCTGGAAAAGACTCTGCGAAAGATTGATCTGGTAAATATTCCCTAGCTGCAGAGGCATAATAGCCACTCCAACTGTGAATAGTGCAGTTACGAGAGAGTTGATCTGGAATGCATCATCTTCGTCGAAGTAATAGACTATGGCCGTGCTTATAGCGAAGATCAGCGCACCGGCCACGATCGTCTCAGTCCTGTAAAGCGACTCAATTACTCCTGCGCTCTGTAAAGTGTTTGTGTAGGCAAACCCGCCCAGTATTGCGAACCAGCCCATTACAGTTGCCTGCATGTATCCAAGGTACTTCTTCCAGCCAATCTCTTCCTCGATTACGCCGTAACGTCTCAAAATCATTAATACGATCTTCGTACCTAGCACGGGAATTCCGATAACTGCAAGCGTCCATGCGCCAGAATAGCCGCCAAGGAAGCTACCTAGAACCGCCATTATCTGTCGTAGGGCGCTTTCCCCTATGACCGGTATTCCGGCGAGAAGCTTAGAGACGCCTGCTCCTGCATTTGTTGCTCCGAGGGTTCCCGCCATGTCTCCAATACTTGAGGCGGTGTTTTCGGCTACAGTTCCTGCAATTACACCTCCACCGCTCTGGGTGACGCGAGCCATAATCGAGCTGAACCTGTTGTAAATAAACTGTGAGTAAAGCGGTGAAAGAGCTACCATGATGAGGCCTACCGCTGAAAGCGAAGGAACAAAGTACGCAAGCTTATCCTTCTCGATAATTTCAAGCTTCTCAATCAGGTAGCGAGTCCACAGCAAGCCTAGAACTGCGATATTGCCTAGGAACATCGAACCTGTAAGTGTGAATCTTGAAGGGTTTATGGCTGCGGCGAAACCTCCTGCAACCAAGACTGTAGGTGTGTAGACAGCTACAAGCTCTTCAATATCCTGATCGAGGAAGGTGGTAATACCCACTACTAGAGGGTATAGAAGCCAAAGCATCTTCGAGCCACCCCAGGAAATCGTGAAGATGCCTAGAGCTAGTCCTGCGAAGATTCCAGAGATTCTCTCCTTTCTCCTCCAGCCTCTTGTGAAAAAGTACATAGAAATTATCATGAAAAGTGTTCCAACAGGTTCTTTCTCGAAGAAACCGGCTGATGTTCTGTGCATAACTCCTCCGACAGTAGCTAGAAGGAAAGCAGCTGAAATACCTGTGTACTTGTCAAACATTTCCTTGCCAAGGAAGTAGGTCGCGACAGTACTCAGGGCACCCATGAATGCTGGGAAGAACTGTGCCCATTCCATGTAGCTGTTGAAAATGAATGATCCGCCCATGTTATACATGGCTGCAGGCATAACTATCTCTCCAACGTTGTGATGGTAGAAAGGCGCATTATAGGGGAAGTAACGCATGAAATCGGTTGTAGGGATGTTGCCGTCTAGCGCAAGGTGCTGGCTCTGCCTGAAGATCCAGTAAGGGTCTAATGCCTGAAGATACTTCATCCCCTGCTCCGGCCTGTACCTAAGGAACAGTGCTGCGAGGAAAACTGTGAATACGGCAGGTATCGCCCAGTAAGAAACCGGATTTTGTTTAACATCATCATACTTATCCTCTAAGCTCTCCCTGAGGTTTCCGAAGTCCATCATTTGAAAGACTGTTTCGTGCGGGACCTTTTTTATTTCTCTGCTGGGATGTCGGTGTGTTTAAAAACCTTCCAGAGACAGAGATTTTGTGGAGCTCAAAAAACATTTTGACAGCATGTACGAAGACTACGATAAATACCTCCTCGTGCCTGTTGCACTGATAATATTCTCCGTAATGGCGCTGGGGTTTAGCTATGTTACTACTGGTGAGGTTGTCGGGAAAGGACTTGACTTCACAGGAGGAACCGAAGCCAGCTACTCGATCAATCAGAGCTTCACAACGGGAGAGATCGAACAAGTGTTTGTTGATGCCGGAAGACCAAACGTTCAGGTATTCGAGATTACTTCGGGCGAAGGCACAGGTTTAAGCGTGAGGGTTCCGCCACCGGAACTTCGGGCTCAAGAGGCACAAGATATTCTTGCATCTGCAGGTTATGATGTATCTGTACTATCAACAAGGGAGCTCTCAGCATCCGTATCTGACGCTTTCTTCACTCAAGCAGTTCTCGCATTTATAATGGCTTTCACAATCATGAGCCTGGTAATTTTCTACGCATTCAAGGATTTAACACCTTCAGCAGCTGTAATATTTGCTGCGGCAGGAGACATAATATTTGCATTAGCAGGAATGAGTTTGCTTGGAATACCATTAACTTTAGGCTCTTTAGCAGCTCTATTGATGCTTATCGGTTACTCGGTCGACACAGATATTGTACTATCGACAAGAGTGCTTAAACAGGAAAGAAAGACGGTGAAGGACCGCATCTGGGACTCGATGAAGACAGGTGTTACGATGAGCTCTGGTGGAATCGCGGGATTCACATTACTATATATTGTATCTTACATGATCGTTGGTCCTTCGGAGCTCTCAAATATTGCAGCGGTCATGGTGATTGGTTTACTGGCTGACATGCCTTTCACATGGTTTGGAAACGCAATCATACTAAAGAAGTACGTAGACGGCGAAATCCCGTCCTACGACCTTGAAAAGGTGATTCCATGGAGATGAAAGACTTACTGAAGGAATGGAGAATCTGGGTTCTATTACTTTCGCTAGGCTTCTCGCTGTTCATGCTAGGCCCACACTATGACACAAACGGTCAGGGAGACACAACAATCTCCACAGAAATAAACAAAGGTCTAGATCTTTCCGGGGGAACAAGAGCCCTTCTATCTGTTCAAGGAAACAACACTTCCGAGGACATGGTTACGAATATTAAGAACATACTTGAGCAAAGGGTTTCGGCCTTTGGGCTTACGCAGACCTCGGTTCGGAACGTGGAGCTTGACGGCGAGACCAAGATACAGATGGAAATCGCCTCAACAAACCAGTCCAACCTCAGAGAACTGATATCACAGGAAGGACGTTTCGAGTCAAGACTACCTCTAACCGTTGCTAATAGCCAAGAATTTACCTTGGACCAACCTTACACTTTCAAATACGAGAATGGTTCGGTATCGGTCCTAAACAATACTTACATGGAGGGCGATAGCTTCTCAATTGATGGAACAAGGTTCTTCTACGTCAACAATACGGAAGAAGGCGCAAACCTCCACGTTGTCGCATATGACGGCGAAGATGTACAGCAGGTTATTACCTCGGACTCAAGGGTTACTCCTTCAAGAGGCGGAGGTTACAGCTTTAGATTCCCTGTAGTACTTAGCTCGGAAGCAGCTGACAACGTTCAAAGAGTTGCAGAAAACTATCCTACAACCACTCTTTCAGGACAACCATACTTAGGCCAGATTAACGGCCAGGGGCCTGCAAAACTAATGCTTTATGTTGACGGTGAAAGACAGAGCGGATTGAACGTTGGAGCTGAGTTCAAGAGGCAGGTTATCACACAGCCATCTATTAACGGTGGGGCAGATACTGCTGCACAGGCAAGAAGCGATATGAAAGAACTGCAGGCAATCCTTCAGTCCGGAAGGCTGCCGGCGCCTGTCCAGATCGACTCAATATCTACAATCTCGTCCTCACTAGGTTCACAGTTCATGACCGCAGCAATTCTTTCTATTGTTGCATCCTTGGTCGCGGTAGGAGGACTCATCTATGTAAGATACCAGAACATGAAACTAGCCGTACCTATTGTAATAACAGGTTCGTCCGAAGTATTCATCCTTCTAGGATCACTGTTCTCGACACTGATCACGCTTGACCTAGCATCGATCGCAGGTATTATCGCCGCTGTAGGTACAGGGGTCGATGACCAGATTATTATTACTGACGAATCCGGCAGGGAAAAGATCAGGGACTGGAGCAAACGTTTAAAGAGAGCATTCTTCGTCATCTTCACATCTGCAGCCTCCACAATAGGTGCTATGATGCCGATTGTCTCACCTTCGCTTTCGAACATGGCGATCGGAGCAGCAGGTATCGGACTGCTTGGATACAACTTCTACAGTAACAGGATGAGGCCTCACTACTTCGTGATCGGACTGTTCGCAATAATGGTTTCGGTAGTCGCCAACACAGTAGGTCTTTCCGGCTTCGCACTACAGTCGGTCAGAGGATTCGCAGTTACAACAATCCTTGGAGTCCTTGTAGGTATCACGATCACAAGACCGGCATACGCCAAGATGCTTGAAGCAATCGAGGACTAAAAGAAGTTATCAACCATAAACCAAAATTCTCTGTTATGAAGGTCCTGGTTACAGGCGGAAGCAACGGCATCGGAAAAGCAACTTCTCAACAGTTAATCGAAAAAGGTCACGAAGTCACAGTATTTGATAAAGAAGAGCCTGACTACGAAGTCGATTTCTTTCAAGGAGATGTAAGGGATGAGGACAGAGTAAAAGAAGTGGTTGAAAGTTTAGAGTTCGAAGTGCTTGTTAACTGCGCAGGCTTCTACGAACTCGGCTCTCTAGAAGACATGGGGCGCGAGACTGTCGAGAAGATTTTCGATACGAACGTCCACGGATACCTCAACTTTATCCGGCACTCGATGCCGATGCTGAGACAGAAAAATGGTAGGATCGTCAATATTTCCTCGGTAGCTGGAAGGGTATCGATGCCTTTCTACGGAGCATACTGCGGATCGAAACACGCAGTAGAGTCCATAAGCCACTCCCTTAGAAGAGAGTCTGATGTAGAGGTAGTTCTGGTTGAGCCTGGTGTGATCGAGACAGGTTTTAACGAGAGAGCGAGAAAAGCACTAGAAAAATATCTTCCCAACTCCCATTACTCGAGTCAATATGAACAAATTTTAGAGAATGAAGTTCTAGACGGTATAGATGCTGAAAAAGCCGGTGAAACAGTTGTGAAAGCTATTACGTCCAAAAGGCCTAATAGAAGATATCAGGCGCCCTTCAGAGCTAAATTAGTTACTTGGATAAGCCTTCTTCCGCATTCTTTGAAAGATAAGGTATTTGAGAAAATAGGATAGTTATTGGAGCTCCATTACGGCTCCGGCAACGTCTTCACTGTTCTCAAGTGCTTCGACAGCATCTTCTTCGCTGCAACCGGTTTTATCCATCACAAGCTCTACGTCTTCAGGATCTGGTCCTGTCTGAACAGCTTCCTCGGAGTAATCGCCTTGGAGCTGGAACATCTCCTGGCCCTTGGCATCGATCTTCGAGACCTGGGGGTTGTTGAATACAAGTTTCTTGTCGCCGATTTTGACCTCTACTTTATCGGCATCGAGCTCTTCCATATCGATCCCCATCTGTTTCATCATAGCGCTCATGTCGTTTCCGCCAAACATATTTTGTGAATCGGAGCTACAGCTTTAAATCCGTGGTGAAAACTTTGGTACAACCGTTAACCTGTAAGCCTGTTTTTCTCCCTGTTTGAGAAACCTGAATTTTCATGTGGATCGAGCTAGGGCTGGCAGTTCTAGGGGTTTTTGCAGGAGTATTCACGGGTTTAACGCCCGGCATCCACCCGAATACGGTGATATTTACATCGCTGCCGTTTTACCTCGGCTCAAGCATCGAGTTTATGTACTACCTTAGTTTTATCGCAGGTCTTTCCGTTTCCCATACGTTTCATGACTTCCTTCCATCAATTTTTCTTGGAGCTCCCGAGGCGGAAACTGCGTTGGCGTCTGTTGCCGGAGCAGACATGGCGAACGAAGGTAAAGGTATAGAAGCATTCTACTACACTGTTCTGGGCGGGGCGACCTCCGTAATAGTCATGATCCTTATATCTCCTTTACTAGTTTTGCTGCTACCATATCTCTACAAGATGGTAAATCCTGTGATGTTCTATGTGCTGGTATTTTTCCAGCTGGTCCTAATTTTTAACTCGGAGGGCGTTCTAAAAGCGTCTATAACCACTATCTTGTCTGGTTTTCTGGGATTGATCGCATTTTCTATGCCTGTGAATAGTCAGAATGTGTTGATGCCGGTTTTTGCAGGTCTTTTTGCAGTGCCAACATTCCTCTCATCCTTCAAGCCCGTAATTGAATCTCAGGATGAACCTGATATCGAGGGAGGTTTCCTGAAAGGCAGTTTCTTCGGAACCTTGGCTGGACTAATTACCGGAATAGTGCCGGGAGTTACTGGCGTTGTCTCAACTTCTTTCTTCACGCCGTTTATGCAGAAAAGAACTGAAAGCTTTCTGGCGGCTATGGGAGCGGTAAACACTTCAGATATCCTTATCTCTTTTCTAGGTCTTTACTTGATTGAGAAGGCACGTTCGGGAGCGGCTGTTGCGATGAGCTCGGCTGCTAAATTCTCTGATCTACAGCTCTTCTTTTTAATAGGGGTTTCACTTGCTTCGATAGGTCTTTCGATCCCTTTTGCTTTGAAGACTCCGCGTTATTTCCTCAGACTTCTCGATTGGGTTGAGCTGAGAATAGTTCTGGCTATTGTTTTAGGGCTGCTTCTGGGGTCAACATACTTTCTTACAGGTTTCCTGGGGCTATTGATACTGCTGGTTTCGAGCTGCATCGGTTATTCGGCTGCTCTCAGCTCTCAGAGAAAAGTCCTGGTCTCAGTACTATTGGTTCCCTCGATCACATATTTCGCGGCAAATGGGTTTTTTATTTAATTCTCGGGAAGTGAAACCTCAGCATGAACGAGCAAAAAGGCTTTCTAATAATCCTGACTGGTTTACTGGCTGCGGTATCGTTTATGATGCTGAAGCCCTTCTTGGGATACTTTCTCGGCGCGGCCCTGCTCGCATTCATACTTCACCCTATACAGGTGAGATGGAGAAAATACCTTGGTTCGACTATATCATCGCTTCTTCTTGTTTTTCTGGCAGTTTTCATAGTTGTGGCGCCGTTCTTGTTTACTGCTACTGCTGTTATTGATGATGCTCAGGATTTGGAGGGTGACGTTAGGCAGTCAGATCTTATTAATTCGACGCAGATCGAAAACAAGCTGCAGGAGCTTACGGGACAGAGAATAGACATAGAACAAAATGTTGAAAAGGCTGTGGACCGCTTCACAAGCCTGACGCTAGGTAGCTTCTCTCAAGTACTGGGTTTGATTGCGAATGCTTCTATTGGGATAACTGTAATGCTTTTCCTTCTATACTACATGCTTAAGGATGGTGAAATGCTCGTCGCATGGCTAAATGATCTTGTACCACTACCTCAAGATATAACGGAGAGTCTGCATTCGAAGATGAGTAAAACTACGTGGGCTGTTATCAAAGGACATGTAATGGTAGCTATAATACAGGGCCTTGTTGCAGGTATCGGATTAATTGTAACAGGGGTTCCGAACAGTGTTTTCTGGACCTTTGTCATGGTGCTTCTAGGATTTATACCGATTATCGGGACTATACTGGTTTGGCTGCCGGCATCAATCTATCTGTTCTTGGTTGACAGGCCGGTGATGGCGATGCTACTAGCACTCTATGGCTTTATAATTGTTGGTTTAACCGACAATATCATCAGACCTCTTGCAGTCGAGAGAGGGGCTGATCTGCATCCGGCAGTTATAATAATAGGTGTATTGGGCGGTGTATACATCTTTGGGGCTGTAGGACTATTTATAGGTCCTATAACACTTGGAATATTCAAATCTGTTCTTGTTGTGTTCGAAAAACACTACAAGTCGTTATAAGGAACTCGGCCTATAGTTTGTTCTATGGCTGATATAGGAACTTCGGTTACGTTAGCGTCAGTCATAGTCGGGATGCTGGCAATACCTGCCGCATCACAGAGTCTGGGGGCAGGACAAGATCTTATGTCTTCGCCACCAAACGTATCGGTCGATTCAACTAATCCAAGAGAAGTCTCCGTAAACAGAAGCACGGATGGAATAACCAAAAGTATACAGACAGCGCTTCAAAGCTTCACAGCAAAAGTCGGTGCCGGAGGGGCTTCGGCCAAACTTCAAGGCCCATCCACCTCACTAGAAGTCAACAGAGAGCCCGGAAAAACAGTATGGAAACTGAAAAGCAGCGAAGGAACTCTTGAAATAGTAAAAAGCTCCACCAAGACCCAGAAAACAGTTGAAACTTCTGAAGGAGCACTGAAGATTACAAGAGCCGACGGAAGAACGTCCAGAAGCTTCAAAGGAACAAAAAGAAAACAGCTTGAAAGCTCTATGAAATCTCTGGAGAAAAAGATGGAGCAAAAGCTTCAGGAAGCACGTGGAAAGATTAACACAACATCAATCAATTCAGAGACAGGAGAAACTACGCTTCAGATAGGTATAGAGCTATCAGTTAGTCCTGAAGCGCCTGAGTACGTCACTATAGATAACTCTGGTGAATCCAGAAACCTTCAGGGCTGGAAGCTTCAGAACAACAATCCGGACACCTACGAATTCGGAGACTTGGAGTTGAACGCTTCAGAATCGATCAGAGTCTACTCGGCCTCAAAGGAGGACTCTAACTATACAGGCAGAGCAGTCTACAACACGGACCTATCTTGGGAAGATGGCGGCGATACGGCCACGCTCAGGAAGCCCGACGACACCAAAGTTGTGAAGAAGACTTACTGACGCTTACGCAAAGTAAACCTTTCCTCTTTTCCTATTTTCTTGACAATATCGTCTTCAACTTCCACGTAGAGGCTGTTAGGTCTGGGCAGTCCTGAGCTTTTAACTCCTAGAATAAGCCCGAGCACGACGTAGCCGTAACTCATCAGCATGAACGAGGTGTTTGTAAATCCGAGGATTTTTACTGTCAATATCGCCAGACCTGAGAAGCCTGTGCCTGTTAACAGGAAGAGTTTCAGGTCGTCCATAGAGATCCTTGGAATCGAACTAGACTAAAAGAATTCCTTCAAAACCTCGAAATGTGAAAGGTGTATACATCGTTTTTGCCTCCCTGGAAAAGAACAAAAAAATAAAGATTGGAGCTTTAGGGGAAAAAGAGTTCGAAGAAGGCATCTATGCATACGTAGGGTCCGCACAGAACTCGCTTGAAAAACGTCTAGAAAGACATTTCGCCAGGACAGAGAACAGGCACTGGCACATCGACTACTTCACCGCCGAGGCAGAGGTCTTCGACTTTTTCGCCCTCCCTGAAGACGCGGATTACGAATGTGTTCTGGCGCAGCTACTTTCAATCACTTCGGAGCCGGTAGAAAAATTTGGTTCGTCAGACTGTGGCTGCGATTCCCATCTCTTCAGGCTGCCCGAAGGCTTTTCACAATTAAACCACAGGTTTTGAACATGTTCTTCCAGTGCCCTGACTGCGGCTACAAACAGAGATCGAAGGCAAAGAAAAGAGTCGAGTGTCATCGCTGCGGCAGGAGCTACAAGAAAAGCGATGCCAAGAAGTTCGAGAACAAGACTCAGGGCGTTAGTCAGGAAGAAGCTGACAAAGCCAACTTCCACAAGTACTCCAGGAAAGATTAGATCCTGAAGGAAGGGTATTTGAGATTTTCAAACCACTGATTCTATATGGACACACACAAAATTCCGGCCGAAAACTTTGATCTTGAGCTGACCATGACATGCGGTCAGACATTCTGCTGGCACAGAACAGAGGGAGAACTCTATGGAGGAGGAAACTCGACTTTCTACACCTTCAGAAACAACGAACCGATACTGGTCAGACAGGAGGGAGATACTGTAATAGCTGAGACCGAGCTGCCGGAGAAAGAAGTTTTAGGGGCGCTTGGACTTCACAAAGATCTTGACCTAGTTTTCTCAGGTTTTCCAGAGGATGAAAGCCTCGAGAAAGCCAAAAATGAGTACTGGGGATTGAGAGTGATTAATGATGAGTTCTTCCCATGCCTCATCGCCTATCTCCTGTCGCCACAGAACAGAATTCCGCGTATAAAGGAGATGTTCGATGAAATCGCCAGAAACTTTGGCGGCGTAGAAGAGGTTAAAGGCGAAGAGCTTCTACGTTTCCCGACCCCAGGGGAACTGTCAAAAGCATCGGAAGACGACCTGCGAGCTCTAGGCACAGGTTACAGGGCGAAATACATAGTTGAGACTCTGGAAATCCTAGAGAATGACTTCGACCATGAAGAACTAGATTCTATGAGCTACCTCGAGGCCAGAGATTACATGAAGAATCTTTATGGCGTAGGTAACAAAGTTGCTGACTGCGTGCTACTATTCTCCAAGGGCTTCCACGAGGCCGCACCGATCGATACATGGGGCAAAAAATTTCTGGAACAGCTCTACCCCGGGCTCCACTCCGAGGACTATGATGAAGCCTCCGAGAATATGCGCGAACACTTCGGTGAACACACGGGTTACGCCCAGGAGTATCTTTTCCATGCCGCCAGGAACGGGGTGATCGAGGTAGAATGATAGAGATCGAGTTCGTTAGGGATGATCTTGGATCCGAGAAACAGAAAACACTAAAGGTAGATGGTGGGACAACAGTTAGTGAACTTCTTGAATCGGAGGGAATTGAGTCTCAGGAAGTTTTGGTTGCGAGGAACGGCACTATTATCTCTGAAAGGCATGAACTGGAGGATGGAGACACTTTGACCGTGATGGATGTTATCGCGGGCGGGTGAAGCTTTTATTGTCTAACGTTTAACGTGATACTGATGGATTTCCTGGATACCGAAGGAAAGGATGAGAAAGATATTATTTTCGAGGTCTTCGATCTAAACGGTTTGCAGCGTTCTCTTTTCGAGGAGATGAACTCCGCAAAACTAACAGTTAAGGAGCTTTCTAACAAGGTCGACCGGAACCGTTCAACAGTCCAGAGGGCATTACAGGACATGATGGAGAAGAATATTATCATGAGAGAAGGTAAGACCGACAGAACGGTCTACTATGTCTATACCACTCTTCCTATGGAAGATATCCGTGAAGTTACGTTGGATGCTCTCGACTCCTGGCACCAGAATGTGAAGGAACGACTGGGCTAGAACTTCCAGAAAAGCAACGCGAAGTAGAGCAGAGATGCCACTTGACTAATTATAGGTAAAACAGGTTCTAAGGTATACCCCGCGAAAACATTTAGCAGGCCAAGTCCGGTAACAACCAACACAAGGTTTTCAGAGTATTCGATCAACCGATTTAAGTAATATTCTAGATCCTGTTTCTCGACAACTGTCTCGACTCCTACCGCCACTAAGAAGTATTTCACAATTATTGTTGAGAATATCCAGGACTGTTCAACCCACTGGAATCCGAAACCGGTTAACTGCTCGAGAACCATAGATAAACGATTGAAGAAAGGAGGTTAAAAATCATTCTTCGACTTCGTCGGTCTTGAAGTCCTTGATGATTACAATATCATCGACCGACTCAACCATTCTGTAAGGAATCACGACGTTCCGTGTTCCTCCAACCTTCTGCGCAAGGTAAGAACCTTTCTGCGCGCCGACAACAACCGCTCTTACAGCGAACTTGCCGAGATTGATCTCTATATCTTTTAGCTTTCCGCAGTAGGACCCACTTTTCGTGAAAACGTCCTTCTCCTCAATATTCGAAAAGTCTAGGATGTTGTCAGCCATAGTTTTGAACCACTTTACAGTAAATGCTGTTCTACAGAAACTTATATACCTTGTCTCCGTGACTACACTGAACTATTTTATTGAATTTCAGAAGACTCGAACCATTTTAAACAGTTGGAGTCTAGAAGTTTTTCTAGGGCTTTTTGTCAGGGTGGCGGAGTGGTCTAACGCGGTGGCTTGCTAAGCCATTGAGGGTATTACGCTCTCACCCGGGTTCAAATCCCGGCCCTGGCGTCTAATCATTTATCTGTCTTTCTAGTTTTTGGATAGCCTCTGTAGCTTTTTCAGTCATTAGATCTCTGGTCGAATTCCTGTATTTCCATTTTTCCGGGTTCATATCCTGTAAATGAAATTGATCGTATACTTTTCCATCTGCCTTTTGAGCGAATCTTGTGAGAAACTCTGGCTCTCCCGGTTCGGAGAATGATATGAAACTTTCTCCATGTTGTTCTTGGTTTTCAACCTGGGTTCTGTTAGGCATGTTCGGGTCGGAGTAAAATGCGGTGGAGTTCGGCCACCACCTCGAACTTCATATTATCGACTACAGGAATCTCTGTGTCAAAAGAGAATTCAATACCGAAAACAGTTTCTTTGCAGTAGTCTTCTCCGTGATAAAAAGTGTGGCTCCAAACCCTTCACGGCCATAGATAAATAATGCAGATATTGGCGGGTAAAATAGAGGTAGTTCGAAGCGTACGCACCGAAGCTCTTCTTCCTGCTCTAAGTCTGTACGTCGTCAAGGGGTCGAACTATCTCGATATATGCCTTATTTCTAATCTCTGGCACTTGAAATAAGGATTTCTCTCTGCACGTGGTAAGACTCCCTTCTAATCATCGTGAAATAACTGATAATCCCGTATAAAATCAGGATAAGCGAGGTTCCAAGGTAGGAAGCTATCTTTTGCAGTACTTGTGCCTGCGGTAGCCCGAAAGTAGCGGCCACGGAAGTAATGATCGATGCGTAGAGCAAAGCTTTGAGAAAAGTCTGCACTAGCTTGAAGTTCCTATAGTAGCTTAGGGAGCGTTCATACCTGTCGAACTGTTCTTCATCCAATCTGTCTTTTAGAAAATCTCTTACCTCCTTGTCGGCCTTGCCTAGAGGTGTCAGTTCGAACAGGTGATGTTTCTTTATCACATTAGAGACTTTCTAGAACTAGCTTAAAATATCGACCGGGCCGAGATATTAAACATTTCCAGATAGAATTATGATATATGGAAACTAAAAAAGCAATTCTGGCAGTTTTATCTCTGGTAGCTCTTGGAGCGGTTCTTGGCGGGACAGCAAGTTTTATGCAACTTCAAGGCCAGATAGACCAGCTTAATAGTTCGATACAGGACAGAGAGACAAGAGTTGTAAGCGTCCAGTACTCGGGTGAGAGAGCGGTGAGCGAAGTCTTTAATAGCGCAGATCAATCTGTTGTTTCGATCGCCGCCTTTGGAGAACAAGATTCACAGGGTTCAGGCTTTGTATACAGCAGAAGAGGGCATATAGTCACTAACCATCACGTGGTGGATGGTTCTAACCAGGTAGAAGTGACGTTCACGGATGGAAAGACAAAAAATGCCGAAATAATTGGAACCGATCCTTATACCGATCTGGCGGTTCTCAAAGTCAGTAAATCAGGTCTTAAACCTCTTGAACTGGCAGACTCCTCAAATATTACAGTCGGGCAGAAAGCTATCGCTATAGGAAATCCTTTCGGACTTAGAAGTTCGGTAACTCTTGGAATAATAAGCCAGAAAGGCAGAACTCTAAGGACCTCAGAAGAGTTTTCGACACCAAATGTTCTCCAGACTGATGCCTCGATCAACCCCGGTAACTCGGGAGGCCCGCTAATGAATATTAAGGGGGAAGTTGTCGGAGTAAACACAGCTATTGAAAGCCGAACAGGCACATTTTCAGGTGTTGGGTTTGCAATACCTTCGAACACGGTGGAAACTGTTGTGCCTGAGATAATTTCTCAAGGTGACTACCAGCATCCGTACCTTGGTGTATCAGGATTCGATCTATCGCCGGAACTTTCGAGAAGAATGGGCTTGAATACGACTTCAGGTTTCCTTGTTGTCGATGTACCTGATGGAGAGCCGGCAGCAGAAGCAGGTATCAAGGGCGGCGGGACAACCATAGATTACAGAGGAAGAAATCTCGATATCGGGGGCGATGTAATTATAGGTATAGACGGTCAGAAGGTCAGAGGTATTAATGATATACTTCTCTATCTTTCGAGACAGACTGAAGTAGGACAGACTGTGACTCTTAAGGTTATTCGGGATGGTGAGAGAATAGAGATTCCTGTAACTCTTGATAAGAGGCCGGAAGCGAATATACTGGGTTAAGGCGAATACCTGAGAATGGCGGCAATACCTCCAAAGTTCTCAAGTCTTTCGCCGGCTTCATGATCTGTATGGATTAGAACAGTTTCTCCTCCCTGTCTCTCAACTTCTTTCTTCAGGTCAGGTTTCTCCCGGTTTTTCTCGGGAGTGATCAACAGCTTTTCAACTGCACCCATCTCTGCCAGCTCTTCTACAGGTTCTCCGTAGCTGGCATCGCCTTCCTTTTCCAGTTCTTCGAGAAGCTGCTCTATGGCTTTTGATTCTTCTGAGACTCTCGATTCTTCAACAACTTTTTCCAAGGCTCCACGTTTTATGGCCTCGTGTAGTCCGGTTTTACCTGTAACCGAGGTGTCCTGGAGAAATGTTTTCTGTTGAAGCTCTTCGCTCAATAAGTTGTATACCTTGTTTTTCTGCATTCCAGGGCCGCATAGAATCAGGTTGTCTTTCTCCGTTCTTTCAAGCACGTTTTTCACTTTCTGGTAGAAGTCCTCTCCAGTCTTCTGATCTGCGTACATCTTGCCGGGAATGTTCTCCTCCACTTTTGAGAGATCTCTTATTCCTGATTCTTCGACTATGAAGAAGTCTGCTGAGCCTTTCTCGACCAGACAGAACAGTACTGAGTACGAACGTTTTTCCTCCCATTCCTCAAGCTTGTTCCAGTCCTCTGAGGTGAACTCTCTTTCCATCTCGAAAGTTGAGCCGGATTCAAGGTTGAAGGTATGGTATCCAAGCTCTATGTCATCTGCGCCTTTCGTAATTTCTCCTGTAACTCTCAATCTATCGTTCTCGTAAGCAGTTTTCTCAACTTCTAAGGTAAGTGTGCAGGTTTTCTTTTCCCTTCCATCAAGCTTGGTTCTCTGCGTCAGCGCTCTAATACGGTCTTCTTTCCGTATAAAGTCCTTCAATCTCCAGAGGTCGTCATCGTTTTCTATCTCTATCTCTGCGTAACCTGAACTTCTGTCAGTTTTCAGTAGCTTCATAGAGGATGTAACTGCTACCTACAAATAAAAACCTCCAGCCGAGACCATAATTATTATGGAGGAGAAGTTTGGCGCGGTTCTTGCCGCAGGACTCGCAGTCTTCGGCCTAATGTTTGTACTAAACCAAGGAGGATTCAGTGTAGACACTCAACAACAGATGGATACACAGGTCTTCCTAGACAAAAATATAGGCCAAGTAGGCAAGTCGAATCCTGACAGAAGAAATATAGAGTTCGGGAGCTTTACTGTGGGCGAGGCAAGAGGTGACATTCAGGGATACTACAGCGAGAAAACAAGTATAAGTGACTCTTTATTTGGTGGAGAAACACTTAAGTTTTCTTACAAAGCTGAACAGCCGCGTGAAGGAAATATAACCTTTGAAGTTCTCGGTAGAAACAATAAAGGTTCTGTTTGGGTTAAGGCAAACGGAAAGAAGGTATTTGAGGAGCCCTTAATTGGTACAGCAAGACCTCAAATTAAAATACCTCAGAAAAGGATCAAAAGAGGAGAGAACAACTTTGAGATAGGTGTTACAAGACCGGGCTTCTTCTCAAGCTCTTCTTACACGCTCGAAGAGGTCGAGTTAAGAGTTAACGACAGAAAATTCCACGACTACCAGGAAAGTTTCAACCTTTACGGATACGAACTCTCCGATTATATTGCAAGCCCTCTAAGCTTCTCAATATCTGATTCTATCAAGACTGCGCCGTTAAGAATCTATGTAAACGGCGAACAGGTCTATTCGAAACAACAGGTAAGGGTTTCAGCAGAAGAAGTGGAAGTTACACCACAGAACTCTAACCTGCATCCGGGTGCTAACTCTATTACTTTTGAAACAGAACAACCGGCGAAATACTCGATAAGCAACGCGGATCTAACTGTGAGATATCTTGGAAACGTGGCCCAACAAGAAATCGTTGACTACTTTGAAGCAAATGAAAAGTTCGCGTCAAGGGAGGATACGACAGAAAAGATCAGTTTCGACTACCAGAATCTACTGCCTTCACCAAGACCGCTGAGAATAGAGCTCAACAACTTTAACACGACACTTAGTCCTGACAACGCAGTTAACAACATTACCTTGCCTGAAGGAACGATCAACAGGCATAACCAAATCAGGTTGAACAGTAACGGAACTTACAAAATCGATAATTTGAAGGTTATATCCGAGAAGGAAGAGGAGTAAAAAATGGGTGCGGCAGGCTGGATTAAAGACAGAATAGTATATCTAGCTTGGTCGCTACTAGGAAGTGTGGGCTGGTGGGTATGCGATACTGAAGTAATAGGTCTAGCAGCCTGGAAAATAGATGCTTTAGAGTCTTTACCAGGTATCGAAGCAATCGATCCTAAAGAACTGGGTTTAATACATATTATCTATCTTATAGTTCCAGTTCTCCTAGATAGAGAGGTTTTCAAGTTCTTCGGAATTGATCTTTTCGAAGGAACTTACGTAAACAGCAAAACTCCGTCCCTTGACCCTATGTATGACAGGAGCTCTGGGGAGATAAATAAAAGAGGTAATAGGGGTTCATCGAAGGATGAATCTGACCGCGGTATTATCGGAAAGCTTCTCTCAGGAATATTTGGATTCATCTTTAGTACTAAAGGACTTATACTGATAATACCTTTATTGTTGATAGGAGGGCTTCTAGCTACAGGATACGGCGCATATGCGGGTATAGCTGCAGATCAGGCTCTTGCAGGTGCAGGCCCTACTGAAGCTATTGAGGATGCTTCTTCAACATTTTCAGAGGCAAAACAGAGAGTGATGTGTCTCTTCCAAGGGCCTCAGTGCTTAAGGCAGTGGAGATTGAACAATACGAAGAGGCCGGATGCTAACGATGTGGGAGAGAACTATGGTTTGAAAATTAAGGAGTTCCGGCTTGGTTCAGGCTCCCAGTTGGATATTGCTTTCAAAAACAAGGATTATAAGATGCCTCTATCGTTCCGAATCAGAAACACTAGGCATGGATTAAAAGGGATTAATGCTAGGGATGTGCAGTATAAGATCGAGGTAGTTGATTACGAACATGACACTCAAAATCCTTTCTGTGAGACAGGCTGGATTTACGTAAATGGCTATGATGTTGATGGTGACGACGATAACCACGATCTTTACCCGGGAACTTCAGCTGCAACGGCCTACAAAACCCTTAACTCTCTATCGCTTGAGAACTGTAAGATGCTTTCTCCGGGAGCGGGCCAACAAAAGACCGTTAACCTTTACCTGAGATACAATTACTTCTCACAGGCAACGCTCTACTTCGATGCGATGTCTAGAAGATACAAGAACTCTCAGAATATTCAGATAGAGACCAAACCATCGGAAACTGCTGACACTCCTGTAAAAGCAGTTCTGAACGTTGATAGTCCTGCTGTGTTTAATGAGGAAACCCTTAAGTCACAGCCGGTGGCAGTAAGAGCCACTTTATCAACTGACGAATCCGATGTTGAGTATCAGGTGAACGATTATGAAGTGACTGACTCTGAGAAGACTTGTGTGCCGGGAGAAGGAGGCTGCAGCACATCCTTTGATCTTGACGCAAGTTCCTGCGCTTTAACCCCGGTATCAGGAGGTTCAAACAAACTGGAGCTGAAAGATGAGGCCAAAAAGAGGTTAATGGCTGGTTTCAGCAGTGCGGATGATGCTATACCTGGAGACTATTGGTTCTCGGAGGACAAGCCTCCTGAACTATTCGGATGTCTATTTACACTAGAAGATGTTCAAAGTTTGAATCCTGCGGGAGAAACCCTTACGATGGGTATAGAAGCTAACTATACTGTGAGGAAAACTGATACTCTTGATTCGTTTGAAGTGCTTAACTCGCAGTGCCGTAAGATAAACTGTCCTATAATCTTCCCAGTAGAAAACAATTTGGAAGGGGTGGTGACAGCTGAAATCAGTCAAGGTCAAGAGTACTGGACGAAAAGAAGCGCTTCATGCGACGGTATTGATGCAGGTGACGGTTGTAAGGTTGTCGAAAGCTACCAACCAAGCTATGATAATCTTGGTTCGAAGCCTACAATTGGCCAAGGCGAGATAGCCGTGAAGTTGAGCTCCGGAAATCCTGATTGGTTCTCCTGCGAAGTAAAGAATGGTGAGGTCGAGCCGGATTACGGAAGCATAACTGGCTTTGACGAGAACAGGCTTGAATCCGTGTTTGAAGAAGAAATGGTGTTTGACTGGACGGAAGCTGGCTGGCAGATTACAAGAGGCAAGGACGTTTGCCCTAAGTCAACAAGTTCATCGAACCAGTGCGCTGAGGACGAGGTCAGAACACAAGATGGAGAGTGTGTAGTAACTCCGTCTCTAGGTTAAATTAATCAGCTTACAGTGAGGAGGGTCAGCAAGTTTCTTGTGGCAATCGCAAACCCGAGTAAAGCGATGAGGAAAAGGTAGTATCTTCTTTCTTCTCCCTTGACATTCCTATCGATGTAGATTACTGCTGGCACTATAATTAGGAACTTCATTACAAACATTCCTGCGGGCCCCATAACATCAATAAAGAATCTTCCGAGAACATGTTTTTCTACAGCAAGATTGAGTCCTACACCAACAGCTGTGATAGTTGCATCAAGGAAGTGAGCTGCAACCGGTAATACAAAGCTGTACTTCAAAAGTTCGGGTTTGAAATGTTCAAGTAAGATAACTCCGGCGATTGTCCAGCTCAAGGATATCCCTAAAGTCCATAGAAGAAGGTCTATGTTCTCGATAGAGTAGAAAGTTAGTAGGAAACCTAGAGCTGTCATTCCTATTATTGAAAATGGTTTGAAGTACTCAATATCTCTAAATTTGGTGATTCCGATCGAAATAGACAGGGCTGCAAATGTAAAACCGAACATCAATATGTAGATAAATGGTGTTTCAAGCAGTACGGTGTTTAGAGCATTAATGTCTTTAAGCGATCTTAGAGCGCCGCCTACAAAAATATAGGGCGCGATACCTATGAAAAAACCTTTATCAAGACTTATATTGAGCTTCTTTAGCAGGGGCAGCCCTATATATGCTGCCGCTAGAGCAAAAAGTGCCGAGTAAACCGCGGTGTTGAAAGGATTGTAGAAAACCGATTCGTCGGCTACAGGCCTCCAGAACTTGTCGATTAGAAAGCTTTTAACTCCTGCAAGAGTACTCATGTAGTATGGAAAAGCGAAAAGCAGTTTTAAGTCTCTTGTTTCTGACAGTTGTTGCCTCAGGATGTATGAGTTCTACTGATGCTACAGGGTCAGTAACGGTGAAGAGCCTGAATGTTGAGCCCTCGCAGATTTTTGAGGGTCAGAGCGTGAGAGCGCGAATGGAAGTTGAGAATACCGGTAATATTGCGGGAGAGGTAGCAATAGGGGAGAACGGTAAAAGTATACTAAGAGGTCACTGCCCTGATATATTTGAGATAGATCCTTCCGGGTTTTCGGTAACCACCACAAGGGACAGTTTCAACGGCGATTCTGCTATATTGAAACCCGGAGACCAGTTAAGGGTTAGGTGGAAATTGGATCAAAAGGCCGAAAGAGTTCCGCTTTACGGGCTCGAGTGCGACCTAAAATTCCCGGTCAAGTTTAACTATTCTGCTTCAGGCCTAAGACAGGTACAGATAAAGAAAAACAAGGACGTAGAGGGCTCGACAAAACTCCAGACCAAAAGCTCTCCGGGACCTATGAATATTGTAATGGGCACGCTTCCAGGTTCAACGGGTGAAACCTCGACATTTATCGCTGATACTTCTGGCGAACCTAGGAATCTCAGTATCGCCATTCAATTACGCAACCCGAATCCGGAGCAGGAAGAGTACAGAAAGGGAGTTGTAGATGTTGACGAGAACAGTTTCCGTATAGAGGCCACAGAACCTCTAGAACTCGATGAGTCTATGAGTTCCAATAAAGGGGATATGAGCTGGAACGCAAACGGTTACTCAAATCCGAAGTGCGAAGTTCCTCAAACACGTAGAGGTTTAAGGCTCTCCCAGGGCAAATCGGTTACTGTGAGATGTCAAGTTCCTCTGCCTGAAAAATCCGAGCTTGACTCGCCTTCAACGATATCCGAACTTTCCGCGCACGTAAATTATACTTACGAGAAAGATGCTGGCACAAGAACAATACAGGTGGAGAGTCGTGGACAGTAAAGTAGCGATTTTTCTAGCTCTTGTTGTCGTAGCTTCCGGATGTGCGCAGCAACAGCAATCAGAAACTTCTCCTGAAAAGGGACTTGAAATTAAAGAGCTCTCTATATCCGAGAAAAGCCTTGTACCGTCTCAGCAGGCCTACGTCACCTTGGTTTTGAAGAACCATCACACTCAGGAAATAAATTTACAGGACGTCTCACTCTACAATACAGGCTTACTTGAATCTGAGAAACAGGGTTGCCGGCCTGAAAACCTTGAGGTTGCCACAGCAGGTCTAGCACCCGAAATGGAGTGCACTTGGAGGATCGAAGCGCCGGAAGACCTAGGTGCGTTCAACTCGAAATCAATATCTCCAAAACTGAATCTAGAGTACGAATCGCAGCTTGAACCGGTCGAACCGCTGAAAGTGGAGTTCAAAGACCCTAAGGAGATAGAGGGCACCTCAACAGTAGAAAAGACTTACACGAATAAGGAGGTGAAGATGAAGGTCTCAACGGAAAGTCCTGCATCTACAGAGGGAAGACTTATTGATGTGAGTATTTCTAGTGCGGGTAATGGCAGGGTCGCCTCGGATTTCTCTCTTGACTATACGCCTTCCGGGGTGTTCGAGAACTGTCCTGATGAGAAAGAGATTGTGATAGGGTCTTCTGTAGAGTTTAGCTGCCAATTAAGTTCGGATCAGCAGGTTGAGAGAAATCTGTTAATCTCCACATCTTATAAATACGTCAAAGCGCCAACACTTGATGTTGAGGTCGTTAAACAGTGATAGATAAAAGAGCGGTCGTTTTTGTTGCCCTGGCGGTTGTCGCCTCGGGATGCGCACAGTCAACTCAAACAGATAATACAGCCAGCGCGGACAGCGTTTCCGTGATGAACTTTTCTGCCTACCCGCAGACGCCTTACAGCGGGGAGCAGGTACGTCTAAGACTTACCTTGAAGAACACTGGTGATGCGACAGCTAACGATGTCACAGCACAACTTTTCAACGTTCCTTTCTCCGGCTCGGGTAACGTCTGGAGCTATGTAGGCGACCAAAGCGCTGAGAAAAGCTTCGGAACTTTAGAGCCTAGGGACGATGAGAACAATCTTCCCGCAAGACCTTCAACCAAGGTATGGAACGTCAAAGCTCCAAGTCTTGACAACGGTGTTGAAATCCCTTACAATTTCAAGGCAAGGATTTACTACAATTACAGCACCCAGGGAACCTCCAGAATTACTTTAATGAGCAGGGAGCGTTTCCAGAACGAGAGAACAAGAACCAGGCCCACACTTGACACTACTTCTGGACCTATCCAGATGGAGATCAGGACGAAGTCGCCTATAACTTACACCGGTGACTCGCCTACAAACTCACAGATGTGTATCAGGGTTAGAAACGATGGTACAGGCACACCGTTTATCTCTGATGACTATGATGTAAGTGATTCGGAGGAGAATACTGTCAGGATTTCAGTTCCTGACCAGGGATCGATCGACTTTACCTCAAATCAGGGAGATGGAAATACGGCGGAAGTTGATCTGATCGGTGGAAGAGGTCTTTCCTGCTTCACGATCGAAGCTTCAGGAGGTATCGGACCTCAGCAAGAAATCCCTGTGATAGTTAATACCGACTACGGCTACATCAAAGAAGACACATCGACAGTAAGGGTAAGAGGAAGCAGGTTAACCAACTAAGTTTCCTATTTTCTCTTTCTCTCACCAATATCTAGTTCTTTGCTCTCCTGCTAGATTATGTCAAGATTATGTTCTTCGAATCAGATGTACAGGATTTTATGAGAAGCAGGGTTTTACGGAAAAATGGTTGGCTACAATCCACAAACCTTCGGCTAAACATTCAACAGATGTGTTTGGTTAGCTTCAAGAAGAAAGATAAGTTAGGAAAAAGTAATGAAGAAAGAAATTTAGAGGAGGTAGAGGGCTGAGAGAACGATTCCCAGTCCTGCAACGATCGAAGCGATGATTTTGCTTCCGGTGTTGCTGTCTACGTCACTGATGAAGCTGGAGATGCTCTGTGTGAACGAACCGGTGACCTGGTTCTGGTCTGACTTGATCGCTTCCTCGATATCTTCTCCAACTACAAGCCTTACTGTCTTCGACTTCTGGACTTGCTTGCCTGTTGCTGTTGCTGTGATGACCACTTCTCCCTGTTTCTTGAATGGGATTCCTGCGTAGAGGTAGACGTTCTCTGAGTCTCCTGCGTTTACTGTGACGTTGTCGTTTCCAAGGTCTACCCAGCTAGGTCCGTCGGTTCTTAGTTCGTAGGTGTTGTCCTTGGTTCCTGTGTTGTTCAACCGGATCTCGTAGACTGTGGATCTGTTCTCTCCTGCTGAAACTACTTCGGGCAGGACGTCCATCTCAAGATCGTAGCAGTTTTCAACTACTACATTTGTCTGTGCGGAGTTTGATGGTTCTCCGAATGTCTGTGCTGTTGACTGAACTGTTACAGGGTACTGACCTGGTTCTCTGTTTCCTAGGTTGACTGTAACGTTCTCTGCTTCTCCTTCCTCAAGTTCTACGTTCGAGGTTGAAAGGTTGCCGTCGGAGGTTGAAAGGCTGAATGTCTCTGCTGCGGCTCCCGTGTTTTCAACTCTTACTTCTGTGGAAGCTCTCTCATCCTCGCAGTACCGAGGATTTGAGCTGGTGTGGGCTAGTGATGCTTCCATTCCGTTCTGTACGTTGATGCCTACTGTCGAGGAGCTTGTTGATTCTCCTTCCGCTACCACTTGGACTTGTCTTGTTCCAAGCTCTTCAGGTCTTATGTTTAGTGTTGTTGTCTCTGTTTCTCCTGAAGCAACTTCTAGTTCTTCTTCGGCTAGTGCTCCTCCGGAGCTTGAGACTTGGAATACGTCTGACTTGGTTCCAAGGTTCTCGATAGAGACCTCGTATTCTGCTTGGTTGAATGCTGCTACTTCCTGTGTCTGTGGCTGTACGTTCATCTCTGAGTCGTAGCAGGTCTCAGCTGCGAAGCTGATGCTGTCGATCTCCTGTGCGTAGCTTGTCGTTGAAGCTGTTACCAGGTTGAAGTTTCTCTCGACTTCTGAGTTTGAAGAGATTCTTAGTTCAACGTTCTTGGTTTCTCCGTCTTCAAGATTGACTTTTTCTTTTGAGAGCTGTCCGTAGTCTGTTTCTAGGCTGAACTCTTCCTGCTGGATTCCTTCGTTAGTTACAGCGATTTCGTAGACGGCTGCCTGTCCTAGGCAAGCTGTCTGAGAACTTTCGTCAACTTGTACAGAAACTTTGTGGTCTTTGATTACGTTGACCTGTCCGCTTGTTGTGAAGGTTGTTCCTGATGCTTCGGATGTTGCGTAGAGTTCGAATGAGTATGTTCCTTCGTCTTTGTCGACTGCCGGGTTGTACCAGACGTTTACTGCTCTGGTTTCTCCTGAGTCAAGCGTTATTTCGGTTGGTGCAATCGATATTTCTGATGGTGCTGAAGAACTGAACTTGAAGCTGTCCTTTACGGGCCCAAGGTTTTCGACTTCCATCTCGTATGAGGTGAAGGAGTCGATCCTTGAGCTGGATTCGTCTGGGAACAGCGTTAGGTCTGCGGGGCCTGCTGCCACCGCTGTTGTCATCATGGTTAATAGGATTGTTAGTATAGTTATGCGTCTAGAGGCATTCATAGCTTTAAGTGTCACCTGATGATAACACAAATTCTTAACTCTTTTATACCTTTTTACATGCCGTAATGGTTACAGAAGTTAATAACTGCTTAATGAGAAACGAAAAAGTTCTAGAAACGATTAAAAAAAGTAGTAGAGGCTTTGAAGCTGTCAGAAGATTCCAAACAGCTTCTCGAACAAGCCTTTATTCTTTGGCTGCTTCGAGCCTCCTACCCAAACACGGACATCCTTCTTGAATACATCCGAACCATCGGACGAAACCGTGATCTCGGCAACGCCTTCCCCTTCCTCACGTGGAGTGAGGTAGAAGAACACGGTCTTCTTCTCCCCGGTATCCAAGAGAACCTCCCTCTCGGACTGGGAAACCCAAGTGTCCGGCAAGCCTTCAAGCTCAAGCTGGTAACGCTTCACCTCTCTATGGGTGTTATAGAGATCGACCTTCACCAGTCCTTCCTCTGATTCAACAGAGGCGATCTGTGAAGGAAAGCTCTCAACCTCGTTACCAAGCTCCAGTACTTCAACTGTTGTCGAAGCACTTCCTGACTTACCTCCTGTTACAGCACGAACCTCAAACTCGTGCTCGCCGGGATCACCTGCGCTTACATCGAAGCAGACCTTTCCGCTCTGAGTCTTCGAATCAACGACTCTTCCATCTCTTAACAGGTAGACCTTCGGATCAATCTGCGAACTTACATCCCCACAGATCTCGTAGGTCTCACCTTCAAACACTTCTCGGGGTGCGTAGACAGCTTCCACTGTCGCAACCGGAAGGATTGAAACAGCAGTCGACTGGGAAGCTCCATTAGTCGAAACTTCTACGTTTTGCTGTCCTACCTGGTTCGAACGTACGTAGACCTGGTAGTAGCCGTCAGGCTGAGTTGCTGTCGAAGCAACCCGGTCGAACCCAACTTCTACATCTACCTGGCTTCTTCCTCTAACACCGTCAACGTACCCGGAAACCTTGAACGATTTTCCGGCAACAACTTCTCTCGGTGAAACCTCTACGGTCATCGAGGAAGCCTCTCCGCTCACAACGTTTCCAAGTCCGCAGTCCCTGACATCGATCGTTCTCTTAACCGAGTCAAAGCCTCCGTTCGAGACCTGAACTCTGTAGTTCTCTGAACCCGAGCCTTGGACATTCGTGAAACGGATGTTCTTCGTCCTGAAACCGTCTCCGGATACATGGACATCTCGAACCACTTCACCATCCAGTCCGGTTCCCTGTATTTCGACGACTTTTCCGTAACTGTCTCTGTTGCTTACTGTTACTCTTGTGGTGAAGCTTTCGCCTCTACAGACGTAGTTGGGTCCGGAAACTTCCGTGATTCTGAGCTCTCCATCTTCATCGTCAGATTCATCTTCCTCTCGTTCTAACGTGAAGTCTTCGGTCTCTGGTTCACCTTCTTCAAGCTCGATATCTCTCGTCTCTGTTTCGTAACCGTCCTTTGAGACCGTTATCTCGTAGTCGTCAGGTTCAAGGCTGAAGTAAGCCTCTCCCTCATCGTCGGTATCTTCGGTTTCATCGTCTCCGTTCTCGACTTCTACCTCTGCATCTTCTATCGGATCGTTATCTTCATCTTCAACGCTAACTGTAAGATCTACTTCGTCTTGATCCGAGTCATCGTCTTCGTCGTCGGCTTCCTGAACCTCTACCGTTTCTGTTGTTGTGTCGGATCCTTCAGAACCGACAACTTCGATTTCTACATCGTAGTCTCCTTCTTCGTCGAAGGTGTAGTCTACTTCTTCGCCGTACTTGTCCGGGATCCCGTTCTCGTTGAAGTCCCAGCGGAAGCTGTCGCCTCCCGTGGAATCGGATGCATCGAACTCTACTTCTTCACCTGCCTCAGGTTCGTTAGGGCTCCAGTCAAACTCTGCCTGAATGTCCTCATCATCGTTAGTGCCGTCATCTAGTTCGGAAAGCGTTAAGGTAATCGGTTCTGTATCCCCTTCATCAAGATTTACTGTTTCTGAAGCTGTTTCGTAGTCTGGATCTGAAGCCGTTATCTCGTACTCTCCTGGCTTAAGCTGGAAAACGTATTCTCCGTCTTCATCGGTTTCTCCATCCGTGGTCTCTCCGTTCTCAGCCTCTACATCAATATTTTCTAGAGGGTCGTTATCGCTGTCAACTACTTCAACGGTTAGTTCTGCTTGTTCCTCTTCACCTTCTTCGACAAGCTCTATCTCTTCTTCTGTGGTTTCTCCGGAAGTTACTTCTGTCTCTCTACTGTTGTCCTGATAGTCGTCCTTCGAAACATCTACATCGTAGTCTCCTTCTTCAAGTGAGAAACTTACTTCTCCATCGTCATCAGTTTCTTTTTCCTGATCGTCAACTTCGACTGTCGCGTCTTCAAGGGGATCTTCTTCTGAATCTGTCACCGTTACTTCAAGAGTTCCACCGTCTTCGTTGACGTTAAGTACTACTTCATCGCTGGTGAAGCTTTCTCCTTCACAAGCCCCGCTGTCAACCTTTACTTTTGCGGTGATGTCTACTTCTCCGGTTTCAAGATCTTCCGTACTAAAGTCGACCTCATAATCGTCATCGCTGTCTCCTTCAACCGTTACGTCTTTTGACTCTACGTTATCGCCATCGGCTTTGATGATTAGTTCGACTTCTTCATCGCTGCGTTCGGCGTTCTCAATATTTACTGAAGCAGTTACTTCCTCATCCTGGTTAGCCGAGTCCGAACTTAGTTCTACCGTGATCGTGTCTTCGTGTAGTCCGCACTGGGCTTCTTCCTCCGTGCTGAAGTAGATGAAGTCGGAGTTCGAGGTCGTGGTTCCATCGGATGCATCCACTTCCCAGGAGTATTCTGTGTCGCCGTTGAGACTTCTCGAATCAGGCAAAGTGAACTCGACGTTGTCGCCCTCATTAACATTACTCAACTCGTTGTAATCGTCACTTTCCAAAGTTCTGACCGTGTCCCCGTCAGTGTTCAAAACTAGGACGGTGTAGTCAAGATCGTCGCCGTCCGGGTCTTCGGCGCTGAACTCAAAAGTGGGTGTCGTGCTTACTACTTCATCTCTTGAAGGGTTCTGGAGATCAAAGTTTTCTGGAGCCTCGTTATCCGGTTCTGGGTCCGAGTTCTGCGTCCATTCTAGCGTTATCTCCTTTTGGTTCGTGGATCCATCAAATTCGGTGGTTACTGCTCTTATCTGGGCTGTTCCTTCGCTTCCCTGGACGTAGTTATTACTTACCTCGCAGCCATTACTGCATGAAAAGGTCATGCTTTCAGCAACCCATTCGTTCTGAACGTCGCTCCACCTCTCAAGGTAGATGCTGCTTACAGAATTAGAGGCGGAGGCTGTAACTTTTTGTGCCTCTCCAAGATTTAGAGTGGTGTCTGAGCTTGGTTCTATCGTTACTGCTGTCGAAATGGCTGTTAATGCTATCATAAGTGCTGTGATTGTGGCTATCTTGTTTCTCATTTTTCTCACCTCTTAGAAGTCCTCCGTGATTGTCGCTATTTTTTCATCTCCGCCCTCGGAGTAAATTGTGACTGCGCCACCGCTGTAACCAAAGTCAACATCACTGGCTTCTAAATCTGTTCTTTCGACTGTGTCTAGGTATGCCTCGACCTCTCCTGCGGTAAGATCTCTGTTATCTGTCGCTTCGTTTAGGCCGTCGAGATCTTCGAAGTAGTTAGGGTTTGACGAGTCTACAGTCCCTTGAGCAGTTCCGTTCTGTCCTCCATTTTGGCCGCCGTTAATGTTCTGGTTCCCGGGACCGCTTTCCTTGTAAACGGTCTTACTATCGTCATCAGGCCAGAAGAGTGCGGCCAGGCTACCTCCTACAAATCCTGCGCCTAAAAGCGCACCTAAACCCTTTGCCATCGAGTCTCGTTTATCAGGATCGTCCAGTTCGGGGTCGGTGTCAGCCGGTTCCGGGTTGCTGAAGGGGTTATAAACATCGTTTGGATCCATTCCGTCCTTTCTTCTGGCTCTACTTCTGTAAACATTTGTCATGTGCTCTCCGATATTGTTGATTGCCGGGCCGTTTCTCTGGACATAGTTGGACAAAAAGGTTTCTGAAACCATTATATCGTCAAACTGATCTATGGTGTAGTCTCCTTCAAAGTAGTTCATAGGGTTGAGTATGTCTCCTGTTCTCTCCCCTTCTGGAATGCTTACATCTATGTCTAGGTTTTCTATATCCTGTTCGAGACTAGATAGACGAGCTTCATACTCATCCATCCGTATATCAATATCATTTCTTAGTTCTCCTAAATCGTCTTCTAAGTCGTCAACATTCTCTGCAACGTCTTGAACGAAATGGGTTAGACTGTTGAACTCGGATTCTAAATCATTCAGCATTTCTCCCTGTTGTTCGACGTCGTCGACGAACTCTTCGTCGCTGTTGTCGAATCTGTCTATTTTGTCGTCTTCTCCGGACATAGTTTTTGTATACCTCTTATCACTAATTTGTCACAAACATCTTATAAATCTTTTGTTATTCAGACGTGACAACTAATAACCGTTATCTCTGAGAATCTCCTGCGCATCCTCAAACTCGTCACTATGCTCTGTATGGAGATCAAGCTCTTCACGTCTCTCGGCATAACTATCTAATGCGTCCTCAATTGCCTCCAGTCTGCTGAGGAGATCGGGGTCATCTGAATCGTCATCATCTGGCCCTGGTTCTGGTCCGGATCCTGGTTCTCCGTCTCCGTAATCAATCTCCCTCATTTTCTGGTTAATCGTTTCCGTAAGTTCCTCGCTTAGAGCTTCAATAAATAGAGAGGTGCCTGCAATCATCGGATAGACTTCATCAAATTTTTGGGGTTTACCTCTCTCGCCCCATGACTCTATATTGTGCTTGATGGTGTTGGCGGTAAACTCTCCGTCATGACTGAGCTCTGAAACTAGAGACTCTCTCAACATTGTGTCGATGAAGTCTCTTGCAGAGTCTAGGTCTTCCGAATTTGCTCCATTAATCACTACTTCCATATATGCGTCTTCAAATTCGGAGGATGCGGTTGTACCAGATTCATTTAACCCTTCCCTAATATTATTATAGTCAAGAATGCTAGTCTCATTTTCAAGTTCTGCCTCAGCTCGCTCTACAATTCTATCATAATCTAAGGCCGAGTTAATACTTTCATCAAGCTGGTCGCCAAACTCCTGTTCGAATGTTTCTTTGATCCTGTAAAGCCTATTAAAGTTCCTTGCTCCAGAAACAGATTGAGTTGACTGCCCCCCCACTATCTTTTCCAGTAATCGATAGCCTTGATCCAGTAGCCCCTTCTCTAGAGAATTCTCGCTGTATTCTCCTCTTTTTTCTTCCAGTTCCACGATCATTTCTGAATATTCTGACAAATCTAAATCTGACATATTTACGGAGCACCTTGTGTAACTATTAAGTGGCAAAACTTAAATATTGAGGTGTTTCGGTTAGGAGTCGGTCGTTAGAAGGAGCAAAATCGAGGGTAACTAAACATGTCTTTATAACTGAAGAATGGTAAAAATTAGAATCACTTATAAATTTTTAGTCACAAATGGTGACTGTTAGGTGAATAAATAATGACTCAAGGACAAGGGGGAAACCCGGATGACGAAAACGCTAAACAAGCTTTAGAAAACGTAAGGGAAATGGTAGGAGATGGCTCTGGAGACGATGATGCCGGTTCGCCGAGCACGACCGGAACTCAGGACGAAGACATAGATGTAGACGAGGAATTGCAGCAAAACATGAATCAGAGAACGGGTTTCCAGAACGAGTTCGAACAAGCTTCAGAGGACGTAGCAGAAGGTATTGAGACAGGAGCAAATAAAGAAGCCAGCTCAATCGGATCCATGGTCAAGCAAGCACTCGGATTTGGAAAAGAGATGAAAGATGCTCAAGACGATATCGAGGAATCTGCAGATAAGCTGAGATCCATGGCTGGAGCCAGAAAGGCTCACTACGAGACCGAATTTGGGGATAGAGAAGATGAAGTATCTATCGACGGTAAGGAGGTAGAGGCCGAATATAGTAACTTCAGATCAGAATTTGACCTAGCTCTTGATGAGACACTTCCGATGGCATGGGAAAGAAACCAGTTGATAACTCAGGACAGGAATCGTTCCAGAGTTCAGTCTGCCAGAGGCGCTCAAGATAATCCTACGCTTCATGATGAAATGGAGGAAACCGGAGATCTTTGGATGTTCGGAGAAGAGCAGGCAGAAAATGCAAAAGATAGTGCAGATGACGCTATAGAGGGCGTTCTTGATGAAGTTAATCTAGAAGGTCAAGCACTGGAACTTCAGGATAGAAAAGAAACTTACGAAGAAGTCGACTCTCTGGTAGAAACAGCGATTGAGAACGTACAGCAAGCGGACGATGAAGTTTCCATAGAAGACATGGAACAAGCAATCCACGAGGCAGCTGATGAATATGGACTTGATATCGGAGATGAAGTTGGTAGTGAAACAGTTGAAGCCATAGCAGATCGTTCAAGAGGCTATATTGATGACATAGCTGAAGAACTCGGCGTAGAAGACCAGGTAGTATCATCAGTAACTACAAACATCAGAGAGTTCTACGACGAGGGAGATGTAGATCCAATCGAAGCCGCCAACCTTCTTAGAGCAACTGTGGCTGACGCATTTGAGAGACAGGCAGAAAGGTTCAGCACGGCAGTAGAAGCTGTTGAAGAAGTTGAAGGGGATCTTCAAGATACACTCGATCAGTATGACACATTCACAACCAAGGCTGAAGATCTAACAAACGTTGAAGGTGTCGGCCCTGCCGTAGAGAGCTCCCTAAGTGATGCCGATATCGACACAGTTTTCGATCTAGCCAGTGCAAGCGATAGAAGACTTCAGAGAATGACAGAATCTAGGAACACTAGAGGCGATAACGCAGGTGAACTTAGAGACGCCGCACAGAGTTATATTCAAACTGAACTTGCACAGGAACTCGGCCTCGGATCGCTGACTGAGCAGATGGAGGATACGCTACAAGTTGGCGACATGACAAGCATTCAGTATGCGATCATGGAACAAGCTGGTGCTGCTTACGAATCTATTGACACGGTTCAGAGATATGTCAACAGCATGATGGAGAACACTTTGCCTGAAAGTTCAGGTATTCAGTTTGAGGCAGATGGAGAAACCTATTCTGCAGAAGAAGCACTTGAACTAGCATCAGGAGAAAGAGAAGAGGCTTACGAAGAGCTAGGGCTTAAGCCTACAGATCTTGATGACATAGGTTTCATAGAAGACACTCAAGACATCAAATACGAGGAGTAATTTTCTCCTCTTATTCTTTCTTTATTTCTACACAGACACGTTTCTCTGAAGGGCTTCTCTCACCGCACTCAACAATATTTACGATAGAAAGTTTTTCCGAAACATTTCTGACTTCGTTTTCAACAGGTCCAAAGTCATCGTTCTCAACAAACCTGTAATAGTGAATCGTTCCGTCTTTTTCGAGGTGATTGTATGCAAGTTCGAGGAACTCGTTTGCTGATTCCGGTAAAGGCATTATGATCCGGTCGAACTTTCCAAGATCGGGAACAACTTCGTTGACATCGCCTTCAATCCCTTTAACAGTGTCTTCAAGATCGTTTAACTCAATATTTTCTTTCATGTAGTCGGCAGCTACAGGATTTTTCTCAACGCCAACAACTTTCTCCGCACCCATCTTTCCAGCCAGTACGGCAAAGGGCCCTACGCCAGCAAACATTACAAGAACAGTTTCTCCTCCCTCTATCTGGTCGCAGACTCTTTTTCTTTCCGTTCCGAAACGTTCTGAGAAGTAAACCTTGGTTGGATCCACTTTGTAACGAAGTCCGAACTCTTTGTGAAAGGTCTCTGTCTCTTCACCGTAAAGTTTTTCGTAGTCGCCTACACGGAACTCTCCTTTCAAACCGCCTTCCTCTTTCAGTAAAATAGTTTTAACCCGGGGATTGTGGTGTAGGATTCCTTCAACAGCGTCCTCCTCCGAAACTTTTGCCAACTCATTAATGACTGCAACATCGCCGATCAACTCGTACGAAGGAATATCAAACTCTTCTTCATCTTCTTCATGGATTATCGAAACATCGTTCTCCAACTTTTCCTGAACTTCAGAAAGCCCTTCATCAACGAAAATATTATCGTCTTCACCGGTTTTCTCAATTACTTCTTCGATCGAGTATTTTTCGGATGAGAACGGTTTCAAAGTTAGTTTGGTTTCCCCGTTTCTGGCGATGATCGAACCATTTTTTTCATCGAGTTCGAAGTCCTGTCTTTCGAACAGTTCTCTGACTTTTTCCTCGAGTTTTTCCTGCTCCATGCGATAAAAAGGTTTCCTGAGAGTTTTATACCGTAATGCTACACATCGTAGGTCTCGGACTTGATGACGGAGAAATAACGCAGAAAGGCTTAGAGGCCGTTGAAGATGCCGAAAAGGTTTTCGCCGAGTTCTACACTAACACGGAAACGGTCGATCTAGAAAGACTTGAAGAGGAGACCTGTAGTGAAATTGAGAAACTTTCACGTGAAGAAGTTGAACGTGAAGACAGGATAATCGAATCAGCGAAAGAAACAGATACTGCATTCCTGGTCTCAGGAAACGCCCTTACTGCGACCACTCACTACGATATTAAACATAGAGCCGAGCAGGATGGGATTGAAACTAATGTTGTCCATGCGCCTTCGATATTCACTTCTATAGCGGAAACCGGTTTGAACGTTTACAAGTTCGGCAGAACGGTTACGTTGCCGAAGGAAGGCGAACCTTCTTCGATCGTAAAGCATATTGAGAAGAATGATTCGATCGATCTCCACACACTGGTTTTACTGGATATCGACTATAATGCTTCTAAGGCGGCTGAGAAACTGGTTTCGATGGACGAAAACTTAGGTCCGAGAAAGGTTGTTGTGCTTGAAAGAGCCAATCTAGAAACCCAGAATGTCTCAGTAATGACTCTGGAAGAAGCTGCGAAACAAGAGTTTGGAGATACACCTCACTCGATCATCTTTGTAGGCGAAACATCTCACAAGGAAGAAGAGTTCCTTTCGGCACACAGTTAAGTAAATCTGGCTCTAAATGTCTGTATGTCGGCGACCAGCAGGAACGGATCAGGTTCTAACTTGAATAAATCAAGTGAAGCTACTCAGGAAGAGATAGAGACTGTAGAGGAAATGAGGCAGACCCTTGTTGAGATGAAGAAAGAGTCTGAGCAGTTCAGATCTGAGATAATGGAGATTCTTAAATACGTGGTTGAGGCGGAAAGAGAGCTGAAAGACGTAAGATCAAAGGAGGTCGAGGCAAAAAGAACCGGAAACCCTCGAGAGCTTGCAGAAGCAGTAAGAGAAGAACACAGAACTATCGAAGAACTTTCTCATGTAAAGGAGGGAATGTCGGATCTTGCGGAAAAGATAAAGATCCAGCGAGGTCTTCTAGAAGAGGCGTTAGGACTGGATGCTGAAGCAGTTGAAGAAGGCGAAACAGCACTCGAAATAGATGAAGAAGAGTTAGAAGAAATAAGGAGATCGCTTGAAACCTAAGGTGTTCTAGTTTTTGGAAAAAGATAGTACTCAGGAAAGACTGGAAGAAGAAACCAGGAAATGGCTGGAGAAGCTTGAGAACAGGTTAGAGGACAGAGATGACTCTGTTGAACAGATGGAAAACGTTCTGGCGTACAAGGACGACACCTACCATTTTCTTGAGGAAGATGATTATGTCCGTGCTTGGGAGTCCGTGATCTATGCTTGGGGTATTCTTGAGACCTTGGAAAGGCTTGGAAAGTTTGAATAGTTAAAAACGAGCTAAGTCCAAACAGTTAATTATGAGAGATCCCTGGAAGTATATTGCGTTCCCGGTCGCCGCGGTTTCAGGCTACTTCGTATCAATAGCGGCAACCCAGCAGGTAAAGGTTTACCTAGGTCTCTCAGACTTCTTGACAAGAATAATTGTATTAGCAGCTGTAGGACTTGTAGCAGGCTTCCTGGTCGATGAACTTATACCGGCTTACCTAGAAAAAGTTAGAGGAAGTTCTGGAGGCGTTGGAGGAGACGACTTCGGCGGAGGGGGTGGAGACGATTTCGACTTCGACAAATAAACTACTGATCGGGATACTCAGTATCGTAATGCTGTCAGGAGCTGTCGCAGGATACTACTACGGTGATAACACGGATAGTTCATTTTCAACTGATAGCACAGAGTTCTCATTACCTAGTTATGATTCACAAGTTGAAATATTGGCGAAGCTCGTTGCGCCTTTCCTCCTGATCTTCATAATCTTTTATCTAGGGCTTTTCAAGGCGCTCTGGTTTGCTTACGCCGACGATGACGGCCCGTTTTTAACGAAGAGCAAGAAGGAGGAGAAGAAACAGGTACGGAAGTACGCCGCGATAATCGCCATCCTTATAGCAGGTATGACCGTTCCATCGCCGCTTTTCCGGGCTTTAAATGAATTTACGGCTGTGGTATTCGGAGGCCTTACCTACATACTTCTTGGAGCTCTAGGCTTCGCCTTCCTACTCGTTCTCTGGAGCATCTTCACCTGATTCGGGCCAGATAATTTATAAATTAGGTGCGAATTAACTACTGTATGAATAACAAAATAAAGGCGATTCTAGCCTCCTTCTTTGTCCAGATCTCAACAGTTGCAGCTCAAAATGATCCTATCGGAGTAGCCAGCGGAAACGGAGAGTTCGCGGGCATTATACCGCTAATCACCGATATATTCGGCTTCCAGATAGGTGGATGGCAAGATGTGGCGGTATTTGGAGCAACTGTGGGAGTCTTCTGGGTATCGTTCTATATTGTTATCGAGACAGCTCTCCGGAGAATGGGTAACGAATACCTGCTTGAAGCTTCAGGCCTGAAAAGCGGCGGTGTAGGTTCAAGTGGCGATGAAGGCATTAGCTCACGTATTGCGCTATTCTCGCTGCTTCTTGTAGTGTCTGCCTTCGGGGCTAATGGCGTGTTTGGAATAATGAACGGCCTCCAAAACATAGTCTTGCTTGCGATGGCTTTCGGGGTTATCGGTGCCCTTCTCTGGGCTTTAGGAGGTGGACTAATCTTCTCTGGTATGGGAGCAAGAGTCACAGGAGAAGGAGCAAAAGAATGGGGGGATGCAGCCTCCGACCTAGGAAACTACTTAGAGGATGCAAGAGAACGCATGAATAATGGAGGAGATAATGCCGGCGATCAGGAAGACAATCTCGAAGGCGTTATACAGGACATTATGAACGCGGAAGCCGATGTTGAAGAAATGGTTGATGTAGATATTGAAAGACTCCAACAAGTGATTAATGAGATAGAGGAAGAACTGGAACTAGAAAAAGATGAAGTCAAAGATGAAAGAAAAATTCAGGAAGTGCTTAGTGACATAGAAGAAAGATTAGAGGGGGTAGAGGGAAGCGAAAGTAGAAGAGAGATAAAGCGGATTTTTGGGGAGAAAGAATCTGGCGGTTCAAAGCTTAAACAGGACATAAGCGCTCTTTACGAACTGATTGAAGATATAGAAGCAGATGAAGAAAGAGGAATTGACGTGGTAAAAGATGAGCTTCATGAGCTTCACGAAGTAATCAAGGAAATTCAGAGAGACTTTGAAGCTGTCAAAGAAATTGGCCAGATTATAGAAGAAAGCGAAGCAGATTGGAATCAGGTAGCCCAAAGAGCTGGTCAAGACGAAGAACTTGCTATGGAAAAAAATCAAATCGAGAAATTAGAAGCAGAGTTCCAAGACCTAAGAGAAAAAGAGTCAACGGTAGCAGCTGAACTCGATAGGGTTATAGAGTTGCTTGAAAGCCAGGTAAAAATTGAGAAGGAAGAAGTTGAGATGCTTCAAACCGAGATTAGTGAGAGCGGACAATTAATAAAGAATTTAGGCACATTAAAGAACCAAATTAAATCCGTTAAATCTGACGATGATGACTGGATTGTTAGAGAGATGAACTCCATAATACCTATTATTGAAAAGCAGATTGAACCAGAATTGGAAAGGCTTGAGGATATGGATGAGAGAGAACTTCGTAAGGAGGAGGAAGTTCTCCAACATGCTAGAGAAGTTAGGGCTAGAATATCTTAATCCTCATCCCTTTGCCGTATATATTTAAACAGATAACAGGTAAAACGTACTAAGAGGTTTTCAAAACATGGCATGCAGTGGAACGATAATTCAGTGCGTCTCGAACAACCCGACAGTTGTGGCGGTTGGAGCGGTCGCAGGTTTTGTACTAGCAAAAGCGATGAACATGCGTAAAAGAAAGCGCGGAATGGGCGGCATGGGAGGTTTCTAGGATGGCCGATAAAAAGAAGTTCCACGAATACCTGTATGAGGTCGAGAACTGGGTCGACGAGTTCGCGATCGCATTTCTGTCGTTCGGATTTATAGTTGCGTTCATCGAGATCCTTTTCTTCCAGTCAAAGTCATTAACCTTCACGACGCTGGATGAAGAGATCTACAGATGGGTTATGATGATCGGTATAATGGTTATTGGAAGAGAGCTGTGGTTGATGAACAGAAACATCAGGGAATACCTTGAAGGTGAATAACTGAGTGGCTGTAACATTTAGCGGAATAATTCAAACATGGGCAGAAATGGACATCTTTACGGTTGTTCTGCCTTTCTTCCTTTCGCTACTGCTGTTTAACTTCATACTTAGGAATCTAGAAATCTTTGACAGCGATAACTTCGGTGAGAAGACTGCTGGCCTGATAGCAGTAGTGCTTTCGCTCTTCGTAGCACAGTTCCTTGTAGCTAATCCGTACTACCAGAGCTTTTTCACAGATTACTTTGCAAGGATAGCTATCGGTATCGCAGGTCTACTAGGCCTGTTGATCTTCCTGAGTTACGCTGGAGTGAAACCTGGCAAGATCCCTATAATTACGGCGATAGTTGTGGCCGGAGCAGTTGGAGCCTTTGGAATGTCGAGAGGTTTCTCGGCCTTCCTTCCAACATCGCAACTTCCGATTTTTAACGTGTCCCTTAGGCAGATCTTCCAGGCATCATTAGAATACGGGGTAGTATACATCATAATCATCGGTGTAGCGGTATACTACATAGTTCACGATACAAGGGATAATGACGATGAAACCAGGACAGGAGAGGTTCTAGAAGCACTACTAGGGCAAAGAGACTGAGGTGAATAAGATATGGGAATATTTGAGACGCTGGTTCAGAACATGTCACAGATGGACTTGTTCCATCTCTTCTTCCCATGGCTACTGATCGTCGCAGTTACCTACGGTGCTTTGAACAAGACAGATCTCTTCGAAGAAGATACTATTGATGCCGCTGTTGCCTTATCGGTAGGATTTATCGCGATGGCGGGACTGCTTGCGTTCGTACCGGCAAACATGTTCCCTCAGTTTGGAGCTGCGATAGGATTTATCGTGTTTGGAATCCTTGGTTTATTGATCGTGCTGGCGATGGCAGGAGTCGACGTGAACGATCTCGCCGATACCGGGGACACACCTTTACGGGGTAACCCGATAGCTGTCGGAGGAATCATCCTAGTTTCGATAGCGTTCATAGGAGTGTTCCTGAGTTACTTCAACCTTGGAGGATACCTTCCCGGCTTCTCCGGAGACATCGATCTAAGCCTAAGCATAGGTAATGAAGCAGTGATGCAGGTATTGACCATGGTATTCATGCTGGCTTTAGTCGGAGTCGTTATCTGGGCGACCGGGGAAGACGACGGATAAAAACTTCTCTAATTTTCTAGTTAATAATTAAGATAGAAATATGGTTGGAAACGTTTCTTTACCAGTCATCCATGTCCATGTCTTTGATGTCGTCCTCGGAGATGTTGGAGTCGGTTTCGATACCTCTCTCCTGTTTAATTTCTTGGACAAGCTGTGTTAATTCACGGACATTATCCACAAGTGATGGAAGTACTTGCTGGAATGCTTTTTCGAGTCCGCCGATTCTTGACTGGTAGGAGTCGATGTCTTCCTCTATCTCGTTCATCTTGTCGATGAACTGTGTCTGATCCTCGTCATCCCTGACCTCTAGATCGTGTACTCTCTCATCAAGCTCCTCTACTTTCTGTTTTAATTCGTCGATCTCTGAGTATGCGTTTTCGAACTCTTCCTCAACCTTCTGGAAGTTCTCCGCGACAATTGTCTCGATCAGTTCCTCGACCTGTGAGGTCTGGCCGTCTAACTGAGGTGCTTGCTGTTGGGAGTTTTGCTGGGGCGGAGGATTATTGTTGTCCATAGGTGGCTGTTGCTGTGGTGGTGCCGGTTCAGGGTTTGAGTCGTTCATTCCGTTTTCTTCTTGTTGGTTGTATCCTTCGTCCATAGGTGACACCTGGTCTCCGCCTCCCTGATAAGGAGTCATAGGTTCAGGTCCTTCAGAATCTCCTGAAGCTGTGGATGTTACTGCCTGTGTCACAGCTTTCTGTATCTCCTGGTCGGAGTACTGGCCCTGAAGCTCGCTTTTTATCTCGTCTTCAGAATACCCCTGGTTAAACATTTCGTTTACCTGTCTTTCAAGCCCGGAGCTGAATTCGCTTCCTGAACCTAGGCCTGAAGACTGGTTCTGGTTCATGCCTCCTGAGCTGGATAAACTGTTAGAAGAACTGGACGAACTTGTATCTTTAGAATCTTCTTCGTCTCTAAGCCGTCCAAAAAGTTTGAACTTCATATTTTGTCCTCTCCAAGGCCTTTACCTTCGGATTGTTGTTCCATGCTTTTAATCTTCCTGTCTATCATCCTCTCGACTTCATCCTTTGAAACGCCCTGTTTGCTGGACATCATCTTCTTAACCTCTTTTTTAGTCATGAAAGAAGACTTTATAGGGTTCATTAGCTCCATGTAGTTTTCTATCTCTTCAATTTCCTGTTTGGAGACGTATTTTCTTTTTTCTCGGTTGAGGTCTTTGATGTCGACTTCCATGTTTGCCATTCTGTCCCGGATCTCCTCTATCTCGTCTTCAAGTTCCTGTATGTCGCCTGAAAGATCTTTTGTTTTCTCTAAGACTGTGTCATCGAGAGTGTTGACTCTAGCGTTGATGTTTCTGACCTGTTCTTCCAGGTCTCGGACTCTTCGGTTGAAGTCGTTGACCCGGTTCACGATCCGGTTCATCAGGTCTTGCTGAGGCACACCTTTTATTCACCAACGGTTGAATATTAATGGTAATGGCTGTACAGGACAAGGACGTCTTTGATTACGAGTACGATGACGAGTCAGGAAAGATAGAGATAAACCTTCTAGGCTCGGTCTACGGTGCCTCTATCGAAGACTACCCCGAAGTAATGTCTAGGGTAATCAATATACTGCAAGAAGTGCCGGAAGCCAGTTCAGTAGTTCTCTCAGAATCAAGGGACTACGAATACGGCAAAGAACAGGTACAACTATTGAGAGAGATCTCAGATGCAATAAGAGACATTTCATCACAAGGATATCTTTCGCAGAGCGTTAGAACCGATAAGTGCGAATCACTTTACTCAGAACAGTTGCCTGAAGTCCAGAGGATAGTTGTAGATCAGCTAAGAAAAGATCCTGTGGGTGCGTACGTACAGCTCAGAAGAAAGGAGAGACACTTGAAACAGCAGATGAACGATTCGTACCCTCAGAGACAGCGCTGCATCAAGTTCTTCATACAGGATGTCGTGAACCCGGTTAAAGACAGGCTGGAAGAGTGTCAGCTAATACAGGACGCGGTAAGAGAAGATTTTGTTACAGGTCACCACGTAGGGGATAGAGAGGTTTACAGGGAGTACTTCCACCCTCTTGTTAGGCCGAACTTCATGCTTACAAAGTTCATGAGTCTACCTCCGGAGAGAGGTAAAGAGGTCGACCGCTACAAAGTAAAAGAAGATGTTGAGGTTTCGATCTACGAGGTACCGGACCAGGTACAGCCGGTTTACCATGTTGACCCGCCTGAGTTCAGTCTGCCGGAGGAAAAATACCGTTTGCTGGATGCGGCAAGACGTTTCCTTGCTTCGCACCAGCCCGAGTCAGGAGAGTTCGCAAGACCGGAGAGAATGAGGGACGTATTCCAGAACATCGGAAGGGACATGATACGTGATATCTCCCAGCAGATGGACATACAGTTATCCGGCGAAGAAATGGAGGAAATGACCTCAATATTAAACCGTTACACTTCGGGTCTCGGCGTACTTGAACTATTGCTGGCTGATCCGAAGATTCAGGACGTTTTCATTAACTCTCCTATCGGCGACTCGCCTATCTACATCAAGCATCAGGACTACGAGGAATGTGAAACTAATCTAATACCTACAAAGGAGGAAGCAGAGTCCTGGGCAACAAGGTTCCGTATTAAGTCCGGAAGACCGTTAGACGAAGCTAATCCTGTACTGGATACTGAGGCTGAGGTGCCGGGAGGCCGTGCAAGGGTCGCAATTATACAGGAAAACCTTTCGCCCGAAGGACTCGCATTTGCTTTCAGAAGACACCGTTCAAAGGCATGGACGCTACCGCTATTCATACACGAGAACTTCATCAACTCCCTAGGAGCAGCGCTCTTATCATTCATAGTTGATGGTAACCGGTCAGTACTGTTCGCAGGAACAAGAGGGGCAGGTAAGACCTCATTATTGTCGGCTTCGATGCTTGAACTTCTTAAAAAAGATAGGATAGTAACTGTAGAGGACACGTTGGAACTCCCAATCCGTCAGATGAAAGATCTAGGTTTCAACCTTGAATCTATGAAGTCTCGCTCCGTAATTACCCAGGTAGAGAACGAGTTAGCGGCTCAGGACGCTATCAGAACCTCTCTGCGTTTAGGTGACTCAGCGTTGGTTATTGGTGAGGTAAGGTCGGATGAGGCCAAGACTTTGTACGAGGCTATGCGTGTCGGTGCGGTCGCAAACTTTGTAGGTGGAACAATCCACGGCGAAGACGCCTACTCCGTATTTGACAGGGTTGTAAACGACCTGAATGTGCCGAAAACATCGTTCAAGGCTACAGACATTATTGTACAGGTTAACAAGATTCAGTCGCCTGACGGACTTGAAACATACAGAAGAGTTACAGGAATTACAGAGGTCAGGAAAGAGTGGACGGATGATCCTCAGGAGGAGGGTGCTTTCGTCGATCTTATGCGGTATGACTCGAATAAAGACGAGTTGGTGCCTACAGACACTTTGCTTAACGGAGAGTCGCTTATTCTAAACAGGATTGCGGAAAACATCAGGGAATGGAAGAATGACTGGGAAGCCGTATGGAACAACATCCAGTTAAGGAAGGATATTAAGGAGGAGATTGTAAGGAAGGCGGAAGAGGAAGGGGAAGAATACTTGGAAGCCGATTTCACTGTTAAGGCAAACCAGAGATTCCACATCTTATCCAATAAGGTAGGCGAAGAGTACGGAAGTCAGGACCCGGAAAGGATCTTCGCCCGCTGGAAGGAATGGCTTCAACAGCAGTAGGTGATAGGAGATCGAAGACGAGGAACAAGAAAGGATTGAAGAGATCGTAAACGATCTTGACCGCGATTTAGAGATGCCTCCTTACGATGAAGGCTCCAGAAAAGGATACTCCAGAGAGTACAAGAACTACAAGGAGGATGAAGAGGTTGAAAGGTCGAAGACACGTTATGAGAAGCTCTGCATTACGATGGCCTCCTACCTTAATTTAAAGGCAGAGGAGGATGCGCAGCAGAAACTTTCGCCGCCTTTAAGACTACTGGGCTGGGATATAACCCCGGGCATGGTTCTTTCTGCCTCTGTAGGTGTAGGCTTAACTTCTTTCGCTGCTTGGTTCATGCTTTTCGCCGTAAACATGGCTTTAGGTAATATTATTCCGCTCTCTATGATGATTATCTCCGCAGTAGTGCCTATCGGCGCCGGAGTATACACATTTTACAAGCCGATCTACGCAGCAAAGAACAAGGTTATACAGTCTTCGGGGGAAATGATTCTGTCCATACTCTACATGGTTATCTACATGCGTTCATCCCCTAACATCGAGGGCGCTATACGTTTCGCTGCCTTGAATCTTGAAGGACCTATTTCAAAAGACTTGAAAGGTGTTTTATGGGATGTAGAGGTAGGGAATTATGCTCGTATCGATCAAGCTCTTGAAGAATATACCAGAGCCTGGAAAAACTATAACGACGACTACCTCGAGTCTTTACAGCTTTTGAGAGCTGCAACCAACGAACCTAACAAGGATAGAAGAGAAAAACTTTTGCAGGACTCTATTGACCGTATTCTGGATGGAACTCAGGAGAAGATGAAGCACTACGCACAAGGGCTGAAGACTCCGGTCATGATCCTGAACGCTATGGGCGCTATGCTTCCGGTGCTTGGCATGATCATGCTACCACTTATCTCGGTTTTCATGGGCGGTGCGATCACAGAAATGCACCTATTCCTATTGTTTAACGTCATGCTGCCTTCGTTCCTCTACTGGTTCATGCAAAAAGTACTGAGTTCCAGGCCTCCTACTGTTAGTTCGCAGCCTACAAGCAAGAACGAATTGCCGGAAAGAGGAAAGTACCAGTTCGAATTAATGGGTAAACAGATGAAGATTTCTACATGGCCGATAGGGCTTTTAATCTTCCTAACGGTCGGAATGTTCGGTTTCATAGGTTATTTGATCTTCCCGCACGTTTACCCGATAACAAACGAACTGGAGTATATTCCCGGTCTTTTCTCTACTGCGGCGGGAGAACCTAGCTCGCTTATGATGCTGATGAGAAGTGTTTCAATAACTTTAGGCTTGGGTCTGGGTATAGGCGTTTCGAAGATTTTAGGTAACAAGGCCAGGAAGCAGGCGGAAGAACACCTGGAGAAGATTGAAGGCCAGTTCCCTACAGCCTTGTTCCAGCTAGGAAATAAGATTTCGGGTGGCACACCTGCCGAACTTGCGTTGGAGCAAGCTGCGGAGTCGACCTCGGATCTCGAGATTTCAGGGCTTTTCCAGTACGCTTCAAGAAACGTGAGGGACATGGGCATGACGTTCGAGGAGTCTCTGTTCGACGAAAAGTACGGTGCTTTGAGGAAGTACCCTTCGAAGATGATCAACACGGTTATGAGGGCGATACTTGAGTCCTCGGAGAAAGGTACGAAGATGGCATCTATGGCGATGATGACAATCTCCCGTTACCTAGACAACATCCACAAGACCCAGGAAGATCTCAACGACCTGATGGAGGAGACTACTACAACAATCCAGATGCTTGCATATCTTTTGGCGCCGATAGTTTCCGGTGTAGCAGTAGGGATGTCTCAGACGATCATCAGCGCTATGTATAAGCTAAGCCAATCGTTTACACAGGCTCAGCAAAGCCTTCCCGACTCTGCAGGAGGCGGTACGGGAACAAGCTTTGGAGGTCTAATCAGTAACCTTGATACGGCTATTTCGCCCGAAATATTGCAGTTCGTTGTCGGTATCTACCTGATCCAGCTGTTGTTCATTCTTTCTACATTCTACATGAAGATTGAGCACGGAGAGAACATGACGTACAGAAATATGTTTATCGGAAAGGTTCTTATTGTCGGAATGATATTCTATAGTGTAACCCTAGTGATTATCTCACTGTTATTCGGAGGAATCGTGGCAAATGTCGCGTAAAGGAAACGTAGAAACAGTAGCGATGGTAGGAATATTCCTCGCAATAATAACCATGGCGTTCCTTGCGGTCTGGTTGGAGATGATCCCTGTATGAAGAAAGGAATGAACTTTGACATGGTTCTCTGGATATTCGTAGCTATTTTTCTCCTACTTGTCTTGGCTCCGGCCTCACTAACATTAGTTAATAACGCTCAAAATGCAGTTGAGGGGTGCTCGATGTGGGCATCAGTCCTCTCCGACATAACAGGAGGTCTCGTACAGTTCTGCTGAGGTAAAAAGATGATAAACACAATATTCAAGATCGCGGTCATGGTGATAATCGGATCAGCCTTCATAGCTGTCCTAAACAGCATAAAGGTTAATTCGTTCGATCCCGCAACTCAGAACGCCTCAGGTACCATAGAAGACTTCGGAAGAGACAAGTTCGTCCAGATCGGTTTTGATGAGACTAAGAATGATGGAGAAGGGGGTATCAGTGAAGATCCTGATTTCTCGAGAAGGCAGTTCGAAGGACTTTTGGTATGGAATATGCTAGCGGCAAGCGATTGCCTTTTATTACATATAATAGAAGGAAGTTCGTCCGGGAGCGAACATGAGGTCGTTACTAAACCCCTTAAGGAACTTAGAAAGACGAGTAATGTTAGAGGTTATACGGATGATTTTAATGGCTGGTCTGCGCTGAAAAAGGCCGACTTTGACATGAAATGCGCTCAAGCTGGCAGCATAGGCTTTGAAATCGGCCAGAAACTGCCTTCGATCCCATCTCTTACTGAAAAGAGGGCAAGGCAACCAGGAAACGACATGGAAGGTAACTTTGGTAAAACTTATTTCAACATCAGCAGAACGTTCGGAATCGACAGTTTAGGTGATGATGACATACTTCTAGGTCTTAAAACTAAATACGAGAGAGATAGCCTCGCCCAGATACCTGATTTCTGGTCGGCGACAAGAGCATCAGTTCTTCTACCTCCGGGCCTAGACCCGAAAAATAAGGTTTCAGGGCAATTGAGCAATCATATGAAAGTTGTTAAGAAAGGTCCTCATAAGGAGGGCAAAAGAGCTGCCTTCGGAAGCCTGTTTAACAACTTTGACTATACCAGCGATCCGCCCGCTCACAAGTTCTCAGCGTGGAGGCCGAATGTAAAGGGCGGCACGTGGGTCTTCGAGAACGGTGGGGGAACCCCACATGAGCTAGAAGATAATATCGATAATGGAGGAGATCTTTTGAGAAACTCGTTGAAAAATGGAAAATGGTACTTCTGTATGGGAACGGAGGGATACGTTATTTCGAAGGCCCAGAGCTTCAGCAACCTTGGAGAGGCTTCAAAAAAGAGTCCGCCTAAAGAGGACAGCGTCTTTCCAAGTATAAACATAGATGATCTAGGCGTGGGAGAGACGTGTCAACCTGGCGGCCCAGAAGGATTCATCAACCCTGTAAATAATGATTATGATGCCGAACACACGGTGAATGGAGAAACATTCAGCTGTAGCCGTTTTGACGCTGCCAACAAGACCATAATAAGGAAAGACGATGTTAGAACAGAGCTAGGTTATAATGATCAGGGAGAGATGAAGTATCTTACTTACGGTTGTGGGCTAGATCCGCATACATTTGATTTCAGTAATGGCGACCATAATTGGGGGGGAGATAACCAACAGCAAGATACAAACCAGTACCAATACCAGGGTGAGGAGAGTCACAGCGAACATGCGCAGCATTTCGATGGCGACATGGATTATTACACTCCGCGCGTCTACGATAACTGTCCTGCAGGAACTGAGAACTACAACATACTTGGACTAAAAGAAAACATCGAAAACGGTGAAAGAAAGGCTCTTTCATCTTTAGGAGGCTCAGTGAACTTTAATACAGATCAGTTTAAGAATGTCAAAGGGGTTGAAATCGTCTACGAAAAGAGCGGTGGCGCCAATCTGGAAGTCGATCTAGGCGGACAAACTATTTCGGTTAACTCTGGTAATTCAGACTCAGAGCCTCAGATAGATGTAGGTTCTACCTCCGCATCAAACTTGGACAGCTACGAGTCGGGCGCTTATAAGCTTGAGTTAAGTTCTATTGAGCCTATTGCAGATGATGGTACAAATTCCGTGGCTTTGAGAGCTGAGGCGGGGGACGGACAGACCTTGGGTGGTAACGGTGCTGAATATCATAAGGTGGATTCCTTCGATATAAGCAAACAGGATTCCGGGGAAATCGTTCTAAGGGAGGTGAGTGTCGATGCAAAGCCAGCAGGATGCTCTTAAAGGACTTGAGGCTATCGATACGACCACTAAAATCGCTTTAGCTATCATAATAATGGTTGCGCTTGTGGTTGCGATAACAGGTCTTTTGGATCAAGGTCTCTCTGATTTCCTTACTGTTGCTTCGACCGGAGATGGAGGCGTTTTACCAGAGTTTTAGTAAGCTATAAATTCGGTTAAAGGAAGTGAAGCTTGTATGGAGGTATCCCTCAAAATCGTAATGTCGGTCGTTGCAGGTATATCAGTAATTCTCGTTCTGGCACTTATTGTAAATAGTCAGGCCAACGGCGCACTAAACTTCCTGGAGGGTATGCTATAATGAATATGTCAGTGCATGCCGTGGTGGCTATTGCAATCGCTGTTCTGATGATGGTAGCTATCTATGGTCTCGCAACCGGAGGTTTATCCGAGATAGAGGCAGCAATAACCGGGGATGAAAGTGGAAATATTCAAGATGAGGTTCAACAGCCTGACGGTGATACCTGGAGCAGTCCGGACGAAATCAGTAAGAGGTTTAATAGCGAAAAAATGGTGATTCAGAATGGCTAAAATGTCGCCCACAATACTTGTAACAGCTATACTTGGAGCTATAATGCTTGGAGCAGTTTTGGTCGTTGCAAGCAGCCAGTTAAACAATTTAGTGGGGGGTATAGGTTCAGTTTCGCTAGCGGGCTTAAAGTTAAGGGGGTTTAAAAAGTGAGAAGGAAAGGTTCTTCCGAAACAATTGCTCTGGCGATTGTAGGAATCGTTATCTTTGGGCTAATGGCTGTTATCGGAATAAACAGGATGACGGATCTGGAGGATCGTATAAGAGTGAGGACTGTCGATATTCCTGCCGATAGGATGGGGCCGACCATGGATATGGCAAGTGCGTTGGAACAAGCTGAGATAGAGCTGAAATTCGATGTCGAGTACGGTATAATGAGGAAGAACGGTGAGGTTCACCTCAACTACACTCATGATACCCTGATTAACTGGCCAGGATCTGATAAGAACAGTCATCCCATAGAACCTGAGTCAGGCTTTGAAGGCGTAACTGAGGGAATATCGGATAGGATATGTATACGCAAAAACTCGGCAGGCGTTTCGATAGCCGCAGAGGAGTGCTAGAATGGATATAGAGCACTTTGAGATGATAGGGGGCATGATACTTTTCACCGCGGTACTTATCTTGGCTATACAGTTTCAAGTGTCCCTAATGGAAGGTCTATCAGATGTTTCAGGTGCTTGGGTTACTGGTGAAGGCTTTAAGGCCGCAGCCTCATTCCATATTGCGAGCCAGCATGAAAGATTGGGCGAAGTACGGAGAGACCAGATTAACTCTATGGGAAGCACTGTATCTGTCGGATGTGCCGCCAATTTTCCCGGTCTCAGAAACGAAGACTCTTTTCGGTACAAATGGGAACAATATAATATATGCGGCGACTTAAATCCGAAAGTAGTTCGTTTAGACATCCCTCTTAGAATAACAAAGACTAATGGTGGTTCAAACATACGAATAATTCAGATAGGAGGTGGATCATAGTTGAAAGGAGCTTTTGACTCGGCTGCAACTATAATACTTGTAGTTGTTTCCGTATTGATGATTGTGATGACGTTATCTATAGTGACGTTGATGTACTCTCAGGGCGGAGAGCTTAAAGCTGATTCGAGCATGCAGGCCATAGTCGAGGACTACAAGGAGGGATATCAGGCACATATGACTATGGCCGCTCTAACCAGTAAATTCGATTTTCGGAACGCGACAGGTTATTACTTTGCCAACGGAGAGAACAAGTTGAAAAACAACGTGATAATGCCAGAGGGACGGAGGATAATACTTCGACAAAGCAGTATACATCTTTTTACTGTAGGAGATGAGACTTTACTCCGGTCAGGGGGAACAATTACGGTCCCTGAGGATCCTACAGGACCTGCTGAATGTCCTGGCCGACTGAACTATGTACAGTTAGACATGGAACTTGACCTTGGACTTTCAGGATGCACGGTGCCTGAAAACGATGACGGGAGCTGTCCTCCGCAGGCAGAGAGAGGAACATTCAATAACAATATTTACTGTGTTATTGCTGGAGAATATAGCTTGGATGCTTCTTCAGCTGCGCATTCGAACATGTACATCGCGTCACCGAGTCCAAACCTTGCGAAACTAAGTGTGGGAGTAGGTGTCCAGAATTAAAGGACAGTTCACAAGTCTGGTAGGTCTCGGATTATTCCTTTTCATAGCCTCGGGCAACATATTCGGAGCGTTAGCCATAGACATGGAGACGGAGACGCTTATCGAGCAGAACGCCGGAGATTATTCTAAAGTAGCTGAAACCGAACTGAAGAAAGATAACTACCTGGACAGAATGCCACGTGAGTTAAACTTTACCTCGAATAATGCTGCCTTGGCGCTTGGTGTGGATGCGGGCATAGAGGGCAACGGCCTGATGTGGAGTTCTATACCTGACAAGCAGGAGCTTCGAGAGAACTACTATCTAAACCTGAGCGAACGCTTGGAGACACAGGGACAGGTGTTCGGCTGCCAGAGCCCTGGCGTGAAATCGCCTAGAACTGAAAACCTTGGTAAGCCCGACAATATTGATAACGCGGTAAACACCGATATCCAGTGGAATCTATCGAATCCCTACATAGTTTGCTCGACGGGATCCGTTGAAGTCAACATCAGCGTTGGAAGAGACAGTTTCCACGTTAACAACACCAACAATCGTTACGTCAATCTTTCAGAGACTGCTGTGGATGTTGCACACGAGGTTGACAGGATTATAGACGACACCTCATGGCCTAGAGCAAGTAGCGATACAGAAGGGTGTAATTTGGATGAAGATGATGAGGAGTCAGTTCTAGAGTCGGCTATCTGGCAAGCAAAGACAAGAACTAACATAGGGGGAAGTGCATATAGTAACGTTCAAAAACCAAATTATCAGGCTCTAGATGACAGTGAAATGTATTTTGAACTGTATACGAATGTCGATCATTATCAGGCTGCGCCAGATAGGTGCGGAAATAATGGAAATCAACCAGAGGAGGGTATCGAGGCGGAAGCAGAGGTAACACATATCTACACTAACGTCAACATTTCTGACAGTCAGAGAACTGTTTCTGGGCCTGATGGAAGTTGGGACAACAACATTAAGTTTGGGTTCAACTATTCGAAGTCGGTAAACTGATTAAGTATTTATGAGTCCGCGGCTAAAAATGGGTATAACAGGTGAACTAACAGTGGCAGAAGAAGATGACAACACAGTATACGTCGGTTCGAAACCTGCAATGAGCTACGTCCTGGCTGTAGTAACTCAATTCAGCGAAGGACATGAAACAGTTCATGTCAAGGCCAGAGGAAAAGCAATTTCCAGAGCGGTAGACGTAGCTGAAATGGTTCAAAGCAAGTTCGAAGAGGAAGCGGATGTCGACGATATAGCTATTGACACCGACCAGATCGAGACAGACGAGGGCGACGAACTTAACGTATCTTCGATCCAGATCGATCTATCGAAGCCTGAGTGAAGCCCTCAGTGGCGTGAACCAGCACCTTATCCACTCTTTTTTCTGACAAGTTTCTCCGGACATTTTTTATACAGGTAAAGATATAGTTTCGACTATGCGCAAGGGAATGTCCCAAACTCTGACTCTAATTGTAGCAGCATCAGTTCTAATGATGACAGCACTAACCGTAATATTCATGGTACAAGGAGGGCTGAGCGATGTATTCGGATCCTCAAACACACAATCATGCTACAACTCTATTCAATCAACATGCGAGTTTTCTAGCTCAGGTGGACATCCAACACCTGAAAGCTGCAGCAGGGCCGATATTTCAGAAGTGCCTATGCCGAACGGAGATCCTGTAGACGTAGGCGATAACACTTACTCCTGCTCCTAAAAAGTGAATAAGAATGGATAAGACGATTGAACTAGTGCTGGTGGCGATGGTAACTCTTATCACAGCGCTAGTCATCGTCTACATGGTTCAAGGAGAGGCCAGCGGCTTTGGTGACTTTCTTGACAGCCAGTCAGGAGATGCAGAGTGCCAGTTAGCTAAAGAAAAAGTGAATAACTGTCTAGTTGAAGAAGTGCCGCAAGTAGACGGTTGTAGTCCCGGCCCAATACCGGAAACATGCGGTGAGCCAGGTTCGTACGGTAGCTCCGGTCAGACAGAAAGTGAATCCGGTAGCCAGACCGGTGATTCCGGTGAAACGGAGTCTGGAAGTGGTTCTGGAGACGATTCTGGTTCAAGTGGCGGTTCCGGGGAATAAAAAGTTATTTAGTCAAGTAAAAGTTTTTCTAAAACTTTTTCTACTTCCCAAATCTCGTTCTCTTCAACAACTTCCTCCAACTCTAGATCAGTATTTACGCCGAACAAGGGCACATGATTCAAAGTGTGGGAAGTATTAGGTTCTTCTAGTCCCATGTCCTCGCAGTTGCCGTGGTCCGCAGTCACAAACATCGAGTACTCGGTGTCCTTCACCTTTTCGGCCAGTCTCCCTATGTTTCTGTCCACGGTTTCTACTGCCTTGATCGCAGCTTCTAAATCTCCTGTATGACCTACTAGATCGCAGTTAGCAAAGTTAAGCAAAATGAAATCTTTCTCAGACTCATCTATTGCTTCCAGAACCACCTCGGTTATATCGTTCGCATGCATCTCCGGTTTTTCATCGTAGGACTTGATCTTATCGCTCTCAACGAAATTTCTTTCTTCATGTTCGAACTCGAGCTCTCTCTGACCGTTGAAGAAGAATGTTACGTGCGGTCTTTTCTGGGATTCCGCAACCCGTAACTGGGAAAGCCCTGCGTCCTCGATTTTTTCGCCTAGAGTGTTTTCAACTATTTTTTTGTCGAAGATAGCAGGGTTCTCGATCTCGTGCTCGTATCTGAACATGGAAACAAAGTCAGGTTCGATTGGTTCCTCGTAATCGTCCGGATCAACATCCTCCACGAGTTCTTCTTCTATCTGTCTCTCCCTGTCGGCCCTGAAATTGTAGAAAATTACTTGGTCTTCGTTATTCATTCCTTCGTAACCTTTCCTGACGGAAGGTTGTATGAAGTAGTCGTAATCGTCTTCTTCGTAAGTTTTCTGAATCGCTTCACGTGGATCTTCAAAGTCAAAACCTTCTGCTTCGGCCATAGCTTGGTAGGCTTTGTGTGTTCTTTCCCAGTTGTGGTCTCGGTCCATCGAGTAGTAACGGCCCATAACTGTGGCGATCTCGCCTGTATACTCGGAAGTCCAGCCCTCGATTTTTGAGATGAACTTTTCAGCGGATTTAGGTGCTACGTCTCTGCCATCCGTAAAACAGTGGATCTTAACGTCCACATCGTAGTTTGAGGCGATTTCTAGAAGTGCTTTTAGGTGGTCAATATGGCCGTGGATACCGCCGTCCGATATTATGCCGGCGAAATGTACTGTCGAATTTTCTTTTTCTGCTTTTTCAAGCGAGTTCTTCAGTGCTTCTTTTTCCGGTAGTTCGTTGTTTTCTATAGCCTGTTTTATTCTCGTGAGTCGTTGAGGTATAGTTCGACCTGCGCCTAGGTGCAGATGGCCCACCTCTGAGTTGCCTGTAAATCCTTCGGGCAGTCCTACAGCCGGACCGGACGCCTCTAATTTTGTAAACCCGTTTCTGGACATAAGTTTTCCTATATTGGGTGTGCTCGCTTGCTTGAATGCGTTTCCTTCCGTCTCCTTTCTAAGCCCTACGCCGTCCATAACCACGAGAAGCACTTTTTGCATACTTCTGGTTTGCCGGAGCAGGTTTATTAACCACCAGACGTGTCATAGACTTATGGGGGACGACATAAAATCCAGGATAGAGAAGGCGAAAAAGCTACTGGGCGACGAAGAAACGCCAGAAGACCCGGACGAAGGCCTTAAAAAGGAACTTGACGACCTGAAATCCGAGATAGAGGCCGGAAACGAATCGGTAGAGGCTAGCAAAGAGGTGGCCGAAACACCCTCTGAAACGGAAAATCCTGGTTCAAAAGAGGAAGTCGATAAACAGTTAGAACATGATATCCGGGTTATGGAGTCCGGTATGGAACCGAATGATGTAGAAGTTTCTCCGGAAGATTTCGAGACAGAAGAACCCGGCGAAGAAAGCCCGGGTAACAAAGCGGGGCTGGACAAACGTGTGGAGGTTCTTGAAAGAAAGATAGGTGAGATAGGTGAAAGCCTGAGAACATTCGAGGAAGAAATGATTTCTGAGGAATCAGAAGAACTTTCAAACATAGGAGATCTCCAACAAAGGGTGGAAAAACTTGAGTTCAAAGACTATGAAGCGCTTCAAGACCGTCTAGACATCTTAGAATCTCGTTTAGATTCTTCCAACCAAGGAGAAATAGTCGAAAGACTCAACGAATTGGAAAAACAGATCTTGAAGAACGGAAGCTTCGAGGAAAGGATTAAGGAAGAAGTAAGAAAGGTAGAGTCCGAGAGAATTGAAGGGCTTGAAGATAAAATGGAGGAGATCCATGGAAGAATCGATACGGTAAACAGTCGTCTTGATGAGGTTAATTCTGAACAGGAAAGGCTTGAGGAGAGAGGGGACGAACTTGAAGATGAACGCTCGCAGGTTCTTGACAGGATAGATGAGATAGCGGAGAAACAGGCAGAGCTTGAACGTGAGCTTGATGAAGGTCATGCCCAGAGGCAGAAAGATGTTGAAGAGCTTAAGCACAGGATCGACAAACTCTGGGAAGGACTTGACGAAGAAGTTGCCACGCTTGAATCCAGTATCCATGAAAACAGGGAGCAGACTGAGGACCTTCTTGAGGACGTGCTGGAGCTTTCCGAGGCCGTGAAACAAGGTCTCAACCACCGTTAGTGTTTTAACATTTTGACCACTTCTAGGTATTAAGTGAATTCTAAATGGCCGAAGATGTAATATTCGGAGAGGAAGAAGAGGAGGACGAATCAAATCAGGAAACACTTTTCGGACCTGAAGACGAAGAAGAGGAGGACGAAGAAGAGCTTTTCGGGCCCGAGGAAGATGAGGACGAAGAATCCGAAGATGAGGACGTCCTATTCGGCGAAGAAGACGAGGAAGAAACTGAAGAAAAAGAAGAAAGCGGTTCTGAAGACTCAGATGAAACACTTTTCGGTTCTGAAGACGAAGAAGAGGAAAGCGAAGAAAACGATACTGAAGTCGAGGAAGAAACTGAAGAAGAAAACTCAGAGGAAGTTCTCGAAGAAGAAAAGGAGGAAGACAAGAGTTCAGAGGAATCTGTAGAAGAAGAAAGCTCCGAAAGCCAAGAAGAGGTTTCGGATGCTGAAAATCTAGGTCAGAGAATAGAGGAGCTAGAGTCTGAAATCGAAAAAATAGAGGCAAACGACACCTCTGATATAGAACAGAGAATTGAAGAGCTGGAAGAATCTCTGGAGACAGACGAGGAAGTCGAGGAAATAAGAGAGGAGATAGAGGATCTAAAAACTGAAACGGCGGATGAAGAAGAATTAAAGCAGGAACTACAAGACGAGATAGAAGTTCCTGATTTCGACGACGAAATTGAAGATCTCAGAGAGAAAATAGAATCTCTTGAAGGGTCTGGAGAAACAGAAAATGAGATCGAAACTCTTAGATCTACACTAAACAGTCTAGAAGAAAAAGTAGAGAGCAAAGATCTTGAAAAAGAGGTAGAGGAGGTAAAGGACAGGCTTGCAGAGAAATCTGATCTCGTCAAAGACCTGAAGCAAAGGATCGATAAAGAAGTAGATGAATTAGAAGAACAGATAGAAGAATCCGGTTCCGAAGAAGTAGAATCCTTAGAAGAACGGATTGAAGAACTGGAAGATCTTGAAGAAAAAATTAATTCTTTAGAGGAAGAGATCGAATCAGCAACCGATAACGAGCTTGAGGAAGATGTCGACCAGTTAAGAAACGAGCTTGAAGGCGTTGAAGAAGCAGTAGCTGACTTGGAAGATCGTTTCGATGATCAAGACTTTGAGGAAAGAGCGGAAGCAATTGAGACCGAGCTCGAAGACTTCAGAACACAGTTAGAAGAGTTGGAAGAAGCTGAAGATGTCGAAGAGATTCAAGAACAGGTAGAGGATCTGGAGAAAACGGTTCAAGATCTCGATGTAGAGAAGATTCAGCAGGAACTTTCAAGTGAGATTGAAAGTCTTGAAGAAAGGTTTGAAGATCTGGAAGATGGATCTAAAGAGATCGAAGGCTTGAAGGATGATATCTCTGAACTTGAAAAAGATCTAGAGGCGACCAAAGCCGATCAGATCGGCGAACTAAAAGTCGAAATGGAGAACCTCCGGAAAGACATAGAGAAACTTGAAAAACAGAAAGAGGAACAGGACGTTTCACAGCTCGAGAAACAGGTAGAGCAGCTAAAAGGAATGGTCTCGGACTTCAAATGGATCTTCAACGACTTTGAAGATCTTGCAGAACTCAAACTGCTGTCAAAAGAGGAGTATAAGCAGCTCCAGCGGAAGATAGAAGAGGCAGAAGTCTCAGAGAAAAAGAAGAAGGCAAGCTCCAAAGCCGTAGAACGCTTGAATGATAACTTGGAGGAGATGACTGAAAGACTTGCCGATAACAGTTCGGAAGAAAGACTTCAGAGACTTGAAAAAAGAATGGATGAACTCGAGTCAGAGGCCTCGGATTCAAACGACGAAGTTGTAGAAGAGCTTCTTTCAGAGGTTGAGAGACAAGACGAAGAGATCAAAGAGATTAGAGAGGGTTACAAAGAACTTGGAGAAATGATGCAGCTTGTGCTGAAAGAGTTGAGAGAGACAAGGGGCACAAGTCTAGACAAAACTGCCCAGTCCTGACTGCCGGGACTCCATCGCTTTCTCTAACTTTTCAATTCCGGAGTTTACACGATCCTCGGAGAACTCGTGTTTTTCAACCAGTATCTCTTTAATCCTTTCAGGGTCCGGCTCCTCGAAACTGTAATCTGCGGTTTTCACCGGCGGTTCCATAAAGAAATCCCTAATTATGTAAGGATCGTTATCCGATTCCCACTCAACTTTATCGTCTTCAAGCAGTTTCTCCAGACTTTCATAGTTTTTTACAAGTTTCAACGCTGTCTTTGGACCGATACCTTTCACACCGTCGGGATTGAAATCCGTTCCCATCAGAACGCCCATCCAAACCAGTTTCTCACGTGAAACCTCCAGTTCACCTAAAACCGTTTCCAGTTCAATTCTTTCCGTCGATATCTTCTTCCTGTTGCCTGCTGACGTCTTTCTTGTCTTCCTAGAAGTAAGGTTTCTTACCATGGTTTCTGCGCCGAACAGTAGGCAGTCCCAGTCCTGCGAACCAACCGCATAAATCTCATTATCGTTATTTGAGGCCATATATGCGGCTTGCGCCTCTCCCTCGCTTGGAGCCTGTACGTAAGGAAGACCCATGGCTTCAAGTAGTTCTTTAGACTCTTCTATCATATCTCTGGTTATCTTGGAGCTCTGAGTGGCTTTAGAGTAAGCTTCCGAAATTTTTCCTTCTTCCTTCAATCTTTCCCATTCCTTTTTTGCTTCCTCGCGTTTCTTCCTTCTCTTAGAAGTTTCTTTCTGCTTTAAATCAGGCATCTCTCCGTCAAAAACAAAAACAGGCCTAATATTCTTTTCGAGTAGGTTTATGTTTCGGTAGAAAAGCCCTGAAAGATGTGACGTAACGTTGCCGTCCGAGTCCTTCAAAGGGGTTCCGTCACGCTGCCTAATTATTGAAAGGAACTGGTAGAGCGTATTCATCGCGTCAATCGCGACTTCTTTATCGTTGAGATCGTCAAAACTGATTTCTTCCGGTTCAACAAGCTCGCCCAGGTCTACTCCCATGACAACAGATTTACGGCCTCAGCTTTAAACAGTTCATAGTAGGATGGAACTAGACAAACTGTGTGAAAATTGCACAAGGAGAATGGCTGTAACCAACTGTGAATTATGCGGTGCGGCAGTATGTGGAGATTGCAAGCTTGAAAACGGCTGTAAGGTATGTAACGGGAAAACAGTTTAGATCTGTTTGAGTACTTTCTTCCCTAGCTTGTAGCCTAAAATTCCTGGGATCGTCAGACCTACTAAGATCATCAACAGTTTGAAACCTCTGAACATCCACTCTACTGCGTCCGTGAAAGTTGTTAAGGTAATCGTAGATATTGAGTCAACAGTATCCTGCACCTCGCTTTTCAGACGGCTCCAGAGGTCATCAGGAACCAGTTCGATATCTCTCTGTTCCTCAAGCCTGATGTTCACGGTAGCTAACTCGCTTTTTGCTTTCTTGTTGTTAAGATCCTGTAAGAAGTTATTCATTTCTTGAGCGACTTGTTTCTCTTTGTCAGTAAGCTGTTTCAGTAACTCGATTCTGTCGGAATAGCTCTCAATATTTTTGACCTGCTGTCTTAAATCTTCGTAGTCGTCGAGAGTCCTGTTCAGTATTGTTATCTCCGAAATCGTTCTCGCGGTTGAAATTCTGTAGTTCCTGACGGTGTAAGATTCAACGTTGAACTGTTGCTTCAAGCGTTCTGTAAGATTGGAGAAGTTATCTCTTGGAACTCTAACTGTCAGATCTGCGTTTATGTAGAGGTCGGTTGTGGTTTTTGAAGAGCTTTCGACAAAGCCGTTGAAACTCTTTGACACTGTTGTTATCTGGTCTATGTCGTCTTCAATATTTTCCGAGTCTATGTCCATATCCGCCTCTTTCACTTCGACACTACTTCCTGAGCTTGGATCGTCCGGATTGATCGGCCCGGGAAAACCGCCTGAATCACCGTAACGTGCTTTATCAAGATATGCAGCCTGTTGGTTATTGCTTAATGAACTTGTCTGTAGAACTACTGCTGCCAGTCCTAGAAAGATTAGTAGAAGGACTCCTGCGGCAACTGATAGCTCTTTGTGTTCGAGTAGTTTCTGCTTCAGTTCCTCGGAATCCATTATAGAAAATAATACTGGAACGCTTGTTTAAAAACAAGAAGGTTTTTGGTGGATAAAAATCGAACTAGAGCTTGTCGAAGTGCTCTAGCTCGAAGCTCTGAACGTTTTCAAGCTTCTCAAGCTCTTCTTCAACAGCGTCAGTGCCGCCTTCCTCATCGGTTGTGATGCACGACATCTTGATGGCTTTTAGACCGAAAGCAACTTCCTCCTCTCCGAGGTCTTCAACATCAAGTTTTTCCCTTAGCTCTTCCTTGATTTGTTCTAAATCGGTATCAGCGTCTTCAGGGCTGATCTTGTATACGCATGAAATCTTTCCCATTTGAATTACCTCTTAACCTCAGGTTCGAATAGAAGATTTAAAACAGCTTTAGTGAAAGATGGGTGACCGGGAAAAAACAGTCCCGGCCGGTAAAATAGAGAAAAAATCGTTGTAGTATTTAGAAGAGGTTGTTCAGCTTTCTCTTGATCTTTTCGATAATTCCCATTTTTTGTCACCTCGCATCGGTCTTTCCACAGGTTTTGGCTTCGGCCGGGATCTCTAAACGCCTTTACTAACTGCTATTCGAATTTTCAGCGTGGAGAAACTTAAAAACCCGGTCACTACTTTTAAAACCTGAGAACTATTTCGACGTTAGGCCCGCATGGTCTAGTGGAAAGACGGCACCTTGCGGAGGTGCAGATCCAGGGTTCAAATCCCTGTGCGGGCGTTTAAACGTTCTCATTCTCAACCTTGTTCAATACTGGAATCTTCTTCTATAGGCCGCTTCTACCACAGTAAAAACAGGGTGGAAACGGGGTTGAGGTTCGAATGCAAAAACTGCGGTTCTGAAGTAGAAAGACAGATACTTGGTCTATCACATGCGATAAGAGGCTGTGGGATGATGCTGGAAAGGGAGAGGGACTGCTGCGAATCCCCCGCATACATGGATGAAAAAGGAATACTGGAAAACGGTAACACGCCAACCATGAGATTTTTCTCCTTAGTCCGAAGACGGTTCTGACCTATAACTTTTTCAATCAATACATGAAACTCCTGATTATGGTTTCAGTAGTCGAAGTCCTGGCCAACCTAACGCTTTTACTCGATCTAACATTAATAGCAGCTCTTGGACTTTACGGCTACACCAAAATATTTGGAAACAAACCCGAACTATTCGGACTGCTTGAAAAAGCCGAAAGAGTTCTCAATCGGTTTGGAAACGAACTTGTATTCTTATTATCTCTTACAGCGACTTCCGGAAGCCTTTACATGTCACAGATACTTGGCTGGACGCCATGCATGCTCTGCTGGATTCAAAGAGCTTTTATCTATCCTATAGCAGTAATTTCCGGACTTTTCCTAGCCTCAAAATATATTAACAGACAGGAAATCTTTGGTTTCCGTAAGGAAAGCTTCCGCGACTTCGGGATCGCAGCTTTCTTCCTAGCAGCCAGTTACTGGAACAAGTTCTTCCTTTTAGGCTTCACAGTATTCCTGGTCGCAAAGTTCTTCCTTGAAGACATCAGGATGAAGGACTATGTATTACCTCTAGCCACTCTAGGACTTCCTGTCTCCATCTACCACGCTCTTGACCAGAGAATAGTCCAGTTCAGTGAAGCAGGTTGTTCACTGTTCGAAGTATCCTGTAAAACAAAGTACACGTTCCACTACGAGTACATTACTATCCCGGTAATGGCTGCAACGGCTTTAATGGCAATAATTGTCTTGATGTGGAAATATTCGGATGAATAACTAGTTTACCGTGTTCTCACGGCTTCTTATATTTTCCAGTGTCGTGTCAGCAATCCTTTGCATAGCCTCTTTACTGTTGAAAGCGTTATGTGGGGTTATGATGACATCGTCCCTCTTCATCAAAATATGGTCCTCGAGAATCAGTTTAGGATCACATTCGTCCTCAAGATCGCCCATTACCTCGATATCGTCCTCAACATAGCATTCTTCTTCAAGAACGTCAAGACCTGCCGCACCAATATTATCATTTTCTAATGCCTTAATCAAGGCTTCTGTATCCACAAGTTCTCCTCTAGCCGTGTTAACAAGTAAAGAACCGTCCATCAACTCAAACTCATCTTTTGAAAGAAGATGGTGGTTTTCATCGGTTAAAGGGCAGTGAAGCGTTACAATATCAGCTTTTTGCAGTAAATCTTCTGTACTGACGTACATAAAACCTAGTTCCTCTGCCACGTCATCCTTCGGGTAAGGATCCGATGCGATCACGTTCATATCAAAGCCGTTCGCGATACGGATAACGTTCTGGCCTATAGTGCCGGTACCTATCACGCCCAAGGTTTTGCCTTTCAGATCAAACCCTTTCAAACCGGAATGGTCGAACTCACCTTCCTCGACCGTTTCAACTGCCTCAGGTATCTTTCTCGACAGTGAAAGAATGAGTCCGAACGTATGTTCTGCTACAGTGGTTCCGCCGTACGCCGGAACGTTACATACATCAATTCCTTCCTCTGAAGCCTTCTCAAGGTCCACATGGTCGAAGCCTGTAGAACGACAGCACACAAGGTCTGCGTCTAGTTTTTCAAGAACATTCGAGTTTAGATCTGAGGACACAAAAACAGCTACAGCATCAAAACCTTCTGCTTTTTCCACATTATTTTCGTTAAGCGATTCCTCGAAGAACTCGACTTCAAAGTTCAATTCTTTGTCTGAAAGATACTCTTTCTCCCATTTCTCGGCGTCGAACCATGCGACCTTCATATATTCTGGAAGGGCAGGGCTTGAATAAAAACATCAGCCAAAAATTTCTGTGTGGAAAAAACCAGTATAAAATCGGAGAAAGAAGAGTTCGAAGTTGAAACAGCCCGTTCGTTCCTTTCGAAAAGCTGGGGCTTAAGCCTCAGAACCAAGGGAAAAATGCTCTTCGTATTCAATAGAGATACTAGAGCGAAAGTTGATATGATGCTTCTCTCAAACCCTCTCCACCTATACTTCCTGGATTCCGATAAGAAAGTGATAGAGGTTCAGAAGGCGGAGCCGTGGAGCCTTGATCCTAGAACGTGGAAGCTCTACTCTCCTGATAAAAAGTACAGGTACCTGCTTGAATCATTTGAAAGGCTTGAAATCCGGGAAGGCGAAACTCTGGAGTTCGAGGTTTAAAGCTTTCAACCACAAATACTCGATTATGGAACTTACAAAATTCTGTCCGCGGTGCGGAAAAAAGACAGACAATCTTTACGGTGAGAAGCAGAAGCTCTGTCCTGAATGTTATCCGGACAAGAATGATCTTCTGGAGATCCCGGACGTTGTCGCTCTTCATATCTGTTCGACCTGTGGACGGATGAGGAAACACGGCGAATGGGTCGAAGAATACACGCTTGAAGACCAGTTAGCTGCACGTTTCGAAGAATTTTCAGATGAAGAAGTTGATATGGAGCTTCAGTACTGGGAGGAGGACGACAAAATGTTCGTAAGAGTCCACGCGTTTAAAGGAGAGATACAAGATCATTACGACACGGAGCTAAGAACCGAAAAACACCAGTGCCCTACTTGTTCACAGTTCGAAGGCGGTTTCTACAAGGTGAAGATGCAGCTTAGAGGAGACGCGGATCTAGACCGTGTTTCAAACCAGATGGCGGATGTAGCCGCGGAAACCACGAACGAGGACAGAAAACACTTTCTCTCAAACATCGACAGGATGGATCACGGCTTTGACTTCTATCTCTCGACAGAGAAAATTGCGAAAGAACTTCTTGACTCCATTAAAGCCAAGCATGATCCTGAGGTAAAGAGAAGCTATGAATTGATCGGAGAGGAAGACGGACAAGAGGTTTACAGGAACGTTATCTCGGTCCGGATAGATTGATTGACTTGCTTGCGTTGGAATTATTAAGGAGGAAGTTTAGATTTCGGTTATGGAATCAGAGCTAAAAGAAATCTTTGATGATGAGGAGAAGGCCGAGAAGCTATCCAGAGTCCTGGATAAAGAGGTTGAACGCCGGGTCGAGGAAAAAATTAACGGCCAGAGGAGGAAAAAGAAAGTTAAACAAACTGAAGAATTTTCTCGAAGATCTTTCCTGAAAAAGGTCGGTGCTGGCGCTGCGGGTATCGGAGCGATGGGATTGGCTTCGGCATCTGGACTAAAACTGACCGAAAGCGGCGTGTCAGGAATATCGGGTTTTAATATATCGGATTCTGGGTCAGATTATTTCAGGGTTAAAGATGGAGGTCCTGTGGAGGTTCTAAATGCTGGTTTAAGGATTCCGACAGGCAAAAGCATTCAGGATGGGGGTGGCGGCGACAGACTAAACATCCTTTCAAATGGCACCTTCCTCTACGACGAATCCGGGCAAACAAAATTCGGGACACAGGATGGCTCTTATACAAGAATATACGCGGATTCTAGCCAACCATTTTACATAAGAGATCAGGAAGGAGGTTTCGATGCAGTTGAATACTCCACGTCATCTTCTAAACCTGGAACTTTCAAGCTATCTAATTCAGTGCTGAAAACAGGGAAAGCGGCTTTAGGCTCCTTTCAAACCGATATTGTACAGGACTCGGATGGCGGCCAGACAAGGATGGAGCAGTTTGAAGACACTGTTTCTCAGACTGATGTGGAAATTGCTAGCGGGTTTGAAGGTTCTTTCGTAGTTGTGTCTGGCAGATCAAACGACGGAGGGGGCGGTATCCATTTACGGACTTAGTTCTAATGACTTGGAATAATACCTCTGCGACAACTCACTCTGTGGTGGCGCAGACAGGTAGGAATTCGCCTGCCGCCAGAAACTACAGCTCTGACACAGGATCTCTCGAACTTAATATGGCTTCGGGAACCTACAGGGTGCGAGCAGCTTCAATTGTACTAACTGTCGGAGGATAACCGAATTTAGGTAAGGGTTGAAAGACGCTCTATTTTAAAAATCAGGGCTTTAATTAGTAGATATGCCCGAAGACGAGGAAGAAGGAGTTGGACGTGTACGTGAACCGGAAGGAAAAGAAGTGCTAGGAATCGTCCTCAGAAAAGAAGGTGGCGGAAAGTACCGCGTATACTGTACAGACGGCGAAGAAAGAATCTGCAGAATCCCGGGAAGCAGAAAAAGAGCTGTCTGGGTTAAAAGAGATACTGTAGTACTTGTTGAACCTTGGAAGGTTCAGGGCGACGAAAAAGGAGATATTGTACAGAGCTACTCTCAGGCCGAGACCGACTGGCTGGAAGATCATGATTACTTGGATGAAATCTCTGAGTTCCTCTAAATCTATCGTTTCGAGGATTGACAAAGGTTTAATTAAGGCGTTTTATAATTTTTTAATGTCTGAATGAGAAAGATGAAAGGTTTGAGAGCCGATTATCTCGTATTTCTGATTGTACATCTAATTACGTCGGTTCTACTTGGTTTAATGATTGCGATCAACGGTGGCGGCTACTTATGCGCGTTTGGTTCGATGGCTGGTTGCGGACCAAGCTTCCCGGTAGAGCTCTTGTTGTCCATCGGAGGGGCCGGTATCTTTTCAGGCGTATTTATAGGCGTAATTTTTCTCACGTATGGTTTATATCAGAGGCTCTCAGATCGCCGTAGCTTCGAATCTAGGCAGTTCCTAACGATTTTTCTAATCTCGGCGATGATTGCGGGTGGTTCGGCCGGTTTAGGCCTCTTCTTGGAGGAACGCGATAAAAGACAGGCCAAGATTGAAGAATGTGTTAACATAGTACAGGCGAAATATCAGGTAAAGGAAAGTCCTGTCCGTGTATCTGATCGATGTATAGAGCCGTTGAGACAGGTAACTGGGAATCAAGATCTGGCAAGTGAGGATCGTCTGCGTTACACCAAAGACGGTATAGAGGTCGTTAATCCGGGCGGTTAAATAAGTCCGCCGTCCTGTAAAAACACATGGCCGAGGATCCACGTGACTTCGAGGAACGCTGGAGAGAAAAGTCAAGGCAGATGTTCGACTCCTCGGAGGCGAAAAAAGCCTTCCAGAACGTCTTCGATCACTCCACATCAAAGGCTTTGCTGAAGCTAGCGGATAGAAACGTTGTTGACAAGGTGTATGGAACTATTGAGGCGGGTAAGGAATCTGCTGTTTTTCTAGCGGACACGCCTGAGGGCGACAGGGTACTTCTGAAAATTTACATGGCGCAGGCAGGCGGATTTAGGAACATGAAAGACTATCTTAGAGGCGACAAGCGCTTCAGGAATGTAAAAGATGATAGAAGATCGATTATCTACGAGTGGACTAAGAAGGAGTTCAGGAATCTGAAGAAAACCGAGAAAATTACTAATGTCCCTGAACCGATCTCTGTAGAAAAGAATATTCTGGCTATGGAGTTTCTAGGAGAAGATTTCTCGCCTTACCCGAAGCTGAAAGATGTAGAGATTGAAAACCCGGAAGAAGGATATCAACAGATGCTTGATAGGATTGAAAGGCTTTGGAACGAGGCTAACCTGGTTCACGGCGACTTATCTGAGTATAATGTTCTGGTAGATCGGGAAGGTAACAGTTACTGGATCGACTTTTCCCAGGGCGTGCATTTCACTCATCCTGAGGCCGAAGAACTGTTGAAGCGGGATATCGAGAATATCGCGAACTTCTTTGAGAAACAGGGGGCCGACCTCGAACCCCGGAACGACTGGAAGCGGATTATTTCTAACTGAGACGGCCTGAATCCCGAGTTTAACCTATAAAAAGGTTGGAGACGTCAAACTTCATAGGGATGAGAGAGGTTCGTATACCGGAGGAACGAGTCGCCATACTTATTGGAGAAGGCGGAGAAACCAAGGAAGATATAGAGGACATGACTTCCTGCGACCTTGAGGTAAAAGATAACCTTGCAACTATAGATGGTGAACCTCTCGACGAAATGGATGCGGTCAACGTAGTAAAGGCTATTGGAAGAGGTTTCAACCCTGAAAAGGCTTTGAAGCTCGTTGAAAAAGACAAGGTTCTGCATCTGATTGATATAAAGAACTATGCGGAGACACAGAACTCTCAGGAACGTTTAAAAGGAAGAGTTATTGGAAGAGATGGTGAGACAAGAAGACATCTCGAGAAAGAAGGCAACGTTGAGATATCGGTCTACGGTAAAACCGTAGGTATCATCGGTGTTGCACAAAACATCCAGATCGTTTCTGAAGTGATTAACCAGCTTCTTAACGGAAGAAGTCACAGCTCCGCCTACAACTACTTGGAGAAAAACCAGTCTAAGATCAAAAGATAAACAAATAATTTCAGAGGAAGATTATACTATGCCAAACAGCCTAGACGAACAGTCGATGGAGGAAACCGGAGGAGACCACCGCGAAATTTCCGTGGCGGAATTCTTCGAGAAAAACAAACACCTCCTAGGATTCGAAAACGCACAGAAATCGATTATCACAGTTGTGAAGGAGGCTGTCGACAACTCGCTGGACGCATGCGAGGAAGACGAAATCCTTCCCGAAATACAGGTCTTGATCGACGAATACGACGATAAGAAATGTCGTGTTGAGATCAGGGACAACGCAATCGGGCTTGACCGAGAAACAATACCTAAAGTATTCGGAAAACTTCTCTACGGTTCGAAGTTCCACAAGCTTCAACAGAGTAGAGGCCAGCAGGGAATCGGGATCTCCGCATCCGCGATGTATGCGCAGCTAACGACAGGAGAGCCTGTAACCGTTTACTCGAAGCAGGAAGGCGAGCCATGCCACAAGTTCGTTGTAAGAATTGATACGGAGAAGAACGAACCGGAAATTATCGAGGACGAGGTAATTGAACCTGATACGGACGAGTTTCCTAGAGATCAGGATTACTACTTCGATCACGGTACGACGATCGAGATGAAGGTAGAGGCCAAGTACACGAAAGGCCACCACTCAATCAGGAACTACCTAAAACACACAGCCATCATGAACCCTTACGCAAGAATTGTACTGCGTGAGCCTGATGGAAACAAGATAGAATATCCGAGAGTTTCGAAAGAGCTTCCTGAAAAACCTAAGGAGATCAAGCCACACCTTCACGGTGTAGAACTCGGTGTGGTACTGAGGATGGTTGACAACTCGGACGCAAGAACCGTCTCCTCATTTTTACAGAACGAGTTTACCCGTGTCGGGAGAACAAGCGCCGACAACATATGTGAAGAAGCTGATATCGATGAAGGCCGAAGACCTAACACTTTAGACAAGGAAGAGGTCGAAGACCTATTGAAGGCAGCTGAAAACGTTAAGCTTCAGTCCCCGCCTACAGACTGCCTCTCACCTATTGGAGAAGATCTCACACTAAAAGGCTTGAAGAAGGAGCTCAATCCCGAGTTCACGACAGCTATTACCAGAAAACCGACTGTATACAAAGGAAATCCTTTCCAGATAGAAGTAGGAATCGCTTACGGCGGAGATATTGAGGACGAAGGAAGCTACGAAGAACTTAGATACGCGAACAAAGTACCGCTTCTGTACAAGAAATCCGCTTGTGTAACCACCAAAGCTATCGAGGAGGTTTCCTGGAACCGCTACAACGTTTCCCAGACAGGTAACCGTCCGCAAGGACCGGTATACATCCTTGTGCACATCGCCTCTGTATGGGTTCCGTTCACATCCGAAGGAAAGGAAGCTATCGCGAACTACGATCCTATCAGGAAAGAAATGAAACTGGCTCTGCAGGAAGCAGGAAGAAAGCTTGGCCGTTACATCGGAAGAAAGGAAAGAAAAGAGATCCAGGAAAAGAAGAAGCGGAAGCTTACATCTTATGCAAAGGAGATGGCTCCTGCGATCGCAGAACTTGCTGAAGCCGGGGACGCGGACGAGCTTGAAAACCAGATACAGCAGCTTGTAGAAGCTGACTACAACCCGGAACAGCTTTAGGTGATCTAGAATGCCAAAGAAAGACTTAGAGAACGACGAAGGAACACTTGACAGGTTAAAACACCTGGGTAAAACCCTGAAAAACCAGCTAGGCGACCCTGATTCAGATAACCTTACGATAGAGACAAAGGTGCGTTCAAGATCGAACGTCCACTACGACGAGGATGAGGAAAGACTTGAACTAGGAGAATCTTATTCTGAAAGAAAGTTCCTCAACATTTCACATGCGAGGAAGTTCATGCAGACCACTCTGGTTGCGAACAAGACGAAAGAGCTTGTTGAAAGCGGAAGAACAGCATCAATCAGAGAGGTCTACTACCAACTGAAGCACTCAGTTCCAGGACTGGATGAGAACACGTTCGAGGACCAGGACGAGTCCAACAACGTTGTTGTCGACATCGAAACAGCTACAGGAGCAATCAGAGAAGACCTACACCTTTTCGCAGAACCGAAAGGAACACTGTTCGGACCTGTCGTAATCAACGACTCCGGAGACAGTATCGACTGCATGAACATGGGAACATCAGGTCTCTCAATTCCTTCGATCGTAGACCATTACGAATTCGAGGAATGCAACGCAGACTTTCTCTTGGTTGTTGAGACCGCGGCGATGGTTAACAGACTGGTCGAGGAAGACTTCCACAAGGAGCAGAACGCAATCATCCTCGGTACAGGAGGTCAGCCTGCCAGAGGAGCAAGAAGACTCATCAACATCATGCACAACAGACTGGATCTACCGGTCTACGTCTTTACCGACGGCGACCCATGGGGATACTACATCTACTCAGTCCTGAAATCAGGATCCATGAGTCTTGCGTTCCAGTCCGACAGACTCGCTACGCCGGACGCGAAGCTCATCGGTATGACCATGGAAGACATCGACGAATACGGATTGGAACACGTTACCGAGGACCTGAAAGGGAAGCCAGACGATAACGGCGGTCCGACAAAGGACTACAAGCGTATCCACGATGTCATGGACTACGAATGGATGCAGACAGAGCAGTGGCAGAAACAGTTCCAGAAGATGCTTGATAAAGGAGTCAGGGTTGAGCAGCAGGCTCTCGCAGCCAACAGCCTTGAGTTCGTTGCGAACGAGTACCTGCCTCAGAAGATCGAGAACAAGAACTTCCTCGATTAGACTAGCTAAGCCCGGTTTAATGCCGGCACTTTCTTTTCTCACTCTTTTTCTACCGTAGGTATTTCAAAATTGTCTCCGGAAACTTTTTTTTATGAAGAGGACGCACCGCTGCGGAGAACTCAGAGAGACAGATGTTGGAGAAAAAGCCGAGATAGTAGGATGGATCCACAGGATCCGGGACCACGGAGGAAAAAGATTCGTAGACCTTAGAGATAGAAACGGACTGGTCCAGACCGTTATGGAAGAAGATATAACCAATAATTTCGAGGACGCAGCGGATCTAGGAAGAGAATACGTAGTAAAGATCGAAGGAGAGGTCAGAGAAAGACCTGACGAAATGATAAACGAAGAGCTCGACACCGGGAAAGTTGAAATCGGTGTAGAAAGCTTCGAAGTTGTCAGCGACTCCGAAGTACCTCCTTTCTCACTTGACGAGGAGAAACACAGCGAGATAAGCGAAGAGGTCAGGATGGAGCACCGCTACCTCGACATGAGAAGACAAAGTGTCGCAGATACGATCCAGAAAAGACATGAGTTCGTACAATCCGTAAGAAATACCTTAAACAACAGCGAATTCCTTGAAGTCGAGACACCTGAACTAACGAAATCTTCGCCTGAAGGAGCAAGAGACTTCATCGTTCCATCAAGAAACGAGCCAGGAAACTTCTACGCACTACCACAAAGCCCTCAGCTATTCAAACAGCTGTTAATGGTTGGAGGAGTCGAAAGATACTACCAGCTGGCTAAATGCTTTAGAGACGAGGACACAAGAAAGGACAGACAGCCAGAATTCACACAGATCGATATAGAAGTCTCCTTCATGGACCAAGAAGACTTCCTTTCGTTGATGGAAAAAACTGTTTCTAATGCGGCCAAGGAAGCGTTCGATGTAGACCTTGAGACTCCTGTCGACAGGATTACATGGCAGGAAGCCATGGACAAGTACGGAACAGACAGACCGGACAGAAGGTACGGAATGGAGCTCCACGAGTTCTCCTCCACAGTAAAAGACTCCGACTTCAACGTCTTCTCCAACACTGTAGAAGAAGGCGGGGTTGTCAAAGGATTCAAGCTTGAAGGAAAAGCCGAAGACATCTCCAACAGAGGAATGGACGAATTTGAAGAAGTTGTAACTGAAGAAGGTGTTGGAGGACTTGTCTGGATCAAAATCGAGGAAGACGGCTACAACTCGCCTGTAGGAAAGTACATCGAGGACGAATACCTCGACCACTTCAAAGAAGAGCTTGGAGCTGAAGAAGGCGATGTAATCTTCATCGTTGCGGACGAGAGAAGAACTGCAAACGAAGCACTCGGCTCTCTTAGAAGACATCTTGGCGAAAAATACGAGATGGCTGGCGACGAATACGACATGCTGTGGGTTGTCGACTTCCCATTATTCGGTTATGAGGACGGAGACTTCGACTACGAACACCACCCGTTCACGATGCCGCAGGACCGAGAAAAAGTCGAGAACATGGACTTTGACGAAGTAACTGAGGAAGAACTTCTCGAGCTTGAAGCAGACGCATACGATCTTGTATTGAACGGTTTCGAGATCGGAGGCGGATCAAAACGTATCCACGACCTGGATCTACAGAGAAAAGTCTTCGACCTGATTGGATTAGAAGATGAAGAGGTTGAGGAAAGATTCGGATGGTTCCTCGAAGCTTTCAAGTACGGTGCACCACCTCACAGAGGTCTCGCATTCGGTCTTGAAAGAATCCTGATGATTCTGCAGGGAGAGCCAAACATTAGAGAGGTTATTCCGTTCCCGAAGAGCAAGACAGGGAAAGATCACTTGACAGGTGCTCCGGCAGAACCGAGAGACAACCAGTTAGAAGGTCTAGGACTTGAGGTAAAAGAAGAGTTCCAGGAGGATTAAGCCGCCAAACACTCCCTGTGACTGCAGAAAGTGCCGTTACAGACCTCATCCCCCTCAATTTCTTTACCGCAAAATATACACTCCTTCACTTTTTCTTCACCTTTGATCCAATAATGGTGTTACCGGGTTTATATCTGCTAGACAACCCCGAAGTAAGTCAACAAAGGTTGACGGTAAAAAGCTTTACCGGAAACAGGTATTTTCATGACTCAGAACTGGGAGGAACACCTCGAAACTGTAAGCAGGATCGATACCGAAAGTGATGAATCAGAGACGTATCTCGATAAAGTTATGTACGCCGTTGATACAGGAAAGGCGCAGGCTCATGAACAGCTTGAAATGTACGATACTGATGATATAGATCCTGAGGACGTAGATGAGATGGATCCCGAGGTGAGGGAAGAGTTCGTGATGAAGGCCTCCCCGAAAGCGGAAGAAGCAGCACAGTTCGACCAAGCATACAGTGTTATTGCTGATATACTTCTAGCAAACCTAGAGGAGCCTTACCTCGATACAACAGGTTATGCAGAAGATATGCAGGTAGCTGTAGAAGAATGGGGTCAAGAACCCCTCGAAAGATATAGTGATATGGAGGACAGAGATGATATCATGGTCGAGATTATTGAGGAAGAACTTCCTGACCCGACCGAGCTATAGACTTCGGTATGGTTTAAAAAACTCAACGTTGACAGTCAAGTATAGTTGCCCAGGTAGCTCAGTAGGTAGAGCGCTGCGCTGTTACCCCTTACGGGACAGACACGCAGTGGTCGCAGGTTCGAGCCCTGCCCTGGGCGCATTCTACGTAAACTTCAAGTTCCAGCTTTCACAAATTCTTCGAGATGGCCAATCCGTTCGCCGACATGATAAGACTGAATACTGCCGCATTAAACGTTGCAACCACGCAAATGAAGGATTTTAACGGGGATCCGGAGCTTCCTTTCGAAACCGATCTTGAAGGAATTTACTCACACAACCCGGACGCAGATAAACTAAGGATTTACGCTCACGGTCTTCAGGAGAACTGTTTTGCCTGGGAAGACCATATCGGAAAAGCGTCTAATGATGTAAGTCACTGGGCTGTCAGCTTTGATTCTAACCGGCCGTGGGAAATGGCGGAAACTTACAGCGACTTCGTTGAACAGGTCCAGGACTTTACGGGTATCGATGATTACGATGCTGTAGCTCACTCTCTAGGAGGCCTGGCGGTACACGAATACTTTGAAGATACGGATAACTTGCCTGAGAACGCGGTTCTTCTGGGCTCGCCGCTTGACGGTTCAAGACTCGGATTCGGTTTCCTGGATACTGACTCGGATTATCTCGACCGTTTTGACTCCGCTGTCCAAGATGTAGATGTCTATACGATGTGTGGAACTGATGATCCTAGTTACCGCAAGAATCCTGAGAGTCCTATGCTTGAAGGCGCTGAAAACATAGTTATTGACCAAAGCCACCACGGAATAAGAGATTCCGATGAAGCCGTGGACGTGGTGGAAAATGTTCTCAGTCCTTGAAATCTACGGTATTTTCGTAGTAAACCATGAAGGGAATGCTCAGTGCTGCAAGTGCAAACACCGAGTTGAAAGCTGTTTTTGGGTTAAAAAACAGTCCTGCCATGAATAAACCGGACGCAAGAACTTTACCTAAGGACGTAAATATTCTTTTAGCAGTGTAGAAACCGGTTTCGCCGTTTTTACCTGCCTCATCTGCGAACTCGGAGAAAAGAGGTATGTGGTAGAGCTTGAAACCTATACCACCGACTATAGATACTAAATAGGCCTCAAAGGGTGTGCTGACAAACACCCTTCCGATATAAGTTAATGCTGCAAGAGCTGAACCTGTAAGTATGACCTTTCTGCGGGAGTACTTTGAGGAGATATAGCCTGATAGGTAAGCCACCAGTATGAAGCCTACTGTATCTAGGGAACGTACCGCACCTGAGTTAAAGAATCCTCCTACCACGACAAAGGTGAACAACGAGAATACGGCTACTGAGGCAACAGCTTGGATCCCTCTGGAGATAAAAACAGGAAAGAACGGTCTGAACTCTTTCTTGAACGCGCTCTCAAGCTTCGGATCTGTTTCATGCTTCGAGCTGACAAAGTAAAGCGGTACTACTGAGGCCAGAACTGCTGCAAGTGAGACCGTGACCATGGCTTGGAAACCGTAAAGACCTGCCGCAGCACCTCCGACAACCGGGCCAAGCAATCTTCCCAGGTTAGGTAAAGCCATCAGTTCGGCAGCCTTCTTCTCCCTCTCATCTTCATCGGTGTCCTCAGCAAATTCAAGGTTGAGACTTTCCCTGTGAAGGCTTCTACCTACTGAAAAAAGTATTGCAAGAGCTAGAACGCTTAGTAGGTCGGCCTGTATGAAATATGCAAGTCCTATGCCTGGAAGCAGGAATATGTATGAGAGACCGAGTCCGGTGTAGAAACCTTCGCGTTCAAGCACCTTCATTACGGGTAGTGCGATCACTATACTCGTTAAACCTGCTGCAAGCAAGAAGAGGCCGGAGAGCAAAAGGTTGCCAGTCTGCTCGTAGATTAATATAGGTATAAAGATTCCCAGCATGCTCAGAGCGAAGTTCTTGAAACCTTCGTACATAAGCAAGCCTCTGAAATCGTTTTCGCCCGAGCCTTCTGCCATCAACCAAAAGTTTGACCTGGCGGCTTAAAACCGCTTCGAAAGACCGGTCGGTGGCTATATCAGCGCCCACGCATAACTATAACCTATGAACATTCTGGTAGCCGGCAAAGGCTTCATAGGACAGAAAATAGGGGAAAAACTCAAGGAAGAACACGAAGTAAAGTACTTGGATCGTTCAGACGCCGACTTTGAACACGATGTGACAGAGGAGTTTGATATAGAGGAAGAGTTTGACGTTGTCTATCACACAATCGGTTTGGCGCCGGGTTTCTTCGAAAAAGAACAGTACAGACAGGTACACGTCGAAGGAACACGAAACATCGTAGATGCTGTTGAAGCCGATAAAATAATTTACATCAGTGCGTTGAACGCTGGAGAGGTCGAACACAGCTTCATGCAGACCAAGAAACAGGCCGAAGAAATAATTGAAGACTCGGAGATGAACTACACTATTGTCAGACCTTCCACGGTTTACGGTAAAGGAAACAAGCTTCTGGATATGATGAGGAAGACTGCGCCGACAAGATTATTCCCGGACATTAAAACAGAGACTCAGCCTATACTGCGCGAAGATCTCATAGACCTGTTCGTGGAAGTAGCTGAAGGACACGAAAATGACGTGATCAACGCTGCGGGACCGGAGAAGATCTCGGTCGGAAGGATGGCTGGAAAGATTTATGCGGAAGAAGGCTATAACTGTATTCTTGTTCCTTATCCACAGTTCCTCCTGGAATGGAAACTCGTTGGCCTAAGTTTTCTGCCGCCGCCTTTCCAGAAAGAAAACGTTCAGCTGTTAAGGGCTGGCAATACCACTGAAAGAAACGATGCGGAAGAGATAATTGAGTTGAATCAAATCTTCTGAGATATCGACTCATTAATCAAATTCGTTGTTTTACGTTCTCTCCACTTAAGTTAAGTTTTCGCTTTTAGAGGTCAGAGGGTGCGGCTGGCACCTTTATAATCCGTTAATCCCCATTTAGAATCGTGCTTAATCGTAATAAGGGCAAGGGCGTTTCTCCTTTAGTTGCCGCTGTTTTGTTGATTGCTTTTGTTATGGCTGTCGCGGGCTTGACCGGACCGTTTTTCACTGATGTTTTAGAGAGCAGTCAGAAAGGTGTTTCTGATAACTCTCAAAGTGTTTTGAGTGCCTCTAAGTCCAGTATCGAAGTTGAAAAAGCTGTTTTGGATGCAGGTAATGTTTCCGGTTACTTTCAGAACACTGGCCAGACCACTTTGGAAAATTTTACTGTAACTGTTTTCGGAGACAATCCGCGACAAGTCCGTGTTTTTGAGAGTTTGAATCCTGAGGAGTTGACGACTTTTGAGGTTGACGATGTTTCCGACCCTGAGAGAGTTGTTGTTAGGTCGGAGAATTTGCCTGTAAAAGATCAGAAGGACGTTATTTTAGATGGGGGGTATGGAGATGCGATAATCACTCCGGTCTCATACTTTAACGGATTCGACCAGTTTAGAAGCGATGCAAGAGAGTATGGTACGTCAGAGACTGTTGAAATAAGGCAAGAATGGGGTATTGACTGGAGTTTGGATATGCCTTTAGACTGGAAGTCTGGTCCAAGTTTGGTAAATGGAACTGTTTATGTGGGCGATAGCGATGGCGTTTTTCATTCTGTTAATGCGTCAACAGGCGAAGAACTATGGAACTATTCTACAGGCTTTGTTATTGACAGTATGCCTGCTGTAGGCGACAATAAGGTTTATTTTACGAATCATAATGGCGCTCTATTTAGCCTGAATACTGATAATGGTCAGAAAGCTTGGAGTAGAGAGTATAATATTCCGGATTATTCTTCAGTATACCTGACAGATGATTATCTGTATGCCCATGGAAATGATTATCTTATCTCAATCTATCCTGGAAATGGGTCTTACAGATGGTTTAAGAGTGTTCCAACAAACTCTTACTCGTCCCCGGTGGCGCATGAGGGAGTCGTATACAGTGCTGCAAACGGCAATATAAGAGCTTTTGATACAAATGGCACCCTGCTTTGGGACACCTCGATATCCCAAGATGTTTATGCGACCCCGGTCATAAAAAAAGGCAATCTCTACGTTACTGGCGGTAGCAGCGGCATATTTTCTTTGGATACGGATACAGGAAATAAGAATTGGCACAAGACGTATGGGGGTGGAGGCTCATATGCCAGTCCGGTTTATCACGAGGGCAAAATTTACTCAAATATCTATAATGTGGGAATGGTTGCTGTTAATGCCTCTAACGGCAATCTGATCTGGGATACTAGCTATAGTACAAGTGCATCAACGCCTGTGATAGTAAATGAAACAGTTTATGCCGGAGCATATAGTACTGTTTTATTTGGACTGGACGATGATACCGGAAACAAGCTATGGACTTTTAACGAGGGTGCCGGGACAGCTTCGACGCCCGCTGTAAGCAAAAGCGGAAAGATTTATCTACTTACTTATAATGGAAAATTACGTAGTATCAAGCCTGAAAGAGATTACGTCTATAACGGCGAGCCTTTCATTATGAACGTTAATACAAGTGTTTATGGCGATACGGGTAAGGATAGGTTCCGACTAAAAATAGGGGATGAGACATACCTATACGATTACAACATCTCGGTGAACGGTTCAACGACGAATAGTAGTACGGACTTAAGCAATCTAAAGAGTGATGCCTTAATCGAATGGAGCGATCCGGGAGTATATCAGATTAATGTTACTGGCAAGATGCCGCATATAGGATACTGGTCTGATACCGACAGCCCTAAAATCACGGAAGTCAGTCGATGGGGTGATATAAAATGGAAGAAAATGGATAATATGTTCCGACAGGCCGAGAACATGCGTATGACTGCTTCGGATCGTCCTAACCTAACACGTGTGAAAAGTATGCGGTTCATGTTCTCCGGTGCTTCTAGTTTCAACGCCAGTATTGGTTCTTGGGATGTTTCAAGTATCACAGATATGAAAGGTATGTTTGATGGTGCTTCTAGTTTCAACGCCAGTATTGGTTCTTGGGATGTTTCAAGTGTGAAAAACATGGCCATAATGTTTGGAGATGCTTCTAGTTTCAATCAGGATATCGGATCTTGGGATACGTCCAGTGTAACAAACATGGCTACCATGTTCGATGGTGCTTCTAGTTTCAACGCCAGTATTGGTTCTTGGAACACTTCGAGCGTTACAGACATGACCTCTATGTTCCATGGTACTTCCAGTTTCGGTCAGAACATCAGTAATTGGTGTGTAAGTCAAATTGGTAGTGAGCCGGTTGACTTCGATCTAAATGCTGGTTTTGAGGGAATAAATAGTAAGCAGCCGGACTGGGGAACTCTTAATGGGTGTTCTGCTAGCTCTTAATAGTGAGGGATCAGATGATGTATCTGACAATATGCTGTTCCAGTGACTTTTTATCAGCCCGCAGCTAGCTGCGATTAATTTATTTGACGTAATAAAACTGATAGTAATAATATAGAGGAGATAATAGAGCTAAGTGAAGTGTTTTAGAGCTCCCAGACTGCCATCTTCAGGCTGTTCTCATCTCTCCTGAACTTTTTCGGGGCTGGAAGGTTTGAGTCCCAGATAGGTCTACTATGCCGTGGCCGCTCAGCTTGATTCTAGGTGAAGCCTCCGGCAGTCCTTCCTTATAGTGGTGGATGTCCTGTGTTGAGACGGTGTAGTCGACCGTTCTCTCCTCGTTCATGAACTTGAGTTTGTGTGTGGCCCAGTCGGAATCGCCTTTGGTTACAGGGCTTCTGATATTTGTGGCGACGTATTCATCGTCTAAAAGGTTGGAAAAGCCTTCTTCCAAGCCCCTAACTATGTCAACGGTCTCTGGCTGAAGTTCGGCATTCTCAACGAGTGGATCTCTGTAGCCTCCGCTTTCCGGTTCGTACCGGCGGTTGCCACTATTGCCTTTTACTCCCCAGCTACCTCTGTTCAGAGCGAGTTCGTATAGATCTTCTCCTGAAAGAATATTTCCGGGTAGTTCTCCTCTCCCATAACCAATTTAGAGGTCAAACTTTAACGGGCCTTCACCTTCTACCGGAACTTCCGGCACTCTACGCCCCGGTTACGTTACTTAACCTTTTCGCACAACCAAAGAGTGATGGAAAAAACTTTGATCGAATCCGGCCCCGAGATAGTTGAGGGAGTCAACCTTGTATCGGGAGAACCCGACTTCCAGTCATTACTAGGCAAGAAACTGGAGGGAAAAGCTGTCTGGATAGATTCGGGTAACCAAGCGTCCACTTACAGGTTGGCGGCGGCCGGAGGAGAAAAAATACTAGAACAAGTCTATATCGGTAGGGCTTTTACTTCTTTACAGCACTACTGGCTGTGTCAGCGCCTCGAAGAGTTTGTTACAGAAGAAACAGAGATACTAGTTCTTCCATCGTTCAACCTTCTGTACGAAGAGTCCCAGATCTCTGCCGAGGAGTCCGAAGACCTGTTCAGACAGTCCTTAGAACAAGTCAAAAAGGTAAGAGAAGAATACGGGCTGAAAGTTCTTGTTTCTCTCGTGGATGGTTCTCTGAAGTTCATGATTGAGTATGACAACAGGATAGAGATGGAAAAAACTTCGGAAGGAAGAAAGACCTGCGAGCAACACTTCTACAGGAAAGGCATGCAGCTTCAGACCACGATCCCTTACTGGCAAACCACGAAAACCGAGGAAATCAAGATCGAAGCTGTCTAGAATGGGAAGAACTAACTCAACATACCGGAACCATTTGGACAACTTAATAGACCGGTTTAAACCTTTTAGAAATGCTTTGAGGAAAGAGAACAGAAGACATCTCGATAGGCTATGGGAGCACGTCCACCAGTACGCTTCGGCAGGAGACTACATGAATGCCTCAAACCCTGTCTTCCCGGCTTTAATCTCGATAATGATAGGTCAGCAGAAGAAAATCTCCGAACTTGAAGAAAGAGTAGAAGCCTTAGAATAAATGGTTTTCAAAATCGATCTCCGTTCCGGGAAAGCCATAGAATGGAGGAAGAAAAATGGCAGAGCTGTCAAGAAAGAATTTATTGAATACAGGCCGCGCTTCTATGTAAAAGGTTCGAAAAAAGATCTTCTGAAACTTAGAAAAGATGTTGCGGCCCGGGAAGGCGTGAAAACCACTTGTTTTGAGCTCTGGAAACCGGATCCATCCTTTTACAGCAAAAAAGAAGTTTTGAGAATCGACTGTTCCTCGGATAAATCGCTGAAAACTACCGCATACCATATAGCTAGGAGTTATAGCAGAGGACGTTTCCGCCTGTACAACGTAGGTCTTTCACCCCAGTTCCGTTACTGTCTGCAGAAAGGTATAGAGCCGGTGCCGGAAGAAAACCTAGAGGTTATGGAGCTCGGTCTTCCAAGAAAGAACTTGGCGAACAAGGATCTCTCAAAGCTCAAGGTCAACGGAAGTGAGGCCACTCTAACCGAGCTGGAGAACAGGATGAACTCCCGGGATCCGGATATACTGCTTGTTGATAGAGCGAACCTGCTGGAGCTCCTGCAGAAACAAATTGATCTGGGTCGTTCGAACGGCTTTGAAAGACTGGCGGGTGAGAACACTGTGAACTCGTATGGCAAAACCGTTCATTCGAACGCGCGTTACAACGTGCCGGGTAGGGCTGTAGTCGACAAGTCAAACTCATTCCTCTACGGAGAAGCCACCCTGGAAGGCCTCTGGGACTTGGTGTCCAGAAGCTACCGTCCGATTCAGGAACTTGCATGGGGAAGCATCGGAAGAATCCTCACAAGCATCGAAACACGGAAAGCCTACCTCGAAAAAGACATTCTGAAGCCATGGAAAAAATGGAGCGGTGAAAAACCGAAGAAAGCCTCAAAGCTGCATAAAGCAGATAGAGGCGGCTTCATCTTCAACCCGGAACCTTCGATACACAGAAATGTCTACGAGGCCGACTTCGCCTCCCTCTTTCCCAACATAATGATAGAGAAGAATATCAGTCCGGAAACCGTTTGCTGCGACTGCTGCAACAACTCCAAGGTACCGGAACTAGATTTCTCAATATGCGAAAAACGTGAAGGCTTCATACCCGAAGTTCTAGAGCCTTTAGTCAAAGACAGACAGAGAATGAAAGAGATAGTTGGGAGTTTGGAAGGTGAAAAAAGGCGTGAAGTACAGGGGTCTATAGACGCCATAAAATGGCTTTTAGTATCGTGTTTCGGCTACATGGGCCACAAACATGCGTCCTTCGGTGCAATAAGATGTCACCAAGCTATACAGGCGTTTGACAGACGAATAATGCTTCGAACCAAGAATATTTTCGAAGAAAACGGTTACTCGGTAGCTCACGGAATAATAGACAGCATATGGGTTCAAGAAAAAGAGAAACTGATCGGTTTCGATAGTCTCTGTAAGGAGATCTCTGATGAAATCGGTATACTGTTGGAGCCTGAACATAAGTTCGAGTGGTGTGCTTTCGTGCCAAGAAGCTCCTCCGAAGCCAATATAGCCACTTTAAACCGGTACTTCGGAAAAAAGGAAGGCGGGGGCTTCAAGACTGCGGGTATAGAGATGGAGCAGAGATCTACATCGGAGTTCATCAAACATTCTCAAAAATCCATGATAGAGGCTTTAGATCAGGAAATGGAAGCTTCTGACGTACTTAATATAGTTGAAAACAAGGCTGAACAGCTTGAAAACTATGGTGTTGATCCTGGAGATCTGGTTAAACGGAGGAAGGTGTCCAAAAAGATCGAATCCTACAGCGTTGAAAACCGGTCTGTCGCCGCCATGAAGAGAGCCAGAAAACATGGGATCGAGATAAAACCTGGTCAAGATGTCAGCTACGTTGTCAGAGACGACAGAGCCAACTCTATGGATCGTGTAAGACTAAGTTTTGAACTTGATTCTTACGACCCACGTTACTACAAGCAGGAGCTTTTCAGGGCAGCTGAATCAATATTATCGCCGCTTGGCTGGGAAAAAGAAGAGATTGAAAGAGAGGTAGACGGCTCGAAGCAACAAACACTTCGAAACCTTTAGAAATCAAAACTTCCTTCTGAAACAGTTTCGTCCAGCGGTTTTCTACCCGATACCTGTTCTCTTTCCTGCATTTCTTCGTTAAGCTCCTCTTTCGGCGCTCTTTTACCTATTGCGGCCATAGCCTCTATCTCAAATTCTTCAGGAACTCCAAGTTTTTCGCGGGCTTTTTCATAGTCGAATCCCTGCATTCCGTGTACAACCAGCTCTCTTCTTGCTCCTTCTAACGCTAGGTTTTCCCATCCTGCACCGGTATCAAAGCTGTGGGTCCTTGAATTTTCGCCGTTGTGGTCGAAAGTGGTCTTAGAGGCTATCACAACTAATACGGAACCTTTTTCCGCCCACTCTCTGTTGAAATCGCTTAGAAGGTCTAGGAAGTTCTCCCAGTCTTCTGTACCTCTTTTTGCGTAGATGAAGCGCCAGGACTGGTTGTTGTAGCTGGAGGGCGCCCAACGAGCTGCTTCAAACAAGGGCATGAAGTCTTCTTCGTCCAGTTCTGCCGGTTTTATGGCTCTTGGCGACCAGCGCGCCGGAAAGATGGGGTCGATATCGTAGTCAGGTTCTCTTTCTTCCAGAGCTTCCTCTGTAAGGTTCTCAGAGTCTTCTGTTTGGTAAGGTTTCATAATGTTACCCGGATTTTGGCTGGAGTGTTAAAAGCGGCAAGGTTTCCTCAACATAACCGTACAACTCGTTATAAACAAGCGCGAGAAACATACTGTATGGTAGCTACAGAGGTTTCTGGAAGCTTCGTACTCAAGAACAAAAACCTTCTAATGGTCAAAGATGAGGAAACCGGCAAACTAAACATCCCTTCCGACACAGGTAAACGAGGAGAATTATCCGCCGATACCGCGGAAAGAGTTATTGAAGAACACGTAGGATGCGAATGCATCGAAATGAAGTACAAAAAACGGTTGAAAACAGTTTTTGAACTTGAAGGCGACGAGTATAGGCTGCAACCTTACCACGTTGAAATTGAAGGAGAGCCAGACGAAGCTGAATGGGTTCACATCGAAGAACTGGATGAGAAAGAACTTGCAACGCCTATCGAATCAATAAAAAAGGAGATTAAGGAAAGGTTCTAGTTCCACGGACCGAAGTCCGGATCAACCTTTCTCTCACTTCCTTTCAACTCTTTAATCTCCTCCATCTCTTCTTCACTTAGTTCAAAGTCGAAAACATCAAGGTTCTGTTTTATGTGATCCTCCGAAGTCGCTTTAGGTATTGCACAGACATTTTCCTGCTGCACAAGCCATCTGAGCGAAACCTGTGCGGGCGACTTTCCGAACTGCGTCCCTATCTGCTTCAGTGTTTCGTTCTTCATCACTTCTCCTCTTGCGAGAGGGGAGTAAGCCGTCAGCATTACACCCATCTCTTCGCACTTTTCCAGTAGCTCCTCCTGATCTAGGAAAGGGTGGTACTCAACTTGGTTGGTCAAAATCTTTGTATCAGAAAGTTCTTGAGCTCTCTCCATCTGCTCGGGCGTAAAGTTCGAGACGCCGATGTTCTTGACTTTACCTTCGTCAACCAGTTCATTCATCTCTTCAAGAACGGCTTCAAGGTCCATCTCCTCGAAAGGCCAGTGAATCAACAGAAGATCAACGTACTCGGTTCCAAGCTTCTCAAGACTCTCCTCAACCGAAGATTTCAGATCCTCTCTGTTTAATCTGTCACGCCAGACCTTTGTAGTTAACCAGATATCCTCCCGGTCAACATCTGACTCTTCGATTCCTTTTCCGACCTTTTCCTCGTTGCCGTAGGCCTGCGCTGTATCAACATGCCTGTAGCCATTATTCAAAGCGGTTTTAACTGCTTTTACACAGTCATCGTCTTTTGATTGCCAGGTTCCGATCCCGATCTTCGGTACTTGCTCTCCGTTAACGTTTACGTTATCCATAGATTAGACACCTCTAGTAAATACTTGTTCACGGGGTCACTTGAACTTCATTCTGGTTCGAACTTCTTGAAAGCTTCCGCAACCAGCAAAGGAAATACAAGGGTTGCCTCGGCCTCAACCTGTGTATAGTTTCTCTTCTCATCCTCGACGATCTTACCCCAGGAAACAGCTTCCTTAGGCGGCGCACCTGAAAGACTTCCATCGCCTTCCATACCGGTTGAAATATAGGTTGCGTAGTCCGCACCGCCCTTAAACAGGTTGGACATGATAGCCTGATGCTTCGGAACACCGTCACCGACCGCGATTATACCTGTCTTTTCTGCCTCAACAGCTTCATGGATTAAAGAGTCCCAGTCATCCAGTATTTCGATACCGATCTCAGGATCCTGCTCCTGCCTGTAGTAGAACATGAAGTCACCAATCTCGGCGTCAATCAAAGCAGGACAGTAAACCGGGATATCATTTCTCGATGCATGATAGATGAAAGAGTCTGATTCATTCAGGTCTTCGTCTTCACCAACCTTTCTGCCAATCTCCTTCGCAAACTCGCTAGGGGTCCGCATCTTCTTATCATCGAAGAACTCTGGGAAGAAATCTTCGTTAAGCCAGTTTTCAAGCCAGACATAGTTGTCCGACTCGACGTAAATATTTCCTAAACGGTTGATACCTTGCTCTCTTAGCTCGGCTTCGTCTGCATCCCATTCACCCATCTTGAACTCGTGGGCGGTCTTGATAACGTCCTCTGTGTGGGATCCTGCTGAAGTAATGACTACATCGATGTAATCCTTTCTGGCAAGATATGCAACAGTTTCCCTAAGACCTGAAGAAATAATATTTGATGTAAAGGTTAGGAAAATCTTTGCATCATCCTCTCTCATCTGTTTAACGATCTCTATGGCTTCCTTCAGGTGTGTGGCTTGGAAGCCTGTTGTCTCGTATTTTTCAAGCATCTCCCCGAGGTTAAAATCTCCGCGAAAGTCGTATCCTTCAGTTCTCTCCCCTTCGTGGTTCTCTTTGGTTCCCGGTAAAACGTGGTCACGTGTTTCTTCCGTCATAGTTGAAAACTGGTTACAGTATCTTCAAAAATCTGGCAGGGTTGACGTTTTATTTCTTAAAGCTCATGTTCGAATGGTGATTTAGTGCTGAGATTAGGTCGTTGAAAAAGATTTAACGAACCTAAAATCAAAATTGAAGCAATTTAATCACTTTAGAGGCCGATTAGCTCAGCCTGGGAGAGCGCTGCACTGAAGATGCAGTTGTCCCCGGTTCAAATCCGGGATCGGCCAATCAAATTAGATTACTTTCGTTCTCTTTCCGAGAACTATGATTTTGAAACAGTTAATTCTTCGAGGGGCAGAGAAATTGTCTCCGGACGGCAGCCCGGCGCAGAATATGTTTTGCCTGAAGGCAAACTAGGACTTTTCGAATACGAAACCGGTTTCAGAGAACTTCTACATCCTTTCAGACCCTCCGGAAATATACTGGTAGAGTTTGAACCTTCCACTATAGAAGCAGATATACGGCTCTACCTATCGGGGGACGAGCAAGCCTTCCGTGAGCTGGATCAAGATTTACTTGATAGAATAGACTCTCTTGACTCCGATTACAAGAAACAGATAATTTAATTTACCACGGGTCGTGTTCAAAGCCGTGTTCTTCAGCTCTCTCAATCATGTCATCTTCATCGAACTCTGAACAGGGTGCTTTCTGCCATTCCTCGAAATCATCGTTGATCTTGGCTGTGGCTTCCGCCTCCTCTTTGCTCATAATCGAAACATTTGCGGTATCATCGTTGTAGAGCTCGATTATCCAGAAGTTCTCTTCCTCGGCCATACCAAAATTTACTCCCGGACTTATTTATTATTCAACGGGTTCCGATTCTTATCTTCGAGCTGTTCGAGTAAAGCTTCCTGACGTAAAGCCCTATATCTCCGGACAGCCTGTCACTAAATCCTTTTACGCTGTATGCCGGTTCGTAGCCTACGTTTATCAGCGGGTTTTTCGGAATGCTGAAACCGAAGCTGGCCTCTTCTAATTCAAGAAAACTCCGGCTGTTTATCCTGTTTACCTCGTCCTCTATCTCCGAATAGCTTTTTGTGTTAGGGACTAGGAAGCTACCGCTTGTCTGAACCATTTCCAAGCTATCCGGTTCTCCGGAAACGTATCTTATCTGTTTAAGTTCGCCGTAACTGACGAGTCCCAGACCCTCCTCGGTCGCAATATAAGGATTTGAAAGCTCTAAAGTGTTGAATATTCCTCCGGAGGACTGCTCGCCGTCAACATAAACATCTCCGGCATCAGTACTGAGTTCAAGAGAAATATTGTCGACTTTTTCAGTCTCCTGACACACCTGATACTTGAAGTGGCCCGGTTCAGCTACGTGTGAGTCAGATTTAGAGTGCAGCGAAAAGATCGGAGTATCGCAGCTCTGGTTAACAGAGGTTTCGAATCCATCGACACAGACATTCCAACGGTACTCGCTGAAAGTTGAAGCATGAGAATCGTTCCTCTGGAACATCGATATAACGGAGCTCTCCCCTGTTTTACAGCTATCTCTTATTTGTGCGGTTGAAACACCTTCGCCACACATCTGATACTTGAAATGGCCTGCTTCAGCGATATTACCGCCTTTTCTGTCGGTCAGGGAGAACAGGTTGACTTCCTGAGAACTACAGCTCTGCTTGATCGAGAAAGATGGTTCTGCAGATGCCAGACCTCCAAAAAGAATTATCAGGCTGATGAAGATTTTGACTTTCACGTATTCTAGTTCGGTTCTCTGAGTTTTAACGGTTGCATTTTTCATCAACTGTTTAAACAATAAGAAAGAAACAAAGTGGTATGAAAGACAAAATCGTTCTAGTACTGGTCTTGATCGGTTCAATTATCTCTTTGGCTACGGCCCCCCAGCCTGAGCAAAGCCATAACCTTTCGGAGATAAATCCTATCGATGTAGATCTGAACATGTCGAGGATGGATATCTTCAACGTTACTGAACTAGATCTTTATTCTGGCTTAACTTTCTCCGGGAACTGGATAAGCGCGCCTGGCGGCCAAGATCTTTTAGGCTGGGATCTTGTCAACACCCAGCTTGAGGTGAAGAACGGCAACCTTAGTCTTGAAGGAAACCGGTTAATCAATATCGGCGGTATCTCGACCTGTACTCCAACTGAACTCGTTATGGGTGACGGAAGTTGTAAATCCTCATCCGACCTTTCAGTCTCCGATAACTGGGTAAACGAGACAGGCGACAACATGACCGGAGACCTTGATATGAACGGAAACGAGATCAAAAACGCAACTATGGACAAGAGAGACTGTGCTTCAAACCCTCCCACACAGGTAGGTCAGATGGTCTACTGCACCAACGCGGACTGATAATGATGGTTGAAGAATCGAGAAGGGAGTTTCTGAAGAAGGTAGCTGTTAGCCTGCCTGCGGTAGCCTTTCTTTTCTCCTCTCTACCCGTTTCATCAGTAGTGATGTCAGAATTTTCGGAATCCTCTCAAGATTCAAGGGAGGTTGAGGAAAGAACAGATGATCCTTCAAAACCTGAAAATGGGAAAATCTGGTTCAGAAAAGATCTTTCCTGAAACATTAAGGTAAACTCTAGATGCCTAAGACTTACAATTTTGACGATAAAACAGAGGGAACGTTTACGATTAACAACAGTGCTTTTGACGATCAGGTCGGTCAACGCGCACAATCAGGTTCATATTCGGGCGGTGTAAGTGATGACCTGCCGCACGATCCGGCTGGGTTTGCCACATGGGAGCCGTGGGATGGTGAGGGCAGGAAGGTAAAAGAGATAGAATTTTACTATCAGGAGGACTATGACTCTTACGGAGGAGGACTACGCCTCATAAATTCTAACGGGAATTATGAGTGCGGTTTTGCTACTGACAACGCGGCTTGGAAAGTATCGCATTCTTCAGGTGTTAGCAAAATAAACAGTTACAGCGATTATGACGTTTGGGTAAGGGTAAAAGTCACTTTTGACTGGTCTAATGACGAATTTACCGTCACATATGAAGGCCCATATGGTAGTTCAACCACTAAAACATTCTCTCTTAAGTATGGAATCGATGTAAAAGGCCTAGTTATGCATAATTTTAAGAGCGGGAGCTGGGATACTTCGGATAACTGCTACATGTGGTGGGATTCCCTGTATGCAGATGGGGGAACCTCTTCACCGTCCTCTCCGCAGAATGTATCAGCTAAAGTTGATTCGAACGATAAGATAAGTTTATCATGGGATCCTCCATCTGATTGGGGAGGGGAGGAAGGAAACTACAAAGTTCATATCTCCCGGGATAGTAACTCGTATACAGGCCCTTCCGGCGGTCCGACAACGCCTGGTTCGGGTACTGCTAGTGCCACCTATGGCCCAAACTCCGATAATTCGTATGATTCTCAGGTTGGTATTGACTCCAGTTTTCGTTTCCGTGTCCGTGCGGAGAACTCGGCCGGGAACTCTGGCTGGACTTACTCGGGAACAGTTTACACCACTCCTACTGCTCCGAAGAAACCCTCGATTAGTAGACCGGATGCTAACACTGTCGAGATCTCTTGGACGTCGAATACTGATATAGGGAGTAATGCAAGAACGGATATTGAGTACCGTAAAGATACTGGTTCAGGTTACAGTGGCTGGTCTAACGTTGAAACAATATCGGCGTCATCTAAAGGAACCCGAAGGACTAAGACCTATAGCGTGTCTTCTGACGGTTTCATGCAGGTAGATGCCCGCTACCAGTTCAGAATAGCACACTACTTATATCAGGACACGGATGGAGATGGAAACAGTACCCTTTGGGAATCTCCTTATGTGTACGCTGACTACGGTAATGAAGGCAATATTTATTTTGAAGATGATTTTGAATCCGGCGATCTCTCAAATTGGGGAGGCACAAGCTTGAATGATGCGCAGAGCGGTATCCGGTCCGGAAGTAATGGGGATCTGGGAATCTCAGGTGCCGATCAGGGAACATACTATGTCCGGTTAGATGGAGGTGATTGGATTAAGATACTGAATAGTTGGGATAAAGAGCCCAATAGCTATCCTTCAGATACAGATATTATTGTAAAAGCCGTAGTGGCTGCGGGCTCTCTGGATTCGGCTTCCGAAACTACCAAAATACAGTGGTATGATGGCTCGAGTTGGAATAACCTCAGAACTTTCGGCCCAGAGTATAATAAACAAGGGTGGTTTGAAGTATCAGTTATAGTACCTTCCTCTCTGATTTCTAGTAACGTTGACCTACGTTTACTGGGTTATGGCGGTGGAGGAGATTATCTGGCTGTTGATAGAGTGGTTGTCTCGGATATCCTACACGAGTACACGAAACCTTCTGCACCTACAAACCTGGTTTCGAGATCAACGGGAACTGATAGTTTGGAGCTGGGCTGGACTGATAATGCAAGCTTCGAGGACAGGTACGAGATCCTTTACCGACAGACAGGGAGCGTGAGCTGGACCAGAGATCATAATGAACCCTCAAACTCTGAGTCCGGAGTGATCAACGGACTTCCTAAAGCTACACGTTTCGAGTTGAAGACACGGGACGTTGTTGAACAGCCTAGAAACGGCTCGATCAACAGTTACTGGTACCACGACAACATCCACCCGAACATCTCGACAGCGCTGGCGGAGACCATGTTAAACACGCCATCGGGGAACGTTAAGGTCCCGGTTTTCGATCTGCAGGATGTCCAGAGGGATTTCATGAGAACGAAGACGCCCAACGGTATTGGGGCGTTAAACTTTGTTCCGACTAGTGATGCTGATCTTGATCAGGTTAGGATCTATACAGAAAGTTATGGCACTCTGGGTTTGAAGAGTGAGACTGAGAATAACTGAACTGCGAACTGTTTTTAACGAATCGTGAGTATTTACAATTATGCTGAAGAAAATCATTCTGACCACACTCCTCCTGCTTTCGGTGGCAGCTGCCGTAGCGCCAGCTAGTGAACCCCGACACCCGTTTTCGCAGATAACTCCTGTGGACGTAAATCTTAACATGTCAAGGATGAACATATTCAACGTGACAGAAGTCGACCTGTACTCCGGGCTCGTCTTCTCCGGAAACGTGATACAGACTCCTGGGAACGCAGATATGCTTCTTTGGAACGGTGTAGAGAACAGGATTGATATAGAGCAAGACGTGAATACCGGAGGCAATAACCTGAACCTGAGTGGCGGGAACCTGACATCGGACACGGAAGTATGTATAGGAGATCAGTGCTAGGTGAATAAAATGACTGAGATTGAGGATATAGTTGAAGATGAAGATAAGGCCAAGAGGCTTGAGGAGATAATAGAGAGAAAGGTCGAAGAGAGGGTCTCCTCGAATAAAAAAACTGGAGATGAAAGGAGTGAAGAGGTCTCTAGAAGAGGTTTCTTGAGGAAAATCGGGGCGGGTGCTTTAGGTTTCGGTGTTCTATCTCTTCCAGCTGCATCAGCCTTTAACATCAGATCCAGTGATGCCTTGGAGGTCTATTCGAACGGAAACAAGTACTTTGATGTGGAGCCCGGCGGTCCTGTGAAAACAAATAACGCCGATTTACAGGTCGATGGTCAGTTGACGGCAGGAACCAACGGCAATTTTTATACGGATACAGGCATACTTTCCAGTGTCAGGTTAGATGGAGAGCAGACATTTTTCGAGGCTAATACAACGGATTCTACGGGTCATGCAGGTATCGAACTTATAGGTAATGGTGAGAGCAAAGCGCGTTTTGAGTGGTCGGCAGGATCCGGTCATGCTAATATAGAGGATGCTGTGAACAACAGTAACTGGGTCGTGTTTAATCCTGGAGGTTCGGTGGATGTAAAAACAAATCTTGAGGTAAACGGCAGTACTGTTTGGCACGCCGGGAACGATGGCTCCGGTTCCTCACTTGAAGCGGACCAGATAGATGGTTATGACGTTCAAAAGGATGGGACGGATGGCAGCGGAGTCATAAACTTCAAGACCTAAGATGACAATCAACATAGATGGTTCCAAGGTTAAGAGTATAACTATAGATGGAATAACGGTCCAAGAGGTTACTATAGATGGAACAGTCGTCTTTACCGCCGATTTTAGCTCTTCTGGAATCTCTCTAGATGATTATTCTAATATAAGTGGTAATGCTTCAGGTGCAAGAGGGGGTATAGAAGTCAAAGGTAAGACGGCAGGGAGGATATGGGCAGGAGGTAGCAATAGGGTAATGCAGTTCAGTCTTTCATCAGGTAGTTTTATTTCAACCAGTTTCGAGTCTGAAATCTATATAGGCGATACAGAATATCTCTTCTCCATCTCCTGGGGTCCAAACGGGGAGAATCTGGTAGCTATAGGTTCACAAGAAGAAGCAGTAATTAATGTCGATACGAAATATGACATCAGTACGGGCTCTGTATCCTATTATAGCACTAACTACGCATACGGCAACACTAGAGGTTGTGACATCTTTCAGGATAGTGATGGAAACACTGGCATGTTAACGGTTACACGAGATACAAATAAGATTTTCCAGTATGACCTCAGTATAAACTCTTCAACAGGTACTAATCCAAGTTCCTCAGGTTCATATAACTATGAAGATGATATAAATAATGCGGTTAAAGGAGTTTCAATAACTAATAATGGGGAAACCGTTATTTTGAATACCAGCAGTACATCGCCAACGAGCGCGGTTATAGCAGAGTATAATCTTTCTACTCCCTACGATATAAGCACTGCGTCTCTAGAATCTACAACAGAAGTAACTACTGAATATGGATCCTTCACCGAAACCGATCTTAACCGTCTAGCTGTCGGCGAAGATGGAATGAAACTCTACACATTAAACGATTATGCTTCAGAGAATGAATACTACATAGGTATGTACTCTTGAAATTTTTTACTTGCTAACATCTATAGAGTCGGTACTAACTTCTTTTTCAGGGCATTCCGAACTCGATACAATTATCGTATCAGGTATTTTCTCGGAACGAAGCTCTGTTACTAGTTCATCCCGGACCTCCAGTTCTTTCAGAGTTTTCTGTCCTGTAACTTCCGATCTGTTAAGGGCCACAACCGTTAGATCGTTGTAGAGGCTGATTGTACCGGTGTTAACGATTTCAACTTCGGCTACGTTACCTGTAATATCGTAGCTAACCGATCTTATGTTAAAGCCGGCGTTTCGACATGTAATCTGATTGTTAGCTTGGTCTACGGCTTCTTGGGTGGCGTCTTCTGATATTTCTGGAGCCCAAGAGGAGTAGATTCCGGCTATTGAAACAGCTACTGCCAGAAGCAGGACAGAGGAAACTAGTGCCGATATTCCTACCGAGTTATGTCGTCCAGCCTGTCCGTTGCTGAAGTGCATCTTGTTGAAAATGTTTTAACGTATGAGGGTTTGTCGCTTAGGCTTTCAAGCCTTGTATCGTTCACTTCGCCGTTTGAAAGGTTTAAATTCTCTCCCTGTTTTAGTATAACGTTGTTTGAGTCGAATGCAGCAACTACAACTTTCTCTAGAGGTACGTTTCCTGTGTTTCTAGCTGTAACAGTTAAATTAGTGCTTGACGAGTTGTAGTAAGCCGATACGGTATTTATAGAAGCTTTGTCGCAGTTAAGCGTGTTTAGAGTCTGGTTAGTCGTTCTATCGGTCACATCTTCCGCAAGGTTAGGAGCCCATGACGAAAATATTACGACCGTTGACATCGTCACCGCAAGTAAAAGTACGGAGGCAACAATAGGAGAGATTCCCTTTCTCATACATTTAGAATCCGTTCTGCCGCTATTTAAAGCCTCCAGAAAATTGTTTTTGATTATAGGAAGAATGTTGTCGCCAGGTATCCTATCGCGAAAAGAACGGCCATGTGTTTAAATCCTGCTTTAAGCTCTCCTTCTGCCAGTTTACCGATTATAAGTCCTGAGAAGAGAGCCTGGAAGTAGACAAGTCTAGAGAACCATGAGTTGTAAAGTGTTATGTTTTGTTGGAGGCTTGCGCCGCCACCACCATTTCCAAGAACGGAGAATCCGCCTGAACCTCCTAATGATTGCTGTGCGTCAGCAAGATTAGGCAAAAGATAGTTTGTAAGTGCGACAAGAATTCCGATAAAGATAAAGAAGACGATGTATCCGGTAACCATCTCGCCGTAAAGCTGGGATTCTCTTTCCTCCTTCAACTGTTTAATCGTTCTAATATTGTCGCCTACGGATTCCAGCACGTCCTGAATATTTCCTCCGGAGCTGTAAGCCTGTATGATTGTGTCGACTGATCTTCTTACAACGTCTGATTGTGTTTCCTCTGCAAAGTTTTGTAGAACATCTTCGAAAGGCACTCCCCAGTCGAGCTGGGCGTTCATCTTCTCTATTTTTTCGTCTAAAGGTCCATAGCTTCCTGTCTCGGTGTTCTGGATTGCTTGGGGGAGAGACATTCCGGCTCTTGTACCTTCAACAACATCTCTCAAGAGCTCCGGGAACTTTTCTTCCATCTTTTTCCTAGCTACGTACTGCTCGTACTTGACATACATGATCGGTGCCGCCATCAAAAGCAGCGAGAAAATGTTGAACAGTACGAACATTAGCTGCTGGAAGTTGGTCTGTGAGGTAACTTCGGCGTCCACAAGCGCCTGAGACTGGAATCCAATACTAGGTCTTGTGATTCTTACGGTGTTGTTTACCTGTATCCTTTCTGCACTAGGTTTTATGAGGGCAGTATTAGAGTCCACGCTATCCAGACTCTCGCCGTTAAGGTAAACATCAACTCCGTTGCCTGAAGAAATGTTCCTGAACGTAAGTGAAATGGTCGTGCCTTTTGCGAGAGAAGGCTGATTTATCGTGAAATTGAAACTGGCATCCTGTTCGTTATCGATGGTTATAGGCTCCTCCAGCTGGAATTTGACCATGTTCTGCTCGCTCTGGTGGAAGTTGAACAGCATCAAGGAAGCTCCAACTATGAAAGCTACTGAGATCAAGACAATAAGTCTTTCATTCTTCCTCCAGAAGTTCTTTGCCTTCAGCTTCATTCTTTGCTTGTCCATTTTAGTCCACCGTTAATGCGAGGAATGCTACGAATAGAGAGTTTATTGCCGGAATTATTATGTGTACGCCAAGCCACATCAGGTCTCTAATAGCAAAACCTCCAATTGAGCCGCCAAGAAGGTTCATAACCGCCAGTACAACCACGAGGAAGACAGGTGCCGCGATCAGGATTGCTGTGTAGAAAGATGCGTAGGTCGATAGTTTTTCGATCTCCTTCTCCCTTTCCATGTTGTAGTCGAAAAGCGCCTCGTCCGCTTTCTCATTAATGTACGACTCGAGATCACCCCCAGTTTCTACAGTTGAAATTATGCCGTAGAGTACTTCGCTCCAGTCTTCGGAAGGTGATTTTTCGGCAACTTCTTTCAAAGCAGTGGTGAGATCCTCTCCGAATACGTTCACACGTCTTGAAATCTCTTCCGCCTCGTCTGAGATACCTCCGTACTCGTCAAAAGTGGTTAATAATTCAAACATCGACTTTGGAGGGATTCCGGATGTCGCAATCGCGCCCAAGTGGTTTAATGCGAAAGGAAGGTTGTCATCGATGTCTTGTTTCCTTGATTTAGCTTTCTGCGAAGGATAGATGTACATGAAGCCGAAGATCGCTAGTGCAAGTGCGAAGGGAACTCCTACCACAAATCTCATCGCGTTTAACAGTCCGAAACCGCTTGAAACTGAGAAAACTATTCCGCCTAGCAGCCCGATAATCGCCGCGAAACAGCTGAAAAGAAATGCCTTAGACATGTAAGTCCTGAATAGGACATCCATATCGGCTTCTTTCAGGTCCTGCTTTACGTCTTGGAAGCTATCGGAGTACTTGTCAACGGTGGGGCCGAATAAAGCATTAGCTGCAGCGTTGATGTTGTCTGTCTTGGAGGCCTGCTTCAGCCTGTCCAGAAACTTGGACTCAAACGGGTCTTGGCTCATTGAACCTTAATTCCATCGTTTTTGAAGACGTATTTATGGACTCCGTGGCTGTAGTCGGATCCACGAAGCTTCTTGACAAATATCTGTCTTTCTATCTTGCCCTGGTTTCTATTAACCTCCATCTCGATAATTCCGTCAGCTATCTCTTCCTCAATCTCTGTGGCTTCACCTTTCTCCGCAACCAAGAAGGTGGTGGCGTTGAGGTTTCTCAACTCTTTTTTGAGAGATAGAAGGTTTTTCCTAACGTCCTTCCTCGAATCAATATAAAGATCTAAGTCCGTGATAGGGTCTATTACTACGCGTGAAGCGTTGTTTTCTTTGACGCTACCTCTCACCATGTCCGGGACTTGTTCGCTCCTGTAAGGATCCATTTTCCTGATGTTAATACTGCCGTCTTCAACCTGCTGGTCGAAACGCCAGTCAAAAGTGTTTGCTCTAAGTATATCGTCTTCGGTCTCCTGGAAAGAAACGAAAAGACCGTTCTGACCGTCTACTGCACCCCGGTAAAGGAATTCAAGCCCCATGTTAGACTTTCCCGCACCAGGCTCACCCTTAATCAAAATCATCTGGCCTTCGGGTATACCTCCTCCCAGAAGCCTATCTAGATTATGTATTCCGGATTGGATCTTTCGCATTATTTAAGCCTCGAATGGGTTTTCGTCCTGTTTTTTCTCTCCCTTAAATGGGTTTTCCTCTGTTTCATCGTCGAAACGGATTTCGTTTATCTTCTCCCTCTCCGCTTTAAGCTTTCTCTCTAAATCCTCTACAGGATTTTTTTCCGATCTTTTCTTGTGATCTATAGGTGTTTTAGAATCTATTTCTCTCTCATTTTTTTCTTCAGGCTTATCTTCAGATGCCGGTTTTTCTTGATCGGCCTTGGAACCTGAGTTTTCGTCCTCGACCTCAGACTCGAAATCCTCCTTCAAGTTATCCTTCTGCTTGTTATCCTTTTCTATGGCGTCGTCAAGACCTTTCCGGTCTCTCGACAGATCCACTTTTTCCTCGGCCTCAATAATATCATCAAGTTTGTACTCGTCTTCCTCCGAGTTAACCATCTTCAAGATCTCGTCTTTGTTCTTATAGTATTCTGCAATTACGTCTGAGACTGTATGGAAGTCTTTCACGCCTTTGTCCTGAAGCCATTCGAGTACCTTTGTCCTACGTTCCATCTCGGTGTTAAGCTTCTGTTTCGATACACCGAAGTCTTTCGAGATCTGGTCAAACAGATAAGGTTCGCCTCTCTGGTTAAAGCTGTCATCGATCGCTGTCCATGAAAACGCTTCGTTGGTTCTCGCAGAAGCTGATTCGCCGACAACCTTCTGGAGTTCGTGAATGCCTTTAGCCCTTCTTGCAGATTTCTCTACGCCTTTAGCGTGTGTCATGATAACCATGACATCGATCGCCTCAATTAGGGCGGGGGAAAGCGAGATTGGAGGCGTAATAAGCCTTTTCACAACTGCGTTTGGTGAGGATGCGTGCATAGTACCGATTGAAGGGTGTCCGGAGGACATACCCTGGAAAAGCACGGATGCCTCTTCACCACGGACCTCACCGACTACAACGTAGTCCGGGTTCTGCCTGAAAGACTCTTTTAGCAGCTGATCCATGTCTACGTCGCCCTGGCTTGAAGTACCAAACATCTCTCTTGTAACTGAAGGGATCCAGTTCTCGTGAGGTAGCTGAAGCTCACGAGTGTCCTCAATAGAAACAATTTTGTCCTCTGGAGGAATGAAGGAAACTATAGAGTTCAAAAATGATGTTTTTCCTGTAGCTGTTCCTCCGCATACAAGTATTGACTGGTTGTACTGCTGACATATCCACATGTATGCCATTAGTTCGGCGTTCGCAGTACCTAAATCCATTATATCGATCGCGGAGAAAGGTGTATCTTGGAACTTTCTGATCGAGAATGTAGGTCCGTGCGCTGTAACATCTTCCGTCAGCGATGCGTTTACACGCGAACCATCAGGTAAAGCTCCGTCAAGCAACGGATTGGCATATGAAACATAACGTCCGCAACGTTCCGCAAGTTTAATTACAAGGTTTTCGAGTTTATCTCCGTCTTCAAAAACAATATCTGATTTGACCGACCCAAATTCGCTGTGAACAGCGAATATAGGGGTGTTTGTGCCGTCACAACCCAGGTCTTCAATATATGGGTCGTGCATGAAAGGTTCGACCTTTCCAAGTCCGACAAAGTCTCTGTAAATATAGTAGAGTATTTTATCGTGCTGTTCCTCCGATAGACTGATACCTAATTCTAACAGAAGTTCGTTGATCTTGTCCTGAAGATAGTCGATAATCTTTTCTCGGCCATCCAGAGAGCTTAGTGAGACATCAATTTTCTCGGAGAGGTTATCTTTGATCTTGTTAAGTGCTTCTTCGTCCGCTTCCTCCAGTTCGGGTTCTATAATTCTATAGATCAGTTCTTTTTGGTCTTTGTCCCACTTGATGTGTGCGTATGCAAAAGGTTTAATCAGAGGGTATTTTACATCGACATCTGCCATCTTTTCGATATTGGATGTAATCTTTACGTCTTTCTGGTCGCTTAAAGTAAAGTCTATCCGCTCTCCTGTGTTCTCGAACGCTAAATCTCGCGTATCCTCATCGTCCGAGAAAGCTTCCCTGATTGAGTCGACCAGTGACATCTCTAGTTGAAATTAAGGAGGGCTGTTAATAATGGTTGCCAAATCTCTACATCTCCTCGAGGGGCTCGATACCAAGCAGCTCGAGTCCCTGGTCAGTTACATCCACGAAAAGTTCAACTACTCTTAGACGTCTCTTAGTTGTTTTCTCGTCCTCGCCCAGGACCGGACAGTCATGGTAGAAGCTGTTGAACTCTTCGGACAGAGTCGAAAGGTAGTTGGCGACCTTCGCAGGATCTCGTTTTTCTGCGGCCGCTTCCACCTTTTCGGGGAACTCGGCCAAGTTCTTCAATAAGCGGTACTCTTCTTCCGTAAATTTGCCGCTTAACTCACCTCCTTTTTCGGTCTTCTTCAAAATACTTTTTGCGCGTACGTTCGAGTACTGTAGGTAAGGCCCTGAGTCACCTTCGAACGAAAGAACAGATTCCCAGTCAAACTCGATATCTTTCTGTCTTGAAACAGAAAGGTTGGCGTAACGAATAGCGCCGAGACCGACTTTCTCCGCGTTATCAATATCTTTATCCTCTATACGTTTTTCGGCTTCTTTTTCGGCCTTGTCCATTACCTCGGAGAGCTCAATTATGTTGCCCTTGCTCGAGGACATCGAGCCTTCCTCTAAATGAAGCATTCCGTATGAGATATGCTGATTCTCCATTTCCGTAAAGCTGAACATTTCTGCTGTTTCAAACAACTGCTGGAAGTGCAGATCCTGTTCTGAGGCAACGATGTAGAGGTTCTGGTCGAACCCCTCTTTTTCACGTTTCTCGATGTTCGCTATGTCTCTTGAAATGTAAAGGGTTGATCCGTCGCTCCTCTTCACAACTGTCGAAGGCAGGTCTGATTCGAACTCGACGTAGACACTTCCGTCTTCGTCTTCCTTGAAGATACCTTTCTCAAGGCCTTCCTGAATTATCTCTTCAGCTCTTTCCGCAACTTTAGATTCTCCGGTCCAACGATCGAAGCTGATATTCATTCTTTCGTATTCCTTCTCGTTGTACTCGATCGTGGCTTCTCTAAACTTTTCCCAGATCGAGAAAGCCTCGTCTTCACCTTCTTCTATCTTTTTTGACCATTCTCGGGCTTTTTCCTG
>JBEQBQ010000002.1:0-69786 GCA_041639695.1 Candidatus Nanohaloarchaea archaeon
AAGATTTCCTTCTAGTTTTGATACTTCGGTATCCAACCGGGAGTTCTCTGATTCGAGATCGGAGACTTCAGATTCGAGACTCTCTACCCGGGAACGTAGATTCTTCGTTTCTGAGACATACGTGTTTACGTCCTCCCGTTTTTCTGAGAGTTCCTGAGTGAGGTTCTGGTTTTCAGCCCTCAACTGTTTTACTTCTTGCTTCTTCTCCTGAAGTTGCTGGTCTAGGCCTTGTTTCTCGGAAAGAATATCGCTCAGTTGGCCCTGCCAAAGCACGGATAGCCCTGCGAGCAGAGCCAGTATTAGGACTGTTGAAGCAACTAGGAAAGGATTCAAACGTCTTTTTAGCATCGTGTCGCTCATTTTCTACCGCTCCTCTTTCTGTAACCTACTTCTGAAAGGAAGACCAGGAGTGCCGCAAGAAGGAAGTAGTCGCCAAGATTTTTCTGCTTCTGCACCTTCCTGTCGGAGAAGCTCCTCAGGTCCTCTATTATAGACTGTTTCTCGTCGGGTGTATAAACGTTTCCTCCAGTATTCTGAACCACATCAAGGTTATCCTTGTTCAGTCCTACCTTTTTGATCTCGGGATTATAGTTGTAGGCGTACATTTCTTCTTGGAAGCTGTGGAATCCTGTGGTCTCAGGTTCGACTTCGGCAGAGTAAAGTTCTTCTCCCTGCCTTTTCAGACCCTCTACGTCGTATGATGTCTTGATCTCCACTTTTTCATCTTTAAACGAATCTTCAACTTTGATCCATTTGTTCTGCTTTCTCTGTGGCTGTCCTACCGCCCAGCTAACCGATCTAGTTACCATTAAAGGATCTGAGTTAAGCATTCTGGAAAGATCGCTGCCTCCTGCCGAGAAACCTGCGACACGTCCCAGGCCGTACCTCCAAGACGTTAATACCGGGCTTCCTGAGCTCGAGGTCGCAAGCAAGTCCGCCCCGTTCTTAGGTTTCACCGGATCAAATCCTGTAATCGTGCCTTTAGGGTTAAGGCCTTCGGTAATCATATGGTTTGGATCAGTAATCACTATGCTTTCGGCTTCCTTGGAGGCTCCGCCAGCTTTGAAACGTGTAGTTAGCCGGTTATTGTTTTCTGCGTTAAACGGCATGTACTGGTCTCCAGACCTTGTAAGACTCTCTAAGAAGTCATCGTTAGGGTTTCCTGTGCCGATAATTATCAGCCGGGAATCCAGATTTTGTACAGCTCTTCTTGTCTTGCCTGGCACGCCCTCGTTCCTTTCCTTGGGACTTAGCTCTCCTGGAGTGATCCAGATTATGTTTCCTTCTCCGTCCATAACCCTATCTGCGTATTTTAAGCCATAGTGGTGAGGAGCCCAGCCGCGGATCGAGTAGTCTGATTCAAGCTGTCTCTTCAGGTTTGAACGGTGGGAGGAGTCAAGTGCTTTAGGCCGACTGAACTTCACCAGCTGCGGACCATCAAAGTTACCTTTGTAAGCTACCGCTCCGACCTTGTTGTTTGATGGAAGCCCGACTGGAGGGCGGTGAATTAGAGAATAGGCGATTCTAAGCGCTTTCTGCGTCGAGTTCTGTGAGCTTACCTCAACGCCTGAACCAAGGTCGCCCTGTCTCTGTGCGTATTGGGAACCGCAGATCGCGCCAGAACAGTCTGAAGAAGTATGGGATATATCAAAAACGATCATTATCTTTGAGCCTTCTGACTCCTTGGCTTCCTCAGAGTACCTTGCAGGCAGCACAGAGTTTTGTTCTTCGTAGGCTCCTGTATATACTAGGCCGTTTCCTTCTGCTAGGTAACTGTTTAGCTTGGATTCATCAAACTGTCTCTTTGCGATAACCGCATAGTATTCTTCCATGTCTTCAGGTATGCTTGAACGGTACTCGAGCTCGTAAAATCTATCAAGTTCATCGGACATAGAGCCTTCATCGCCCAGAACCATTACCTTAGGTTTCTCAACCACTTTAACCGTCTTGTAGAAAACGTTGTTCGAACTGAACTCGTCGTCAACGCTGATTGAAGCCTTAATTCTGTGTGAACCTTTCTCATCAAAACTCTTCGTAAACCTCCATGAACCATTCTTTACCTTTTCTAGATCAGTCTTCTTCCCGTCCACAAGCACTTCCGGTCTCTGAGGGTTAGAGGTCGAACTGACTTCTACGGTAAAACTGTTTTCGGCTCCCGGCACGGTAGAGCTAGGGCCTTTAACTGATACAGCGGATTCGTCTTCTGTGTCTGTCTTAAGCAGGTTTAGACTGGCGTTTCGCTGCCGTATTTTTCCAGCAATATCTTGAAGTGGTGAGGAAGATTGGAGGTCGCTGACAAGAAGGTAAGCCTGATTCTCACCTATATTACGGCTTAAACCGCTTTTCAGGTCAGAGTTGTTGCCTGAAGCGATGACTTTTCTGTTTACTTTCACTTCCTCGAAGCTCAGGTTTGCCTCATCCATTACCGACATAGAAGTTGAACCGTCCTCGAGTATGGTCAGCTGTGGCTGTTTGGAAAGCTCTTCTTCGCCAGTAACAAACGGGGAGGCTGCTGCAACAGCCAGTAAGAGAATGGTGAGTGTTTTCGTGATGCCGACTATTTTCTTGAATCGGCCCTTAGCTCTTATGGTGGTAATTAATGCGGGAACCGCTAAAACTCCTAAAACAAGGAATAGCGGGTTTTGAATTCCTACCATTCTAGCTCACCTATTCGGTAAAGATATGCCATTTCCAAAACGACTAACAAGGCCAAAAGCGTTGCTACAAGGTTTTGAATATTTCTTTGTTCAGTTCCTTCATCAATATTACTTTTAGTGGTTGTGCGAACTGTTTCTTCTGATGATTCGTCCTCACTTTCAAGGTTAGCGGCATAAGTCTTTCCTGAGCTATTGTAGAAGCCTGCCTCGTTTAAGTCCTGCAGTTCTCCATTAACCTCAAGTTGTTCGCCTGTTTCAAGATTAAGCTGGCTGGTAGAAGGCCGGTCAACAAGTTCTCGGGTAATCTGCTTCCAGAAAACCGGGTAAAGAAAGTCCTTGTTGAAGTCGTCATCATCTATGTTGTAAACTAGGATTTCGCCTTCTCCTAGGCTGGCACGGACGAGAGCATTTGAACTCGCTGTTAAACTTTCTCCTCTTGTCCGGTTCACCTTGATTACACTGGTCTCGCCTATATCTATTCGTCTAGGTCTCCGTATCTCAACTGCTATATCTCTTGATTCGCCTGTTTTTTCAATTGGAAGCGATTCAATACCTAGTTTCAGGCCGGTTTCCGCATAACTAATCATGGCTTTTCCGTTCTTAGTCTGTGATTCTATCTCCGAAACTGTTTCAGATAATATGTTATTTGAGTCGCCGAGAATATAGACGTCGGAGTTCAGTTCTTGCTCGATCGGAGGCTGCAGCCTTTCAAAATCCGTGAATTTGATTAGATCGAAGGTCTTTCTCATGTAAGGATTCTCCTCATCCGAAATCAGGGTAACCTGGTAGTTCTCCTGGCTGGGGTAGAAGAAAAAGGCCTTGTTATCCGCTTCAAGATCATCTCCGGGAAGAGAAAATCTGTTTTTGCCTTGTTTCAGCTCAAAATTCACTGTGCCTACAGCTCCCGGCTCTATCCTAACCTCTTTCGTAATATTATCGCTTTCTACTGGCAGCTCTCTTGTCGAGTTCTCAAAGTTTTTGACGTCAATTGAAACGTTTTTCCCGTTGTCCTCGATTCCTGTGATGCCCCACGAGTTTGAATCGCTGGCTTCAAATACTTTCACGGTTCTTCCGCTATCTCTTAGCTGCTCAACTACTTCCGAAGCATCCTGACTGTTCACAGTCTGATCGAGATCGCTTGCGACTATTATAGGGCCGGCATATCTTGAAGCTATTTCGAGGGCGTTGGCAATATCTGTTTCAGTATCTCCAGAACTTATCTGATCTATTTCAGAACTTGTGCTGGAGCTTGGAGCTTTTTCTAAAGGTATGTCGGCTGATTCTGCTACCTTGATCAAAGTGTTTTTAGGCCCTAGGTTCGATTTGGCAAAGCTCTTCGCAGCTTCTAAATCGTCTTCCATGCTGGCTGAACTGTCAAACACTATAACAGCTCTGTCAGAATTCGCTGGGGCGTTCAAAAATGGGTCTGCGATCGCTGCAGCCATCCCCAAAATTAAAAGTATGTGAAAGAGCAGCAGGAGGTTTCTGAGGAATGTTCTGAGAGCTGTTCTTGCTTTTCCTGACTTTCTGTCCTTCATGAAGAACATTATTGACGGCATTACCTCCTCATCTGGTTTCTTCTTCACCAGATAGAAGATTATCAGTGGTATTAGTGCCAGAGCTGCCAGGAACCCTTCGGGCTGAAGAAAGTAATTGCTCAAGAATTGCTGTCCTGGTACTGCCATCAACTAATAATTGAGCAGGGGGTTATAAACAAGTTTTACCAGTCCAGCGTTACTTTTCCTCTATCCTTTCCATCACCTGTTCGTGCAGGTTCTGCAACCGCTCCTTCTTATCCTCCATCTTAACCACGTCAGTTGAACCCTGGAGCAGGAGGTTGTGTGAAAACGGCGAAGGAATGTCGGAGTCGATTACCTCAAAGCTTATCTCCCCATCATCGATCTTACCGACAACTTCTTCCGTATGTTTGATGTCCATCGCATCCTCCATAATCTCTCTATAGGTTTCTTTGACCATCGGAAAGTCTTCTGAATGCTCGTTCCTGATAGCGGAGAGGAGGAAATGTCCTTTCATCTGCTGCTGTCCCACGGTCTTCGAGTTGCCTCCGTAGTTCCTTAAAATCATTAGAGATCTTCCTGCTACATGTCTAAATCTTCTTTTCATCAGCTCGGTTTTACCAACTGCATCCTTCAGTTCTTCTTCTAGATCGCAGTTAGCCAGTTCCTCCATCAACTTATCTATGTCGATAGGTCTTCTCGGAGTGATCAGGATAAAACCGTTGTCGTCTATAACCATTCCGATGTTCGAGCTTACGCGTTTCTGGAGTAGATGTGCCATGATACGGGCCATCGCATCGTGAGTTCTTCTGCCGTAGATGGTGTGGAAGATAAAGTTCTGCCTGTTATCCTCGTCAATATGCTTCTCGACTGTGATATCCTCATGTGTAGATACTTTGCCGAGGAACTGTTTCTGTTGTTTGATGTAGCTGTAGATTGCCTCGGCAGTGTTCTCGTCGAGATAGTAGTTGTGCATTATCCACTGGATGATGTCATTATCTCCAGCACCGAGCTCAAGCTGCTCAGCCACCTGTTTCCTGAATTCGCCTATCTTGACACCCAGATCATATGATAGAGGCAGTCTTTCCGAGTACCAGGAGGGAACTGTGGGAGAGGCGTTCGGCTTGGGGTCAACGAAAACTTTCATTCCTTTTGCATAGCTGAACTTGTAGGTCGATCCTCCAAGCGTGAATATGTCGCCTTTGGTTAATCTGTCAAGGAACTCCTCATCTAAAGTACCGACATAGCTTCCTTCGCCTCTTGTCTTAACGTCGTAACCGGTTTCATCCGGGATCGTACCTATGTTTGTCATGTAGATTACTCTAGTCATCTTTCCGGAACGCCCAAGCAGGTTTTCCTCACGGTCTATCCAGATCTTTCTGTAGACGTTTTGGTCCTCCAGTTCGTATTCGCCGCCCAAGTACTTCAGAACGTCATTATAGTTGTCTCTAGAAAGGCTTCTGTAGCAGTAGGATTTCCTGATAACGTTGAATGCGTGGTCTAGATCCCATTTGTGGTTGCACGCCATGCCGACCATGTGCTGTGCTAAAACGTCGAGGGCGTTTTCTGGTATCTGTATCCTGTCAAGTTCATCTTCTTTCGCACACTTCGTAAGTACTGAGCATTCTAAGGCGTCGTCTCTATCGTTTACAATCATCTTGCCTTTTGCTTTCTCTCCTATCTGGTGGCCTGAACGTCCAACGCGTTGAATGCCTCTGGCAACACCTTTAGGAGAGCCTATCTGGATTACCAGGTCGACGGAGCCGATGTCAACTCCGAGCTCAAGAGAAGTAGATGTTACGCCTACTTTCATCTCTCCTTTCTTCAACTTTTCTTCAACTTCTAGTCTTTTCTCCCTTGACATCGAGGAGTGGTGGGCTCCTATGTTCTCGTCGTAATACTCCGGAAACCTGTCCTTTAGGTTGTTAACAACTCTTTCTGTCGCGCTCCTCGTGTTTGTAAATATTATTGTGGATTCGTGGTCCTGCGCCAAGTTGTGAATCTTGTCGTACATCGCCTCATTCACGATACCAGGGTCTTCGTTGATCAGATCCCTTACAGGCGAGACAGTTTCCAGATCTATCTCCTTTGATGCAGCTACATCAACAATATTACAGCCTCTGGTCTCGTATTCGTCTTCTCCGGCTTCCTCGGCCGCAGTAACTTCTTCATCGTACTCAGTTATTGTGGTGGACGTGTTTTCTTCTACTTCGTAGCCAACAAGGTATTTCGCGATCTCGTCTATCGGTGCCTGTGTTGCAGATAGACCTATACGAGTAAAATCGTTGTTCGCCATCTCCTGCAAACGTTCCATAGAAAGAGAAAGGTGGACGCCTCTCTTATTCTCCGAAATAGAGTGAATCTCGTCGATAATTGTGTACTTAACGTTCTTCAGCTTCTCCTTGAATTTAGGTGAATTAATCAGTATGCCCAGTGTCTCAGGCGTGGTAATCAGGATGTGAGGCGGTTTATCAAGCATCTTAGACTTTTCTGCATCTGTCGTGTCTCCAGTCCTTACAGCTGAACGCACTTCAGGAACATCGTAACCCATCTCCTCCGCCTTTTGCTTTATACCGTCGAGAGGTTCCTCCAGATTACGTTCGATATCGTTTCCAAGAGCTCTAAGTGGAGATATATAGAGAACATAGACCTCATCATTCAGTTCTCCTTCATCCCCCATCATGAAAAGCTCGTTCAGGCCGGACATGAAAGCGCTTAACGTTTTACCGGATCCTGTAGGTGCACAGATCAGGGAGTTCTTGTTTTCGTGTATAAGATTGAAAGAGAACTTTTGGGGAGGGCTTAAAGATTCAAACTTTGAGTTAAACCATTCCTTGACGTAGGGTTCAAAGTCTTCCGGCAGTGTTTCTGAAGCGTCCCCCTGATCTACAAATTTTATCTGGCTCATATCCCAACGTGTGGAATACAATCTTTAAGACTCTGGGGCGGCAAACTTACCTGCTAGTAACCGGAAAATCACGGCAGAGAGCGCTGTAAAGACGCCTACTAGAGGGTGGAGTGAATAGAATCCTAGGGCGATTACAGGTACGAGTAGAACCAAGTTGTCTGTGAGGAAGCCACTCAAGTTCCTGGAAACATCCTCAACCATCTTATCCGTGTCAACTTCAGTTCTCGAACGGTTTGTCAGTCTTTCAGGTACTTCTTCCTTAGCTTTAGAGAAGGCGTCGAAAAGAGTGATATTTGCGTCCCGGGAGAAATCGCCTGATGCATTTCTTACATACTGCTCGGTAAGGCCGATAGAGGCTCTACTTGTCTGCTGAATTGCTTTATTACCGGCATCTCTTTGTGTCTGCATTATGCCTGAAGCATCCAGAACCTTGGATGTCTGATCCGACATAAAACCGGTTATCGAAGATTCAACCTTGTTCTCGAAAGAAGGCTGTGTCGAAGCCCCTACAAATATGCCTGCGCCAAGTAAGACGCCTATTGTAAGCATCGGAAGGCTTACGGCTCCATAATAGTCCTTGAAACTGTTTCCGCTGGCGAAAATGGACGTAAATATGTTGCCTAGAATTATGATGATGGCTATTGGCGCTAGTTTTTCTATAAGTAGGAAAGGAATTGCGAAGACTGCAAGAAGCGAAGAAAAGTGAAAGCTCTCGCTAGATATGAAGGCGGTATAGCCGAAGAGGAACGCCACAGGTACTAGAAATACTGCTGTTACAATTTTTGATGGATTGAATAGGTATGCGGATGAAAGGGCCAGCATAACAAGGCTGAATTCTGCAACATACTCTAGGTAGTCGTCCTCTAGTCCCATTACTGTACATAAATTTTAAAGGTTCAAATTTAAACCCCGATGGTCTCCGAGATAAACGATTCGGCGTGCCCTGGATCCTCTGCTTCCACTATAGCTCTTCCAGAACGAAAGATTGTTAGCTCTCGACCTTTAATCTCTGCCCTAATAAGGTAGTCGTTCTCTGCCAGCACTTTTCCAGAATTCTTGACTTTTTCAAATGCTTCTTCCCCGAAGTCTTTCCTAACTTGGTACTTGTTCTGGCCGCAGACTGTTGAAACGTTCTGCTTTGAATTTATTTGTTCAAATTCGTTATCGTCACAGACTTTGCATCCCTGGCTTTCTATCTCGTACTCTGATCCATCAACGGTCTCCAAAGTTTCAGCCGGCGACAGGCCTGAAAGAAACCTAACGGCTTTCATCGTGCTCATAGATGCGGCTATCGTCGAGATCTCTCTGAGGATCCCTGCTGATTCACAAGTGTCAAGAGTTCCCGGTCTTACCTTTTCGAAGATGCAGTTAAAGCAGTTTGAATCTAGGAACATGGAGTAACCTTTTTCCCCTATTGCGGAGGTGTAAATCCAAGGTGTCCCGGTCTTTTTCGAGTACTCGTCTATTAAGAACCTTGTCTCCATGTTGTCCGTTCCATCTACTATGATATCAACTTCTTCAAGTTCACCGATATTTTCTGAGTTGAGGGATTCGTTGAACATCTGGACTTCCGTAAACTTTTCGAGGTATTTTCTGGCGGCAACTGCCTTTGGAAGTGATTTTTCGCAATCTTTAGGTGTGTAAATGTTTGATGAGTAGACATCATTTTCTTCGAGGTAGTCTCTGTCGAAAATAACCAGGTTGACTCCATGTCTTGCTAAATGTTCGGCTATGACAGAGCCGGTGGCGCCTAGCCCTATAACTGCGGCCTTCGAATTCTGCAGTTTTTCGAGTTCTTCTTCCCTGAAATTTTGAAGCGCCTTGAAACGGCTGTACATACGGTTTCAACAGCTTTGGAAGCTTTATTAAGCTGGCGGAGACATCAATACTCTAGTGGTTTAACGATGTTATCTCTTCCCGCACAACTCACAGGAAGCTATGCCTTACTAGGCTTCTCTATATCTCCCCAAATCATACTTGTAGCGCTCCTCGTGATATTCTCCGGATGGGTCGTCAACAAGATATCCAACGTACTGATTCAGAGAGCTGTAAAGAGAAGGGGCGGTGACGTGCATGCCGCGGTAACCGGTAAGAAAATATCTGCCTATGTAATCTATTCACTTACTTTCGTGGCGGTCCTAGGCGTTTTTGGCGTCCCACTGACATCTCTAGGCGCAGTAGTCGGGCTAATAGGATTAGGACTGTCTTTCGCCTTGAAAGACATGATCGCCAACTTCATATCCGGCGTGCTAATCCTGGCGAACGGCGAGTTCAAGATAGGAGACCAGATAGAGGTTGCAGGAGAGGAAGGAACAATTAGAGACATTAAAATTCGTGCAACAGACATGAAGACATACGATGGACGAAAAGTAATTGTTCCGAACTCTCATCTGTACAGTAACGTAGTAATTAACAACACAGCCTACGACGAGAGAAGATTTGAGGTAATTGTAGGTATAGGTTATGATGACGATATCGACAAGGCGAAAGAGCTTGCACTTGAATCATTAGAGGAAGCTGAAGGTGTAGAAGCCGATCCAGAACCACAAGTCCTAGTGAATGAGCTTGGAGGTTCCTCTGTAAACCTTAAGCTGAGAGGATGGACAAAGCCAACTAGAGCCAACCAGGTAAAATCCTCTTCGGAAGTAACCAAGATCGTGAAGGAGAAGTATGACGAAGCCGGAATCGACATTCCTTACCCCATCAGAACGGTCTACATGAACGAGGAATAAAGCGGAGTCAGGTCTCCTCAACTCTATTTTGTTTCTTTCTTAATCCATTTCTCAAATTCCTGATTTGCATCAGCCTCAATAGCAGCAATACAAGGTATCTCATATGGGTGTAGTTCTTGGATTCGACTCTTTAGGTTCTCTACAGTTTCTTCTCTGGTCTTGAATATCGCGGCCTCCTCCGCTTCTTCGTTTAGTTCTCCCTGCCACCAAAATATTGAGTTGATCTTAGAGAAATTAACTCCTGCCGCAAGCCTTTCTGAAACTACCTTCTGAGATATTTCTCTGCATGAATCCTCATCAGGGAAAGTCACATAAACAATATTCATAGGTAGAAAAGAAGTGTCTACATGTTTAATGTTGTCTTACTGGGCGGTTACCGGGTTTTTCTTAAGCCTTCTATCTAAACCAGTTGTATGCCAACAGATATTGATTCTGAGAAGATGGAGAATATCAAAAATTCCGGAGATACGTGGGTAGTTGATTTCTGGGCTGAATGGTGTGGACCATGCAAGAAACTGGCTCCGCGCTATGAAGAAGCGTCCGAAGAGATCGAATCAGTTAACTTCGGAAAAGTTGACATGGAGGAGAACCAGCAGATCGGAACCTCCGAGGGCGTAAGAGCTCTACCAACACTCGTGATTTACAGGGATGGTGAAGAGGTTGCGAGGAAAAGCGGCTTGATGAAGAAAGATGAACTTAAGAACTGGATAACGGAGAACGCCTAAAGATAATCCGTCCAGTCAACGTCTCCAAAACCTGTTTCCCCGCTTTCTATCTTATCTATTATCTCGTCTGCGACTCTTACCGCATTTTTATTCGTGGTCTCGATCTCTACAACGTTTTTCTGTTTTCCAACGGCCTCTGAAAGAACAACATCAAGTATTTCTGATTCAACGTTCTCCTCGATCTTCTGCTCAGAATAATCGCGTTCAGAAAGCCTTTTTCTAAGCTCTTCTGGATTGCATCTCAGGACTATGCAGAAGTCTGCTTTAAAATGGTGTGCTAGATGGCCTTCAACCACTACATCTTTCTGCATGTCAACCTCTTGCTCTAGTGTTTTGACCATCTCGGGTATATCGACTTCGAACTCTTCCCCTGGCTCTCCTAGCCCTCTTTCTTTCACGAACTCCGTGAGATCAATTATCTCAAAACCTTTGTCCCCCAGGCTCTCTGCAATAGTTGTTTTGCCTGTTCCGGGGGTTCCGGTTAAAGCTATAATCATAGTTTCAAGGAGGGATTGGAAAGAATAAAAGGTTGGTTTCCGGATCTTTAGGTATGATTGAAGTTTGGACCGAAAAGTACAGGCCCGACACCCTTTCGGAAGTTGTTGGACAGGAAAAAATAGTTGACAGGCTTTCAGCCTTTGAGGACAGAGGATCGATCCCTCACCTAATGTTTTCCGGCCCTGCAGGCACCGGAAAAACTACATGTGCGATCGCTCTAGCAAAAGATCTGTACGGCGATACATGGAAGCAAAACTTCATGGAGACTAACGCATCGGATGAAAGAGGTATCGATGTAGTAAGAGAAAAGATCAAGGATTTCGCACGAACAAAGGCTGTTAATGCAGAATTCAAGATTATCTTCTTAGATGAGGCTGACGCGCTTACACAGGACGCACAGCAAGCTTTGAGAAGAACGATGGAACAGTTCTCAGAGAACTGCCGCTTTATTCTTTCATGCAACTACTCCTCCAAAATTATCGATCCTATCCAGTCCCGCTGCTCAGTCTTCAGATTCAACAGACTGGAAGAGGAGAAAGTCAAGGAGTACATCAAGAGAATCGCTGAAAACGAAGGATTCAAAGTCTCGGAAGAAGCTGTTAATGCGGTTCTCCGTGTTTCCGATGGCGACCTGAGAAGAGTGACAAATGTACTTCAGACAGCTTCCATGGAGAACGAGAAGGTAGAGGAAGACGATATATACGGTGCGGCAGCATCATTAAGGCCTGAAGAGATTAATGAAGTTCTTGAGCAGGCTTTGGATGGCGAATTCATGGATGCAAGAGATCAACTGTCCGAGCTTATGATAGACAGAGGTCTTGACGGTCAGGATGTAATTAACGCAATCCACAGAGAGGTTCTAGACCTTGATATTTCGGATAAAGGAAAGCTTCAGATTATTGACAATCTTGGGGAGTTTGAGTTCAGGATTGCGGAAGGCGGTTCAAGCGATATTCAGATCGAAGCGCTTCTAGCTAAAATCGCAGACCTCGATGAGTAGAAAAGAGCCATGTGGGTAGAAAAATACAGGCCGGAAAGCCTCGACGACTATCGGGGAGCGAAGAAAGAGAAAAAGAAGCTGAAGGAGTGGGCCGAGGACTGGGAGAAAGGTGATGGCCCTGCGATGCTTCACGGCCCTGCAGGCACAGGAAAAACCTCGCTTGTAGAAGCCTTGGCGAATGATTTAGATCTTGAACTTGTCGAGACAAATGCTTCAGATGTCAGGACGAAAAAGAAGTTGAAGAGCGAACTGAAGGAGGCAACAAGACAGCAATCATTCTTCGGCGGACAGAAACTGATCCTGATTGATGAGGTCGATGGCATGGGGTCAACAGATAGAGGTGGAACTCAGGAGCTTAACCGGATAGTTGATGGAACAAGATTTCCGGTTGTAATGACAGCAAATGATGCCTATGATTCGAAAATCCGTTCTCTGAAGAATAAATCAGAACTAATTGAGATAGGTAAAGTACACACGAACTCGATAAATGCACACCTAAAGAAGATTCTCGAAAATGAGGATATAGAATATGAAGACGGTGCTGTAAAACGTATCGCAAGGCAGGCAAACGGCCAGATGCGTTCAGCCATCAACGACTTAGAGGCCGCGGCCACAGGACAAGATAAAGTTACTAAAGACGATCTAGAGGCCATAGGAGTTAGGGATAACGAGCAAGAAATCTTTGACGCTTTGAAAATGGTTTTCAAGACGGATAATGCTTCTACTGCAAAAAGAGCGACAGATAACTTGGATGAAGATGCGGATACGTTCATGCAGTGGATAAGAGAAAACGTGCCTCGAGAATATGAAAGAAAGGAAGATGTTTCTAATGCTTATAACTGGGTTTCGAAGGCTGACCTGTTTAATGGGAGAATTCATAAGCATCAGAACTGGAAACTGTTGAAATATGTTTATCTTTACTCGACAGTCGGCGTAGCTCTTTCGAAGCGTCAGAAATACAAGGGATGGACTAAGTATCAGTATCCTTCGAAGATCCGTAAAATGGGGAGTTCAAAGGCCGCTAGAAACCAGATGAATTCAGTCTCAAAGAAGATTGGTGAAAAGCTTCATATCTCGATGAGGGAGTCAAAGTCGACGATACCGTTTTTGGCCAAGTTGGTTGAGCATGAGCCTGAAGTTATAGAACAGCTTGAACTTGACGAGGATGATGTCGAGTTCATCAAAGAATTTTAGCCTATACACGTCATTTCTAAGCGTTTATCAACTTTGAACATAGTGACGTTATAGCAGCTCTTCTCGTCCCAGTATTCTACTGTTGTGCTGTAGGACTCGAAGAACTCGACAGCTTTTCTAAAGTTTTTCCTTGCCTTAGGAGAGGTACCTGCTTTAGCTGCCTCAGTTTTAACCGATGAAACTACGTATGCCGTATCATCAACACTGTACTGTTGCTTATTTACTTCTGTGATGGTTGATGCAACACCAATAACCACTAGACCTATGACAATTGAGGAAATAAGCATAAACTGGCCTTTCATCTTTTCCACCTCAGAGAGGCCTTGTAAGGTATATAGGTCGTGCCTGAGGTACCTCCCACTACTTTGGTTCCAATTGAAGAGGATAGTTCAGGTCCGAACTGTTTATTATCGCCCTCAAGCCAGTAAATTAGCGAAGAGATAAGTTTATAATCGGTCTTACTGTAATCCTGATAGTCTAATCTAACAATCTGTCCGTTTTGATCTTCTAAACTGGATCTGTAGTTCACGAGCTCTGCTCGGCCATCGCCCATGAAGTCAAAGATCGCCACATCCCCGTCCTCTAGACTTTCCGTATCAGGGTAGAAAGCTCTATAACTCTTGTTCTCCACTACAAGAGTCTCGCCGTTGAGGTAAGGGCCTTCTCTTTCATCTCCGTAATTTCCATCTCTGTCAAAGTCAATACTTAAAGCTCTAGCGTCCTCGCTGGCACAGACTGAAGGCGAGCTCCCCATTTCAGTATTTATAACATTATAGCTTACTGTTCCGGGTTGTTGGTGGAGAGGAAACTCAAATGTTCCTTTCGTGAATGCTTCTGGGTTACCGCTGTAACAAGCTGATTCTGGGTGGCCTGGATGGTTTGCGGGGTTTGCTGGTTGCATGTTCCAGTTTGTAGCGTTCCATTCATCTGTGTCGTATATTTTGTCGCTAGATTTGAGTAGCTGTCTTTGGTCGAAAACCGTCTGTGAGTTGGATGAAACTACTTTGCCGCCGGTACCGATTGAAATATCACTTGTTTTGCCGTTAACTCCGTTGAAGTAGGTCTCTATCTTTTCAGAGTTTCTCGAACCGGTAAAGACGGCAGAGTTTACGTTTTTCTCTTTAGTCATATCTGCCCATTTCAATCCTGAATCATCTAGGAAACCTGAATTGAGTTCGGAGCGGTCGATATCCATTAAAAGTACTATGTGACCTCCATTCTGTAAGTATTCCTTTAGTTTATTCCTGTACATGTTAAGATAGTCTTCTGATTCTCTGCTGAAAACCAGAACGTCGTAGATGCTTAGATCAGTGTTTAGTTTGGTTGTATCCAATTTTTGAGCTGTTTTGATTCCATTAACGTCGTTATCTAGTATTTTCTTAAGGTCTGCAGCTATATCTGCCCGATGAAGCGTCATCTGGTTTTGGCCTAGCTTCTTTATGTCGAAGGATCGATTGGTGGAGCCTGTCCATTTGAACATTTCGTCTAGATAGTAAGGGCCTTCCGAATCTGAGAACTGGCATGTAGATCTGTTGTCGATCCAGAGACTGTCATAATCCAAAGTTGTGTCAAAACCTCCGGTAACGTCCGGATCCGTATCAGCCACATATATCCTTTCTCCATACTTTCCTGAGTTTTCTTGTACTGTTCTCAGTATAGTTTCATCTGTTTCAATCTCTTCGAGGTCGCCGGAACACTGGTCGCCAGGTTCAACTTCCTCAAGATCAAAGTTCTGAGATCCCGGAACGTTTGAACTAGTGTTAAAGCCTATGGTTGATTCTTTTATTGGAAGATTTTCTATTGTTCCTGCAACGCTCAATTGGTCGGAGCTTAGTTCCTTTGCAGCGTACTGGAGCGATGCTGTGTCGTCACGTTTCATGAAGCTTTGCATGTCGCCGGTGATTTTCAGTGTCTGTCCGAGGTCATTAGCCGTAGTTTCAATCTGGAAGTTCGACCAGTCCTGTGCTGGGGCCGGGGCAGTATTTCCGAGGGCGAAGATGAATAGGGTGATTATCGCTATCATAGCCTCAATAATATGGCCTACACCTTTACGCTTCTTTCCTATCACCAGGTCCACACCTCTATTCTTATCGGTTCTTCTTCAAGGGATGCAAATCTCTGGAGCTTTACAACTGTGGAGCTTGTGTCGATTCGGGCGCCAAATGTTTTTAGATGATCTTTAAGAAGAACAAGTGATCCTTGGTTCTCGGCCCGGTTCTGAAAGCTTTCTACAATATAACCTGTGCTGTAGATTTCCTGTCCTCTTTCAAATCTTCCTGCGGTATTAAAATCCCAGTTACCAATACTCACATATATGGCGTTATAGGCGCCGTCATGAGAGGTTACTAGGAAGTTGTAGTTGGTTCCTTCTAGGTCTGCTGAACCGTATTGAACTGTATTGTCGGCGTTAGAGTATACTGGTTGGTTTGGTTCATCTATATTGGGGCTTGAGGGGGGATCGCCTCTAGTAAAACTTTTGTTTGTGTCGATCGTAGGTCTCCACGTGAATTTGAATCTGAACTGGTTCGTTATACCCATTAAATCTCGGAATTTGGAGTAATTAAGCCTTTTATCGGTGAAGTTAACTGAGGATAATCTTCTGATCTTCTCCCTTTCTAACTCGAGGAAGTCTTTAGCGAGCCCAAAGCTTTCTATGTTTCTTATAGTGTTCTGATTTTTCTGCCAGTCTGCCCCACCTGATCCGAACGTGTGACTTCCCGGAGCTGAAAGCATTACATCTGTAACGCTTTTTGCTTCGAGGTTGAGACTTGATTTGTCTGCTTGATCGCTGTAAGAAGGTAGAAGATTTGATGCTGAGGTCATTAGAACCCCTACGGCAAGGATGTAAAGTAGTGCGGAAGCCAGAAATTCTATGTTTATCTGACCTTTCATCTTAGACACCCGATAGACCTACCATGTACATGAAGACCAGGAATGCTATAGGCATCATGACTAGGGCGTGTTTCACGCCAGCTGAAGGGCTGCCTTCACCGATTTGCCCGGCTACAGCTCCTGTACAGATTCCTTGGACCATTAGCATGGAGAAAAGTAGGGACTTGTAGTATGCCATAGCGCCGTATTTGAATTTTTGAGCTGTCTGATTGGTGAAGGACTCAAGTCCGCTAGGGATAAAACCGAATATTCTTGCCAGTTCGCATAGAGGTTGGGCGAAGGGGATACTTCCGTCACAGTAGTTGGGGGACCCTCCTGAGCCTCCCAGGAATTCAGTGTTTTGGAGTGCTCCGGCACCAGGATCACCTAGTCCTAGGAGTTGTGAAAGCATGTAGTAGATTCCTACCGTGATTCCGATGAACAAGAAGTAGATAACGTACATTATGAAGATCTGCTGCTTGATTTTCGAGTTTTTTTCCTGTATAACTTCCTTGAGCTGGGCTGAGTCTTCAGCGATGGATTCGATAGTTTTTGTGATGTTTCCTCCGCTTCGAAAGCTCTGTAAAAGGATAGAAACTGACTCCTGTATAACTGCTGATTCGTCCATTCTTTTGGAAAAACGTTCCATCACTTCTGGGAATGGGATACCCCATGTAAGTTCGTTATGTATCTGTTCAATCTCCTTGTTGAGTCTTCCGTAATCTGTTTCTTTGGCTGATTCAAAGGACTGTATAATCGTCATACCGCCTCTCTTCGATTCTGCTAGGTCTTTGAGGAATGAAGGGAATTGATCTTCTACTTCTCTAATAGCACGGTTCTTGAGGAATGAAATTATTCCATATGGTAGAATTGATACTATTAGCCCTAGGATCAGTATAGAGCCGCCCATCTGCTGAAGTCCAGATACGTAAGAAAGAATGCCTATTAATATAAGGAAGGCTCCTGCACTTATTGCACTGAGAATTATTTTGTCTTCGGTTGAACGTCCTTTCTGGAGCTTTTCCTCTTTGAAGAATTCGAACATGGTATCACCTGATACCTCCTGGAGCCATTCCCTTGACCATTAGAATAAACATGCCTGAGATCAGAGGAAGCCCGACAAATATGGCAGCCATCTGGATTAGGACGATCTTGGATCCTCCGATATTTGTGAATGAACTCATCACGACGCTCATCGAGGTAAATACAATTGAACCAACAATAACGACAGTAATATACATTTCAACCACAAGAGAAAGCTGCTCGGCGAAGGATTCTACCCTACGCTGGTAATCGTTCATTAGGGTTTTTGAACGCTCCTGTAGGAAAGCTCTTAGAGATCCTCCGGAAGTAAGAGCGTGATTTATTCCCCAAAGTAGTTCCTCAAAGTCTTTGCTCGGAGTTCTTTCCGCTGCTCTTTCCAGTGCCTCCGAAACATCCATTCCAAAGTTGTCTATATCTCTGCTTATTTTTTCAGCTTCTTTTGATACTTCTCCATACTCTGTTGTAGAGGAGAGGATTTTGAACAGCTCGGATATGTCTGTTCCTGTGCCTGCAAGCGTTGACATGTACATGGTTGCGAATGGGAGTGTGTCTCTGATCTTTGATGCCCTCTGTTTCTTCAACACCGAAGGATATAGATAGAAGAAGAGCAGGCTGCCTGCTGAAACCAGAATTGAAATAATCAAGCCAATAATTATGCCTGAAGGCCCTGAAATAAGGGTAAGCGGGATTCCCAGTACGAAAAGGCTAAAGATAAAGCTCATGATGGTTGAGAAAAACATCATGCTCAAGTATTCTGGCAGCGATATCTCTATATTCGCCTTGGCCAGTTGAGGCCTTAGTTCCTCGAACGTCTCAACATAGTCCAGAGTATATGTACCTATCTGGTCATAGCAGAAGTTTGCGTACTTCTCTAGCATCAGTCTCCAATTCCTATTTCGGTATGCTCGGAATTTAAGCTTTCCCCGACTTCTTCTAGAATAGACTCTGGATCGGAGTAGTAACGTGAAATAATATCTCCGACCTTACGGTAATGCTTTTTCTGCTCTTTCTGCATCCAATTAAGAACGTGTTGTCTTCTTTGCAGCTCTTCTTGAATTTTTTGTTCGTCTCCTCCTGTTTCCTCGACGATTTCCTCTAGTAGAAGAGAGTTATTTTCTATCTTATAGGTATCATTTTTTGAATCCCATCCGAATACTTTGTTGGCATCTATACCAGTTCTCTTGTTGTATTCCTCAACCTCGTAGATTCCGGTAATCCTTCTGATGTACTTATTCCCTCTTCTGATTCTCTTAATCAGCATTATTGCGTCTAGAGTCTCGATTAGTGAAGGTGACAGGTTAATCGGGTTAGTTGTCAGACGGTCCATAAGCATGTCAAGGGAGTCTGCGTGGATCGTGCTGAGGCCTGTGTGTCCTGTTGCCATCTGCTGGAACAGAATGTATGCCTCTTCACCACGGACCTCGCCAACGATAATATATTCCGGTCTCTGACGAAGAGACTCCTTCAATAGATCATCCATGGATACCTCTCCGCCCTCTTCAACGCTTGAACCGAAGCCCGAACGTGCTACCTCCGGAACCCAGTGGTCGTGTGGGAGCCTTAGCTCGGGGGTGTCCTCGATAGACACGATTTTCTTCTCAGGCCGGATGAAAAGGGAGAGAGCGTTGAGCTGAGAGGTTTTCCCTGCACCCGTTGTTCCACACACAAGAACAGACTTTTCGTGCTCGATCAAGGTCCACAGGTAGGAGAGCATTCTAGCGTTTTCGGTCTCGAAGTCCATCATGTGGATAGGAGTTAATGGATCCTCTGTGAACCTTCTGATCGTGAAGTTCGAACCTTTTCTGGCAATATCGGTTGCAAGAGTGGCCTGGACACGTGAACCATCAGGCAGAGAACCGTCGAGTAATGGCTGGGAAACAGAGATAGACCTGCCGCATCTCTGTGCAAGCTTCATGACGAATGAGTCGAGTTTATCGGTATCTTCCCAGACGATATCGGTCTTGACAGATCCAAACTTAGGGTTTCTGTGGTATGCGTATACAGGAATATTGGTTCCGTCACAGGAAATATCCTCTACTTCTGTATCGTTCATGAGAGGTTGAAGTTTTCCTAGGCCTGCGAAGTCTCTTTTCGCATAGTATCTGATAACTTCTCTCTGTTTATCGCTTAATGATATTTCGTATTTATCAACGATCTGGTTCATCCGTTCCTCAAGGTATTCCTCTGCTTCTTCTGTTTCTAAGTCGGTGAAATCAAGGTCGAAGCTTCTTTCAAGTATTTCTTTTATTTTTCCTAGAATTCTCTCGGTTTCAGGGGTTAACTCAGGCTCTATAACTCTATAAATCAGCTCTCCGGCATCGTCATCCCAAGTGATATGTGCCCATGCATAGACCATTTCGCCCTCATCAGGATCTTCAGGTACTAGAGGGTAAGTAATATTCACATCGGAAAGACCTTCTTCCGTACCCTCTTCGTCCTCTTCCATAGATTCCCTGAATCTGCCTGGGGTAGGGACCTCTATCCCTCTGCTTGGTCCTGTGTCCTCTTCTTCTTCCTCGTCCTCGAACATCTCAGGGTGTTTAATCTTCCTGAGCTTCTCCGCCAGGCTGAGGAACTTGTAGCTCATTAGTTAGGCCTCAAAGAAATTTGGTTTCCCCTTTTGAAGATTTTTACGTTTCCGCCTGCGGAAGAGCCATCGAGGTTGTACATAGCGTCTAAGCTCTCTATACCTATCGAATAATTTCTGAAATTGGTAAAGATATAGAGTTGATCATCTATTCCTATTCTGTAAGTGCTTCCTGCGATAGTTTCAGGAAGTTCAACTGTTTTAGATCCGTTAGTGTTTTGTAAACTTATCATGGTTCTCTTTACGTTATTTGCGATATTGATGGATTGTTTTTCTCTTGTTGTGTCGTAGGCGTCTTCCTTGTATTGATTTATTAGTGTAATACTTCCAACTGCTATCATAACTCCGAGTCCGAACGTTAGGACCGACTCGACCGCCAGGTATTGTCCTTTAATTATCTCTCACCTGAAGCTAATCCTGACGTTAGTGTTTTTACGTCTCAGCTTCTCTCCGGAAGGTAGTTCGACTCTCTCATCTCCCTCTTCCCAGACGGTTCCCTGGTTCGAAATCCTCAAAGTAACTTCTCCAGCGGAAAAGCTTTGTCCCTGTGACGTTATGTTTACTCTTTCCAGTATTGTTGATGTAGTCGTTTCAGCTCTCAAATTCCTGAATTCAATTCTGTACTCCATCACCGCACTTCCAGGCCCTCCAGCAGGTTTAACTCCTATAACGCCAAGTTTCTCACTTCCCTTGAGTCCGAAAGGTCCTGAACCGAAGCTTAATGCCTGAAGGCTTTTACCCTCAAGTAAAGTCCAGGTATCAAGTGCGTAAGGCGGGTTTTCAGCATTTGTTGTTATCTGGATGAAGTTTTCTGTTTCATTAACGGAGATTCTGAAGTTCCGGGAGTTGGAGATGGACTCTCCGATTGTTAGTACTTCTGCGGTCCCTGTTCCTTCGTTACTTACTCTGTTGATCTCTCTGTATAAATCTACTATCTCGTTTTCTATGTTGTTGAGTTCTGATTCGCTCTGCGATTTCTCTAGAATCGGTGTTCCCCAGACATATGCGGAGGCAACTGAACCTATCACCACGGATGTTATCAGGACTGCAGTTACTGCCTGAGTCTGTCCCTTCATAACTTACTATGCTGAGAACTTAGAATATAAAGGAAATGGAAAAGAGAGAACCTGGTTAGCAGGTTGAAGATCCTGAGCTCTGAGGCGAGCAAGTGTGTTCCCAAGTGAAGCCACTTACGTCATCGTAATTGATCTGGATGGTCAACTGGCTTGTGGGGTCAGGGAACTTAAATCCTGTATCGCACGTGTAGGTGGCTGACTCGTTCAATACACCTTTCGTGAGATCGTCTGAACCCATCTGGAAGCAACCGGTATCCTCTGAGCTTCCTGCCGCCCAGAATTGACTGTAGCCCGAGTCATCTCTGATCACATCCCATGGAAGAGCGCTCTGTTCTCCCGCGGGTATCGCGTAAAGTGATACCTCGCTCGTAAGATTCACTGCTCTTGAACCAGTGTTAGCTACGTTTATCTTGATACTCTGGTCGTCTGAGTCTTGATAGACGGATCTGTATGTTAAACCGGTGTTGCTGGCCTTCTGTCTAGCCTCAAGCTGCTCAACGTTATCTTGTCCTTGGCCGGCAAGTTGCTGGTAAAGTCCCCATGCGGATGCTACAGCACCAACCGTGATTAAGAGTAGTAGTACGACTGCAATTACAGGTGTGATACCTTTTCGTTTCATGATTATTATCCTCTTATCTTGACTGTTTGACTGTCTTGTTTAAATAATTCAGCAGAAGTTACCTCCCGAATTGAAGCAGTTAATGGTGTCGGATGTCTCGTAGGTTCCGGTCAATCTCACCAGCTTCGAATCGCTGTTAGAGGGGAAAGGCTCAGTTGTGTTTATAGGAATCATATCTTGTGGGTCAATATATACCTGATCAGATCTCGAGTTTAAGAACTCCCAGCTGGTTGAACCGTCCGATAATGGCCGTCCCTCAATATAAATATTCCAAAGCCTGTTTTCTTCAGGGTCTTGGATTTCAAGGCTTCTTTCTCCAGTATTCCTCACGTTAATAATTATATGGCCGTTGGAGCCTTTGTAGCCGTTTTCTATATTCATGGAGGACTGTATTTTTCTCTGGTTTTCGGAAACCCGGTCTGCTGAATTGTCCTGAACGTTTTCCTGTATGCTCTGTAGAAATACGAAAGCTGAACCTGTTGCTGCAACACTTATACCAAGAAGCAGAACTGCTCCGATTACGGGTGTGAGTCCTTTCCTATTCATCGTTCATTTTGTCAAACTTCTTTCTGAGCTTCCTGATGTTGTCGTTGCCTGAGTTCCCTCTGTTATTCTTTGGCTGGTGGTTCTGTCGATTACCTTGTGCTTGATTGCCTTGTCGTTGCTGGTTCTGATTCTGGCTCTGCTGACTATTTCGGCCTGATTGTTGTCTTTGATTGCCTCTGTTTACATTTAGATCTGGTCCGGACCTCTGTTTCTGTCTCTTATTGTCCAACGTTTGATCCTTGTTTTGGGAGGTGTAGGATCTCTTAATGCTCTTGTTAAGTTGTTCGAGATTATTGATTACCTGTTCGTTAGAATCTTTGATGTCATCGGCAACCCCTTGCATCTCGTTTCCTACGGCTTCTGCAACCCGGTTATGTACATCGCTGATAACTTCTCCTTCAAGGTCTGTCTCGGAAGCTTCGTTCAGAAGATCCATGAATGAGTTCATGTTGTCCACAACTTCCTCCATTCTGTGCGTGAGGTCTTCCACGGAGTTCTTCAGTTCGTGTGTCGACTCGGTCATGTCGTTGACGATTTTCTGGTTCGACTTCATGATGTCTAGAACATCGCGCACGAGCTCATCGTTTCGTCCGCCTGACTCGGTTTTCTGGGCCTCCATCTCATCTATTCTTCTTTCAAGCTTTCTGATTGGTCCTACAGGAACGACCTCGTAGTCGTCCTCATCTCCGCCGCCGAGTTCCACTTCGTCCTTTGACATGTTTAGAATCCTCTGTTATACACCACAGAATTCCTCTTCCCTGTATTTATAACCCATGTAACAGTCCGGCAAAATTTAAGGAAAGTAGTACAGTTCATCCATACACTGGGGGTGCTAACGAATCATCGACTTGCTGATAGTACAAAACGTTTTACGCGGTGCTCCAACGATGTTATCGTCTGAATTAAGGTTTAAGTATTGTATTTCATAGCTCTTTGATGAGTCTAATTTTCGCTCTCCGGTTAGCACTATGGAGTGGGTTTCGGTATTGCTCGCGCCTTGTTCGACGTTTATGAAATCTTTATTGTCGGTAACATTCCTAAAAACTCCAATAAGGCGGTCTCCGTCCGAGAAACTATTCACAGTAATCTCGGCACTGATTCGGTAGTGCCCTGTCTCTGGCGGAGAAAATTGGTTATTTGCTAGGTCAAAGTCACTGGTAACGTCTGTCACTTTGTTATCCCAGGTAACGGTCACGCGACCGTTAGCCGTATTATAAGACTGGCTACTGGTTTTTTCAACTTCGATGAGAACTTCATCAGTAACATCTAAATTGGCTGTACTGAGTGAGCCAAACTCTCCTTCGGTTGAGGCGTCCCAGTTACTGCCATCTGATATGAATGACAGCGACCATCCTGCGTTCGCGACGGCTTTCGAGGCTTCCCCGCCAGGGTCGATCGTTTCAGAGCCTTCGGTGTCAACGGTGACGCTGTTCGCACCGCTTATGTTGACGATGTCGATTTTGTTGCCTTGGGTGGTGTCGGTAGTTCCAAGCGTGACTGTGACTGGACCGTTGCTAGTGTCAGCGTAGATGGCGTCTTCGCCGTTCGTTGTATAGCTTGTTCTGTTGGCTGAGTCGATTACTTCCGTATTTTTACTGACTTCTTTATCATTTTGGAATATTCCGTTCTTGGTTAGTTTTAGTCCGGATGCGGAGGCTAAGCCTATTGCTCCGAGGCCTGCGCTAGCTACTCCGGCTTTCTTCAGAAAACTTCTTCGTGATATTTCTTTCTGTTCTCTGACCTTTCCAGTTATCTTTTTTTCTTTAATTATTTTCTTTTTCTTATTCTCGTCATTTAGTCTTTCTTCGAGCCTCTCCTCTACCTTTTTCTCCACAAGTTTCTCTAACTTTTCATCGTCTACAGAGGTCATAGATGAATCTGGAAACTTTTCGAATTAAAAGTTAACTAGGCTCATAGTAAAAAAGGGTTAGAGAAAGATTTTACGGAAAGTGGGGGGAAGATGTTTTCCTTACATCATTCCTCCCATTCCGCCGCCCGGCATTCCTCCTCCAGGTCCGCCAGGAGGTCCTCCGGCTTCGTCGTCTCCATCAAAGCCTGAAGCAGAGATAACATCGTCGATTCTGAGAATCATCTCTGATGCCTCCGAAGCGCTTTGAACTGCCTGTGTCTTCGTCTGCTTCGGTTCGACAACTCCTTGATCGAACAGTTTCTGGGATTCTCCAGAGGTTACGTCGATTCCGGCCCAAGTCTCTCCGTCATCATGCTTGTTTCTGAGGTCGACTAACGTGTCGATCGGGTCGTAACCCGCGTTCTCAGCAAGTGTTCTCGGAATTACTTCCATGGCGTCTGCGAAAGCGTTGATCGCTAGCTGTTCTCTTCCTCCTACAGAATCTGCATAGTCTCGAAGTTCTTTTGCTAGTTCGACTTCGGTTGCTCCGCCTCCGCCGACAACTCTTCCGTTTCTTAGAGCTGAGGAAACGCCGCCGATCGCGTCTTCCATAGCTCTTTCAATCTCGTCTACGACATGCTCTGTTCCGCCTCTGATAAGTAGGGAGACGGATTTGGCTTCCGGACAGTCGTTGATGAATGTCATGGCGTCGCCTCCAACACGTTTCTGCTCAACTGTTCCTGCGTTACCAAGATCTGAAGCTTCGATGTCTTCGATCGAGGTAACGATGTTTGCGTTTGTTGCTTTCGATAGCTTGTCCATATCGGTAGAGCTTACTCTTCTAACCGCAAGGATTCCTTTCTTAGCTAGGTAATGCTGTGCGATATCGTCGATTCCTTTCTGGCAGAGAACTACATTTGCTCCTGAGTCTGCGATTGAGTTGACCATTTCTTTGAGCTGATCTTCCTCCTGTTCTACGAAGCTCTGCATCTGTGAAGGATCAGAGATGTTGATTTCTGCATCAGTTTCTGTTTCTTTAACTTCGATTGCGGAGTCAAGGAGTGCGATCTTCGCATCTGAAATGCTGTCGGGCATTCCTGAGTGCGTCTTCTCTTTGTCAAGGATTACGCCTTCTACAAGCTCAGTTTCCTCGATAGATCCTCCTTGGCTTTTTTCTACCTTGATCATGTCTCTGTCGATTACGAAACCGTCTTCTGTCTCTTCGGCAACGTCTTTGACCGCATCAACTGCTAGAGTGCCAAGGTATTCGCGTGATGCTTCTGCGCTTTTTCCGGTCATGGCTGTCATAGCGACTTTTCTTAGTGTTTCATCGTCGCTGAGTTCAACTTCTTCTGCAATATCGTCTAGAACCTGTGTTGATCTCTGTCGGGCCATCCTGTATCCTTTTGTGATAACTGTTGGATGGATTTCCTGGTCTAGCAGCTCTTCTGCCTGCTTTAGAAGTTCGCCTGCCAGGACCACGGCGGTTGTTGTACCATCGCCAACTTCTTCTTCCTGTGTCTGTGCGACCTCGACCATCATCTTTGCTGCAGGATGGTCAAGATCCATTTCTTCAAGTATTGTTACGCCGTCGTTCGTTACCACGAGGTCTCCTACGGAATCGACCATCATTTTGTCCATTCCTTTTGGCCCTAAAGTAGTTCTTACGGCTTTTGAAACGCTTTTACATGCTGCTATATTGTTTTCTTGAGCATCTTCTCCTGTTGTTCTTTCCGCGTCTTCAGACATTATGAAGACTGGTTGTCCACCTAGTCCTGGCATAGAAATCTAATCACCTATTTTTGTAGACGTATGTTAAAATTTTAAAGATATCTCTTCGAAAATTCTCCGGACATACTTTTCTAGGATGTCTTTGTTCTTGTTTTAAGCGAGCCGTTCTGGAATCTTGCGTATGGCAAATCGATCCATGCATCTAAATCTCCGTTTAAACCTCCCCATGCGCCGCTTGTACCTCCATGGGTTAAGCCAACTCTTCCAATATCGTTTGTACTATGTGCGTTTAAGGATCTCCCTGAGAGCGAACTGTTGCTTGTGGATCCCCCGACATCCTTCCAAATTACATCATAAGTTAACGTGCTCCAGTCAATATAGAACTCCATCTTCCTCCAAACGCCATAATTAGGGCTAGGTGATGAAACCATTTCGGTAGATCCATCGCCGTCCTCTATAGTTACTTGAGGGTTGTCTGTGCCTGCGTAGAAAAGATTGGAGCCGTTCGAGGTTGAAGGTGAATAAGCAGTTACTCTGTTGTTTGAGGTTTCATAGTAGTAGAACTCCAAATAATCATATTTGGCTGCATCGAAGTCGATATAGGCATGTGCCTCTCCGGCGTTAGCGGTATCGTTTAAGTGAAGAGATTTACTGCCTTCGTATGCATACGTTTCGCTGACTGAAGGAGATTTATTACAAGTCCATGGTGAGGGAGGTTGAGATCCAGAAGTGTATGATTCCCAGGTCTCCGCAGATAGATCAAGTCTAACCTTGTTTGAGGGGTGATTTACGTTATTTTCGGATTGAGAGTTGTTCCAGTCAGAGGAGGAAGCCCATTTTCCTACATTACTCAAATCCGCACTATTTGCCTCAGGACTCTTGTTAATTTCCTGATTATTTAATTGCCATTCAATCCAATAAGTGTTCCCTGAACTCCCATCCAGGTTTGATAGAGTGTATGTATTAACTCCGTCAGCGACAGATATTGTTTCAGTGTTATCGGCTGTTCCATCGCCGGTTGTATCCTCATACACTGTTAAGCTCATCGAAGTTCCCGATGAAACTGTTGCATCAGTTTCTATCTGATTGACATCAACGTTACTCCATACAGTACTCCCATCGACAGTAATCTCTTGGACTTGTTCGCCATCAATAGTTACATCTGTAACACCTGTGCCGTCAAGATTTATAGCTAGAGAATTCCAGATAACCGGGCAGGAGAACAGGAATAAGTTCCTTAAGTTTTTCAGTTTCAGTAACATGGTTTTTTACGTTTTGAAGTTGATTACGCCGCTGCCGTCAGTCCCGTTCTTCTGTATTTCATAACCATCTACAGAATCTGCATCCAGACCTGTTGTATCGGTACTTGACCAGTCGATATTGTCGGGCGTAAGGTTGCTTATTCCGGAATTCCAGAAACTGTTTCCGTTTTGAGTGATACCTGAATCAGTAAGTTTTAGTTTTGAAGCAGCTGGAACAAGTCCTACTGCACCTAAACCTAATGCTCCTGCACCTATTTTCTTCATAAATGAGCGGCGTGAAAACTGCTGTTTTGGCGTTGCTTGATTCTCATCCTCCAAGTCTATCTCATCGTCAATAACTGTGTCTAAGAGGCCTTTTAATCTCTGATTTTGTTTTTCCAGTTCTTTGACTTTGTTCTCCAGTTTTTCAATCCGTTCAGGATTTGCCATAGTAAAACTATTCCTAACTTGGCTATAAAATGTTTCCTGCTTGCAGTCTAAAGTCTTCTATGGTTTCAGCTCCAAGTATTATCTTATCTAGACGTTCTTCTATTCAGATTCGTTCCTTATTATGGTGAAAATGTGGGTGACTAAACTTTCTAACGGGTACTTAAGTTTTCTACAAAGGGTTTGATGTTGGAGTTAATCAATTTCGAAGTTTTTTTAGTGGATGTAGAATTTATCCCAGTAAGGATCTGCTTTATGGTCGGCTCTGAAACCGATGCCCCCGCTGTCATGCGAACTGTCCGTGTAGGAGGTCGAGGCTACTTCAGTTCCATTATCGAAAACTTTCACGGTTATGGTGTCAAATCCCCAATTACACTGTAGCCGGTACCATTTTCCAGTAATCCAGGTTATTGAGTCTGTTGACTGAACATTATTTCCGTCTAGAAGACCGATATTTCCATCTCTGAAGTCTGCGTGAAATCCGTAGCCGCTGTGTATATCGGTGACATCCTGCAGTCCAAAGCAGGTTCTAGGTTGTGAATCTGATTGACCTCCTCTAATCCAGACAGAGAAAGTATCTCCTCTGGAAGGATAATTTGAAAGTCCGCTGGAAGAAGTAATCCATTTGTTCGAGCCGCTTCCTCCGCCTTTCAAAGCATTACTTCCTTCGTAAACCGGAGAAGATACTGTGCTGAAATAAGATGTATATCCGCCGTCGTAATCATTAAGATTGCCGCTCTCGAAGTCATCAACTATTTTCGTTGAGTTCCAAACTGTGTTTCCATCTAACGTTACTTCTTTTACATTCTCTCCATCTATGGTTAAGCCCTGTATCTCAGAACCATCAATATTTATACCAAGCAGGCTGTAAGGTATATGGAATTGTTTTGGTTGGTTAAATGAAGTTTCAAGTGTTTTGAACAGCTTTTTCCTAAAATTTTTCATCCCTGACTCCCTTTAGGCTAGTACTGTTTTCCGATAGCATGATGGCTGTACCTGTATAAGCTTCTTTCCGTTAAAAAATGGTAAGTCGACAGCATCTATCCGAACATAAAGTCATTTATTGGCGAGGTCATCTATTTCTTCTCTTAAGATCCTTGAGATTGTGGCTCCGTCAGCGTCAACTCTCTGCTGCATTTCTCCCATCAGTGGTCCCTGCGCACGCATACCCTGCTCTTCCACCATCTCTCTGTTTTCTTCTATCACCGTTCTGACCGCTTCACGGATCTCTTCCTCGCCGGCTTTTCCTTCTTCGACCTCTTCAACCACTTTCTGCGGTTTTTTCTCGGACTTTTCGATCATCGATCTAAGAACTTCTTCTACATCCCCTTTCTTGATCTTCTCCGATTCTAGGGCAGAGAAAAGAGCGTTGTAATGGGTTCTTTCAAGTTTTCCGGTCTCAAAACCGTCTGATTCGATACCTGCCTCGATATTGGTGAATATGTTGGCGGCAAGTCTGGTATCAACTCTCTCCTTAAACTCTTCGAACATCTCAAGCTTCCTAGACTTTACTATCTGGCTAGCGAGTTCCTCGCCGATCTCTTCCTCGTAAATTTCCCTTCTTTCTTCCAGAGTCTTTGGAAGGTTCTGGTCGATCTCTTCAACCTCTTCTTCTTTAACTCTGATTGCAGGGATGTCGGTTTCCGGATACATTCTTGCGGCACCAGGTAAAGGTCGAGAGTAACTTGTTGTAAAGTCCTGTTCGGCCGCTCTTGTCTCTTCAGGTACTGTGCCTGAGTAGAGCATTTCCGCTCTTCTTTTGACTTCTTCTGCGGCGTTCTTTGCCTGTTTTTTTGGTGCGGCAATAATGGCCAGAACGTCCTCTTCTTCTCTGTCAAGTATTTCTTCTAGTTCATCGAACTCTTCTTTTAGGCCGTAGCCTTTGATGTCCTCATCCGTATGAATAATTCCTCGTGGGCCTTGCTGTCTTGCGTAGTCGACAAGTTCTTTAGCTACATAGCGATCGCCGGAAATATTCTCTTTCATCTTTCCGGTCATTCCAGGCATTTTAATCGCGTATACAGCACCATCGTTTTGTAGAACTGTGGAGACGATTTCGTTCTCTGTCTCTTCAAAGATATGGGTTACGTTGTCTCCTAAAACTTCTTCCTCAGGTAGTTCTTCTCCAAGCCTGACGAGGTTTTTCTGTCTCTCTACCTCTAGCTCGATCAGTTTATCAATATTCTTTACATCTTGGAATCCTTTGATCTCGACCCGTGAACCTTCTTCAATTGATACGTTTACGTCCTGTCTTATGGTACCTAGACCTCTTCTAGCTTTTCCGGTAGACCTTAGTAGCATACCTATCTTTTCTGCAACTTCTCTGGCATGTTCAGGATTTTTGATTGAGGCATCTGTCCCTACCTCTACTAAAGGTACGCCCAGACGGTTCAGGTCGTAAACTGCTTTTTCCTGATCTCTTTCGTGGATGCCTGCTGATTCCTCCTCAAGTTCTATATCATCAATATTTACACTGCCGGACTCGGTCTCTAACTTTCCGTCCAATCCGATCATAGCTGTTCGCTGGAAACCACTTGTGTTAGATCCGTCGACAACGATCTTCCTCATGACTTGGATCTCATCAGGGATATCGGCATCTACCATTCTGGCAAAGGTCAAAGCAGTATCAAGAGCTTCTTCATCCATCGAATGTGGGGGTTCTTCATCCAGTTCAACTAGGCAGTTGTTTCTTTTGTAGTATTTGTAGATGAACTTGGTAGATTTTTGGGCTTCCTTTTCAGCAGCTTCATCAGACTCACCGCTCTCTCCTTTGACTGCTCTCAAACGTCTTTCAACTCTGGCGTCGGCGTTCTCATCTACCAAGTCTACAGGGCAGCTGCAGAAAAGTTTTTCATCTGTTTTAAGCTGCTGGTGGATTTCAATACCGCATTTGAAGCCTAGTTCTTCGTAATTCATTTTTCTATTACCTCTAGAGTCCTGTTTTTTATCCCTGTAAGAGATGTGCTAACTCTGGCTTTCGACAACGTTCTTCACCTCTCTTTCAAGTTCTTCAAGACTTATGTCTTCATTCTTGATTAGTTCACTACTTAAGGCTATGAGTTTTCCAACGCCGTTCTCTATCTCTCTTATATCACGTTCTTCGAAGCCGGCACCTTTTTGGTCGTCTTCTCTCTGTCTTTCCTCACGTCTCTTTTTCCTTGTCTCTCTGGAGGTCCAGACCCCGATCATAACTATTTTTTTATTCAGTTCCTTCTCAAATCTCTGTTTCTCGTTCCAGCCCCTCATACCGGTAATCACAATTCTGTCTTTCTCTTCAGCCATCTCTTTCAGGTAAGGTATTGATAGCTGCGCGATTGCGTCTCCGCCGTGCTCTTCCCGCATTCTGTTCACAAATTCTCCGGTTTTCTCTGCAGGAATGTTCCGTTTATCCATCTCTATTCTAACTACTTCTCCCATATCAAGGACGGTGTATCCAAGTTTCTCTTCCATTATTTCGGCTACTGTGGTCTTTCCGGAAAGAGGCATCCCTGTAACTCCAAGTATCTCTGTCATTCCTCCATCAACTCGTCTATCTCATCACTGAGTTGTTTGCAGTAGTCGAAAAACTCGGTTTCGTCCTCAACCCTATCTGGATACGCATCAAGATCCCATGGATTGAATTCGAAGGTTTCACGAGTATTTTCTTCTACAGTGTCTATGTAGAGGTTGGTAAATTCGTATACTTGGTGTCCCCAGTCTCCGCCCGGTATTTCAACCATTATAGACCGACCTCTTGTTGATCTCCCCGTTAACGTCAGTTTGGAAAACTTCTTTTGCTTCCTCCATGGATTCAGAGTTAGCTAGGCTCCACATCATTTTGACGTAGGCAAGTTCGGGATGCATGTCTTCTGCCTCGATCACTCCGGCCTCCTGTATCTTTATCCCGGGGCCGTACACGTTCATATTGGTTCTTCCGTTAATACACTGGGAGCTCATAGCCGGTACGGTATTTTCAGAAATGTTCCTAACTTTTTCTACTATCTCATCGTGGTGCTCCGTATGTTCATCGAAGGATGTGGCAGGTAGATGCCCAAGTCCTGTTCCCTCAATAATCAAGCCTTCATAATCCTTTTCTTCTATAAATTCAAGCTCCTCCAGGTCTAGGCCGGGTCTTACTTTCAGGAATCCGACATTTTTGTTAAGGTCGGGTTCGAAACTGTATTCTCCGGATTGTTCCTCGAAGTTTTCTGTTATTTTATCGTTGTCGTAGTCGACGGTTCCAAGAGGTTCTGCATTAATAGGTTCAAATGCATCCCTCCGAGATGTGTGCATCTTTCTTGCCTTCGCAGCAGGTATTACAGCGCATTTCGTGTCGTCCGGATCTCTGTGCATGCAGACCCCTATTCCTGTGAAGTCGGTTTCTGTCAGGAACTTTGTAGCGCAGTAAAGGTTCATAGCTGCATCGCTGCTTGGTCTGTCGCTACTTCGCTGGGCTCCAACAATCATTACACCTGTATCAAGGTTCTGCAGCATCAAGGTTAGCGCAGGGCCGGTGTATTGGATAGTGTCTGTCCCGTGGCCGACAATTATTCCATCATAGTCGTCTTTCACTTCGTCAATCTTTTTTGCGATCTGTTGCCAGTGTTCTGGTTCCATATCCTCTGAAACCATCTGAGAAATGACTTCTGAATGGAGATTGCATTCCTCTGCCAGTTCTGGGTACATTTCAACTAGGTCTTCGGGATCGAAAGCCGGTTTTACTCCGCCTTCTTCGTATGAAACCCTTGAAGCAATTGTGCCGCCAGTGTGAAGTACCATTATGTCCGGATTCTCGTTATCATGAGGTACTTCCGGTTTCTCTAGGTCTTTTGTTTCTTTTTTCTCTACTAACTCAAGTTCTTCGGGTTCCAGGCCTATGTTGTAGCCGGATTCTAGTTTGAGGACGATCGAGTTGGGGTCGCCGCTTTCCGGCTTCGGCATAAGCCTACCTTTTCTATCGTTTACTTCCACGAGGTCGCCTTTCTCTATGTTTTTTTCATCGAGAAGACTGCGGATTTCGTCCGAATACATAATTTTGCTGGGTTATCTAAACCTTAATAAATCGACCCGTGACACCAAAATGTAATACGAAAACGGCTAAAATATCGAAATAAATTCGATTTGTAATACATTCTATCTGAAGTTCTGTACATCGACTTTCAGGAAGTCGGCGCCCGTAGGCAGCTGGTAAAGAACATCATACTTGAAACCGTACTCGCTTGAGATCGTAGCCTTAATCCTGCCCGTTCCAATATAATCTCCTAGTTGTTCGGCTTCTGTATAACCTGTTCCGTAGCTTGTAGATGGCTCGGCATTAAGTTTTACGGTAATATTGCCGTCCAGGTTTTTGTTCGGGCCTTCAGGGTTTTTGAACTCGTAGAGGGCGACTAGCTTTGAGGTATTGATACTTTGAGGAGAGCTGCTTGAACCCACATTTTTAATACAGGCCTTAATATGGTCGTTCTCCATAAGGTAGCACGAGGTTCCGTCTATAGTAGTTTTGTTTACCTCCACATTTGCAGAGGAACTTAAGACTATGTTGCCGCTTTTCTTCGAGGTCTGTGGCGATATTACGTTTGAATCAGTACGTAACTCATATATTAAGGATTTGGTGTCGTTGTTGAAATAGAGTTCTCCCCGGCTAAAACTTATATCCATAGTTCTTGTAGAGCCTTTCCCTTCGGAGACGACTTCTTGGACGTTGGAGTCTACAGTCTGCATGAAGTTCTGGGCCTTCCTGATCGAGTTGGCGTCCTGCATGTTTTCAAGTGCGGGGGCGCCAACTGTAAGGGCTGCAGAGACCGCGGTCACAGTCACTCCTACGTATATTGCCATCGTCGCGATCTCAGAAACTCCTTTCGACATAACCAATCCTACTTTCTGGTGGCTTAAATATTAATGGAGCCGGGTATTTACCCAGGTCTCACTATCATCTTCCATCTTGGACCAGACAAACATACGGGAGTTAGAAACGTTAAACTCTCTGTCTATTCCGAGCGATTTCACCTTAATACGGGATTCAAACTTTCCTTCAGGAAGCGAAATCTGTTTGCTCTGCATGGATTCTAGAGTTAAGTTGGACCAAGATCCGTCTACTTGTATATCTGTATTGATTAGGGAATCGCCGTAATTAATTACGAGCCCTTTACCCGAATAAGGAAGTAAGATATAATTTAGGCCTCTATAATCTATACCTTTTCTCTGAGACTGCCTGTCTATGAATCTGTGAGAGTTGTAAACCCTTCTTTCGATATATGTTGATGAGAGATTTTTCTGAAGGGCTTCGTCAAAAGATTCAACTGGTACATCCATCGAATCCGAGAAGTACTGCCTAAAATAGGTTTCTTCTCCGCCTTCTACAAAGTCGCCGTAAGAATAGACTGTTAGGAGAATGAAGCTTGAGAATACGATAGCTGAAAGTATGAAGACTTGGCCCTTTCTCATTTGTATATCGCCGCCCGTATCTCGTAGCTCGAGTTTTCATATCCGGGATAGTTTACTGTATATACGTCGTCTTTCTCAGGCAGATTACCTTTCGAAATATATGAGTTAAATGAAACAGTAAGCTTTCCGGTTCCAGTAATATTGAACCATCTTTGGCCCGAATCAACGCTCTCAAAGTGGTAACCGTCTTTACTGATGTTGTCAAGCACCTTTGAATCCCCAAAACTTGCGTTGAGGTTGTCTGCGTTCTTCACCCATAGCTGCATGCCTGAAAGATTCGAGCTACTGAAATATGTCTGATCCGGGGACTGGAGACTTCTGTAAGTTGAGTTCATTTGGATTATTCTGACTGAATGATTGTAGCTCTCAGGTATAGTTGAATCAATTTTGTTCTTGACTAAAGAGGGGTCAAGCGGTAGTTTATCTCTTTGTTCTAGAGTTTTAAGTTCCTGCAGAACGCTGTCAAACTCGATATCTGCCTGCTGTGAAGTCTGGGGTAGAACAACAAGTACCATAGTCAGAATTAGTGTCGATGCTATGACTGCCTCTAAAGTATGTATGAAACCCTTCACCAGACGGTCACCCTTGTACTTAGCTCAGTTAAGCTACCGTTCCTGTAAAAACCGGTAAGAAAGCCTTCTCTCGACACAGCCTGTTGCAAAGGTATCTGGCTGCCTATGGAGGTAATTTTCTTAGTTTGGTTCGATACTGAAATGTTAAACCTGTCCGGAGAACGTTCTAAGAGGTTTTGAAGCTCTTGATCTGATTTATTGTTAAGTTCTTCTATCCTCGCTATAGGGGCTGCTGGGAAACTGTTTAGGGGTCCGAAAACGGTTTTACCTTCGCTGTAGCTCTTTATCCTCTTCCAGCCTGCTTTGTAGTCTTTATCGTGAAGTCTTATCCGGACTCTGCTTGCGTTTATCTCCGCCAACACCGTCGAGCTATCGGGCTTGGATACATCAGCCTCCATATTACCTATAAAGCTTATGCCGTAGTTTGATGCTACGGTAAAACCTTTTGTGGTTCCCTGTTTGAAGGATCCGCTTCCTACAAGTTCGGTTGTAGAGTTGTCTGCTTCCCAGTACAGAGTTGAAAGGTTTTTGAGTTGGAAGGATATATCGGAGGCGTTTTCAAGAATCAGTTCCGTTGAACCGTTGTAAATATTTAGATCGACCGGCCTCATCTCTGCAAATAACCGATATTCCTCTATATTAAAGGTTGAAGTATTTAGATCCGCGGAGGATGAGAGAAGCTGTTTGTCATTAATTTTTAGCGACTGAAGCCCATTCCCGCCTGGTTTTACTGAAATATCGGAGTTGTTCATCCATGTTCCTGTATCAATATCCTGGTAGACGTCCCCTGTAATATTTCTCGGGAAGAGATTCAGAGTTCTAGTAGCATTCGATTTCTCTATTACTGTAACTGTTCTGTTCTTGTAGAGCTCAACATTTTCATTCCCTAGGCTCGCGTTAACATAGAATTTGTCAAAAAAATGTTTTCGATCCACAGGAACGCTTGAGATTGTAAACGGCGACCTTGTTACCAGTTTTTTCTGGCCGAGAGAATCAGTAAACTGGCTCTCCAAACGTTCGCCGACCTGGGTTGCCAGATTTTCTAGATTGCTTGAGTTTTCTCCTGTCTGGTAGCCGGCTAGGAAGATAATGCTGGAGAGTAATGTGATTATCATTAGACCCAGTCCTATAGACCAGTCGATGTTGACGGACTGACCTTTCAACTGATATCAACCTCGTTGGAACCAGTTTTCCTCACCGAGATTGAGTAGCCGCCTGACGAAAGATCAAGCTCAGAGTTCAGACTGATCTCTGGTTCATAACTAACTCTGACTAGGGGTTCTTGATGGATGATGAAGCCGAAGCTAGGTTTCAGTTTGTCTAGAAAGCTTCTGCCTGTTATAGTTTGTTTTCTACCCTCTATAGCTCCTTTGTTTCCTTGGGTTAAAGGCAGAATAAAGTTAGCTCTATTTGATTCTTTGGTGATACTCAATAAATTTTTATCTTCCAAATTTCTCTCAGCTTTGAGAAAACTTGATGTTACTAAACCTGATACGTAATCATCTGAATCTGAAACTAAATAAGGAAATTCGGCAGGAGGGCTAAAATCTCTCTCAGTCTGAACCCTCTGGCCATCAAAGTAAATCTTATCTGAACTACTTAGGTTAAACTCCATCTCTACTGTAACGTTTTCAGGAGACTGATAGGTTCCACAGACCTTAGTATCGAAAACAGAAGGCTTTGAGACGTGAGCGTCATCTTTGGAGGAAGCGGAGAAAAGGACTGTTGAGTTTGAGGGACAAGAGCCTGTCGACGTGGTTACGGCCATTCTTCCGGTACATACGTGAAGGTTGTAGGAGTCAAAGATTGAGAAATGAGCGTTTTCCTCCCTAGATGACAGATAAAAACCTGAATTCGATTTACAGCTTGTTGAGATACTAGAACTTTCGATCCCTGAGACGCATACGTTATTTGAATAGTAGTTAGGCTCTGCCGGATGGCTATATGTTTCGTTGCTGTCGAAAGATATTAATGGTTCATAGCTCCCGCATTCATCTGCATATTTGACCTCCAGCGCGGCTGAAGCCGGAATAATTAGAGCGATAACTAGCAGAATTTTCAGCAGCTTCATGGTTTCAAAATTGTCTGCTTTCGGTTATTAAACCTGCACGCACTTGGGTCATCGAACGATTTAAATTCTGGAAAGCTGCTTAAACATTATATGGAGTCCAAAATTCTGATGACGCTACTGGGTATTTCTTTAGTAGCGGTAGCGGCTGCACCTGCCTCAGAGCCTAACCATCCGTTCTCTCAGATTTACCCGGTAGATGTTGACCTCAACATGTCAGAAAAGGATATCTTCAACGTTACAGAAGTCGATTTAGCTGGAGGCCTAATTTTCTCAGGTGACTGGATAAAGACTCCTGGTGGTGCTAGCCTTTTAGGCTGGAACTCTTCTTCAACAGAACTTGAATTGAATAATGGAAATCTGGACACAAATGGGAATAGTATAGTTTCCTCGGGTTCTGAGCTATGTCTAGGCGATGAATGCTAGAACCAAGAGACTATAACAATTTCAGATTAAGGAGATACGTAAGTGGTTTGCAAATGTTTTAATGGAATTAGGAGGGATTAGAGTTAATCTAACGTGATTCTCACTGAATCTTCTATTATTCCGGAGTTACTGATTGTCAGGTCTCCACGTTCCCTGATATTTGAGTTATCGTTTCCAATTGTCAGATTAGGTCTATAAATTACTCTTACAAGCGGCATGCTCTGTAATGGTTCTCCGAAGCTCGGTTCAATCTGCTCGATTAAGACTCTTTCGTTGATTTCTTTCTGTCTTTTCTCAATCTCTGTCTGACCTCCATCAGAGAATGGTACTAAGAATGAAGATTGGCCTGCTGAAGTCATCGATACAGTATCAGAGGTAGGTCTAGAAAGTTTTAGGAAATCTCCGTAATTAACAATACCTAGAGGTTGCTCTGAAACAATATACGGGAACTCGACAGGGGGATAGAGCTCTTCTCCGGTAGTTATCTCTTGTTGGCTTGCATATGTTGTCCCGGACACTCCATTCAACTCTAAGGTAACGTTTTCCGGGCTTTTTGTCGTTAAACAGAGGCTCTTGTTGTATGGATCTGCGTTATAGCTTGGAGCAGCTGCGTGTGTGTTGGTCTTATCTGTTACGGACAGAGTTTTCGTTCCGTTTACACAGCTATCTTTCACTGAGGCTCGTAAACTTCCTGAACATAGGCTGTAGCTGTACTGGTTCTCGAAAATACTGAGATGGGAGTTTGTCTTGTTAGCCATGGAGAAAAGGGTTTCGTCCCCTGAACTGCAGCTTAAACCAATTCCAAGGTTTTCAGCGTCATCCACACATACCTGATTGGGGTAATAACCGGGTTCTGCAACGTGACCTCCATCCGTTTTGTTGAGAGAGACTAAAGGCTCAGTTCCATCAGGACAGCTGGTTCCAACCGAAACATCTACTGCTGTCACGCCTTGTGTGATTAAGATAAGGGCTCCAATTAGGAATATCTTTTTTCTCACGTCTAAAACTTGTTTAAACCCGAATATAAGATCAACTTTAAATCCTGCGTTCTCTAAATTGCTGATATGAATAGCTGGAGAGCCGGAGGTATCGCCTTATTAGCCATATTTCTAGCTGCTCTAGCTACCGCTCCCACCGTACAACACCATCCGTTCTCACAGATTTTTCCGTCAGACCAGGATCTCAACTTTGGAGAATACGATGCGTTTAATATGACAGAAGTTAACCTGGCGAACGGAGCTATTTTCACAGGCAACGTGGTCAGAAACGCTGGAAGATCGATTGATATTATTAGATACCTAAATACTGGAAATGTAGAGATACCTAACGGCAATCTAGATCTGAAAGGCAACAACATTACTTCTTCATCTGGAGGTGAGATATGTGTCGGAGAATATTGTTGAAATTGATAAAGAAGAATTAGAGGGACTGATTGAGAGTAAAGTTGAAGAAAGAGTAGAGGAGAGAGTACAGAAAGAGCTTGAGAAAGGAAAAAGTACTAAGAAAGAGTCCGAAAGCGGTATGTCGAGAAGAGGTTTTTTAAAGAAGCTTGGAGCTGGAGCAGTAGGTTTAGGCGCTCTTTCGCTGTCAGCCTCGGCATTAAACGTTAGAAGTGACGACCTGACATTCTACGGAGCTGATTCATCTCAGGAGTTAGAGGTGCTTGATGGAGGTCCTGTGAACATCAAAAACGCCAATTTGCAGTTAAATGGAAATAGTATTGAAGGGGTAGAATATCTGAAGTTAAATAACATAGAGTTTGGAAGCTTGCCGACTGAGGAGTTCGTAATAGGTATAGATAACAGCGAGTCCCCGAAATATTATCATAATGGTTCTTGGAGGAAATTCTGGACCTCAAAAAACGATGGAGACGGAAGCGGGCTAAACGCTGACATGGTGGATGGCGAGGAACCGCCTTTTGGTCAGATGCCGTCGGGAGCTATTGTCATGTGGTCTGGCTCTATCTCGAACATTCCCTCAGGATGGGTTCTCTGTGACGGCAATAATGGCACGCCTGACCTCCGAGATCGTTTCGTGGTGGGTGCAGGCAACTCCTATAATGTTGGAAATACGGGAGGGGAAGCCTCACATAATCTTACGGAAAGCGAGATGCCTTCACATAATCATGGCATAAAGGAGGTAAGTAATGTTAACGATTCAAATATAGGGGAAGGATTTACGCACAACGACGGCGATACAAGCTATATCAATTTCTCGCAGGATGCTGGAGGCGATAGCGCTCACGAAAACCGACCGCCTTACCATGCGCTAGCCTATATTCAGAAGGTGTAAATTATGACTCATAAATGCTCAAGATGTGGTGAAGAACTAGGCCGGGGGAAGGAAGTCAAAGATAAAGCTCGTTACATCGAATCTCACGACATGGAAACTGAGACTGAAAGAGAGCAGATTATTGCTTTAAGGCATACTGACAAGACAAGGCAAATCCGGGACATATTGGTAGATGAGCAGGGTTTGAATGTTGTTCAGGCAAACAGAGTGATGGCAAGGAAAGACAAGTCCTATCTAGATAAGATCGACAAGTCATTCACTGAATCGGATTTTAAGCAAGAAGAAGTCTCTAACCCGGTTTCTCCAGAGGAGGATCCAGAGGTCGTCCAAGTTGATACAAAACTGATTACAGAAAAGGAGGCTGAGAAAGCTCTTGTATGTAAGCAAGAATGTGTTAAGGAGCAGGATGAAATCATATGGTAAGTCGTGTTTTCTAAGGATATTGGGATATTTGCTGCATATGGAAGGTCTTGAAAGGATATCTCCAGTAAAAACGACAATTTTAAACCCCAGAAAACTAAATTTTTTCTATAATTAATGTCGGGCAAAATTGAGGTAGATCCTGAAGAACTTGAAAAGTTGGTTGAACGTAAGGTTGAGGAAAGACTAAAAGAACGGCTTGAGCAGGAAACTGTCGAAAACAGTAAAAATTCTGAAGACGGGATTTCGAGGCGAGGATTTCTGAAGAAACTTGGTGCTGGCGCCATGGGTTTAGGCGCGGTAAGTTTTTCATCCGTTAGTGCCTTAACTTTGTCAAAGAACTCTATCAGAAATAATGGTCAGTCCATCTCTTCTGGAGGTCTATTTGATTTGAATAGCTACCTCTCGCGGTCCGGCGGTAATCTATCTGGTCCACTAACACTTGGAGGGGACTTGAAAGCAAATGATGGCGAGTTGATTTGGGATGAGTCTAATTCCTTTGTACCGGCTTCCGTCTTAGAACAGTCTGGGATCGACCATGACAATCTGTCCAGTATTTCTGCTGATGATCATCATCCGGAGGTTTCTGCCGGAACGAATATTTCCGTTGATTCAAGTAACACGGTTGGTGTTTCTCCTCAGGGCCATACAAGCGTTTAAATGCGGATATGGTTGATGGAAATCATGCAGATGAGTTAAAGGGTATTACTGTATCTGATATTAAACACGAGTCCGGAAGTACAGGTGTATCCGTTGGAGGAGGTTCCTACACTATCAACCTTTCGAATAATTATAGGACTCTTACCGGGTTGAGTACTGATATTCAGAACTCTAATTGGGATACAAACAACAATAATGCAGATGCTGCATGGATTAGTGATATTGATCTTTCAAACAACCAAGTAACTATCAGCTATACGAATGATGAGAACAATACCGGTACTTTGTATTGGGATGTTTGGGGAATCGTATAATGCCTTTTGAATTCTTGAGCCTATTAATAATCTGATTTCAGACTCATCCGGCATAAAGTATTTACATTAGAATATTGTATCTTCTACCATGGGATTAATTGGTTTACAGGAAGCAGTTCTGATAGGTGCTGCAGCGATCGCTCTAATCATGGGTCCAAAGAAACTTCCACAGCTAGCACGTTCTCTAGGTGAATCAAAGAAAGAGTACAAGGAATCTATGAAGGAGGCTGAGGAGGCGGTTGATGAAGCGGCTCCTGATGTTGACGAGGAGATGGAGGAAGTAGAGAAAGAAGTAAAGGATGTAAAGGAAGAATAGGATAAGTTATGCAGACCCTACAGGATCACGTCAGGGAACTCCGGAAACGATTAAAGGTTGCAGGAGCTTTCTTTCTTCTAGCTGTCGGAGTATGTTTCTATTTTTCCTCCCAAGTTCTTAACTGGCTTCAATCAGATCTAGGCTTCGCACTACACGCTTTAACAGCTTATGAAGTACTTTACACGGAGTTAATGATTGCTTTCCTTGGAGGATTTCTATTCAGTCTTCCAATAGTTCTATATGAAATAATTGCGTTTATGCGTCCGGGTTTAAAGGAGAAAGAGTATCTAGTGATGAGAAATTATTTGCCGTTCTCGGTAATACTTTTCGTAGGTGGGGCTGTGTTTGCATACAGTTACATAGTCAAAGCCAGTCTCGCGTTCTTCAACTCGACAACCGAATCTGCGAACGTCGCCGCGGTCTGGGGCCTCCAGAACACGGTAGGTTTCGCCTTAAGGATCTCAGCTTTCACCGGCATAATATTCCAACTTCCCATCGTCTCGGTACTCCTAGCTAGGGCAGGGCTCCTGAACGTTGATATGATGAAAAGATACAGGTCGTACTTCATAGTGTCGATTCTCGTAATCTCAGCTTTGGCAACACCGCCAGACCTTATATCTCAGGCACTGGTAACTGGACCCGTTATCGGTCTTTATCAGATCAGTATTTTACTGGTGTCTCGGTTCGAGGACTAAAACTTGTTAAATAGAGCGAGCAAGAATAAATGTATGAACGGGTTGAAGTAGTTTATCCTTCGAAGGTTCCCGGCTTTCTGGCGTGGTTCCGGCTCAGAAAGCTTGGCGAAGGAATCATATTCGGGGACAAATATTTCCCGTAGATCGTTCCTCAGAAAGCTAGGTGCGGGCGCCATAAGTGTAGGTGCTCTAGGTTTAACTCCTGCTTATTCGGGCCTCAAATTAAGTTCTGGCGGGATTACAAAGGACGGTACAAGTTCTTTCTGGCATGAGGGAACATTCAGCAAATCAAACTATCTCCCTGTTGATGGTTCACAGGATATGGCGGGAGATCTATCTATCTATCGCCGGAGATCTAAAAACTGATGGCAGTACCACTATATGGGATAGCTCTAATGCTCAAATCCCTGCTTCGATTATAGAGCAGGGGGATGGAAGCCAGCTTGATGCTGATACCGTCGATGGTTCGGAGCCGGGCGAAATAGGGTTGCAGGTTTATTCGGATAGTTTTACAGTTCCTGCAGGACAGCCCTATCGTGAGAACACGGGTCTAACTCCTTCCGAGTGGTTTCTGTAGAAGTGATACCTATTACAGGGGATGTAGCGGTTGAACAGGTTAAATCGACTAGCAGCCCTGCAGAAGTGGGTTATTACATCGTCTATGACTCTGCAAATGGGATGGAAATAGATCTTTCTATCCAGAATAATACTTCGCAAGACGTGGATCTTTATGTGAAAGTTATTCATAACTAAAAGGATTGGGATGTTTTCCTAGCAATATGTTTAAGGGTGCTTCTAGGTAGTCGAGGGGCGGGTAGGACGCCAAACCACAAGATAGTTAAACAACCTATTGAATTAGGGTGTTATGACGGGCGATGTTAAAGAGGTCAAAAAAGAGAAAAAATCCTCTGAAATTGGCCGACGTTCTTTCCTTAGGAAATTAGGAGCTGGTGCTATAGGTATTGGGATCTTTTCACTCCCTTCAGTGTCTGCTCTGGATATTAAAAGTAGTACGGGCCTTGAGGTCTTCAGCGGTAACAAGAAATACCTGGATGTAGAGTCCGGAGGGCCTGTAAGCGTCAATAATACAGGACTCAACGTTAGTGGAGGTCTGGATGTGGGGGTCAGGAAAGTTTTACACTGATCTGGGTATATTGTCTGATGTTTTTCTGGCTGCGGATAGCGCATGGTTTACAGCGAACGCGAAGGATGTCTCTGGAAGCGGAGGAGTAAAAATGCAGGATGGTGGAACGACTAAAATGGCTGTGGAATGGTCTAACGGTTATCAGTACGGAAGAATAACGGATGAAGGTGCCGGAGAGGACTGGATGGTTTTCAATCCTGGTGGTCCTGTAGATGTAAAACGTAGTCTGAACGTGAACGGCAACAAGGTCTGGCACGCCGGAAACGACGGTTCCGGAAGCGGTTTGGTGGCCAACAAAGTTACAGGGACGAACGGTGGCAATAGGTTAGGAGGCCAGATGCCTGTTTATCAGACTAAGACCGATGCCCAAAACGACTCAGATGTCGTCGAGGGAACTATAGTGTACGTAAAAGAGGATAACACTTTCTACTACGAGGACGGTACGTGATGGCTTTAGTACCGATAGGAGGTGGTTCGGACAAGGCCCTGGGTTTCGATAATCCTTACGGTGATGGAAGCGACGGTTCACTCACATGGGGCTCCAACTCCACGAAAGGAGGCATTTTCCAGACAACAGATCTTACCATAACGTCAGGCACCACGATTACAATCAGTTCCTCTAATACGGTATTAGTGGTTATGGCGCAGAACAGTATTACTGTTGAAGCAAATGTTACTATAAATGGTTCAGGCGCGGGAGGTGCCGGGGGTAGCGGCGGAAACGGAGACTCAAACAGAGATTATAGAATGGGTAATCCTGGTGAGGACGGTATGATAACAGGGCCCGGAGCGGCGGGAGGTGGTGCTTACGATACTGCATCTGGTGGTTTATCAGTTCCATCAAGTTTGAAAGCACCAACAATATACGGCACAGCTATGGAGATAGCGACCCAGAGTTCCCTTGATGTCTCTGCCGGGGGTACAGGTGGGAGCGGTAGCTACTACTACGCAAATGGCGGGAACGGCGGTTCAGGTGGAGGAGGTCTTATACTGATCGCTCCGGACATATCAGTAGACTCCTCTATGTCTATTGACCTTTCAGGGACGGATGGTCAGAAAGGTGATAATGGATCTGACTATGATGGTGATAACGGTGCTGGCGGTGGAGGCGGCGGTGCTGGAGGGGTTTTCCTTGCCTTAGGGCAGAACGTAAACGCAGATCTCTCGAATGTAGATATTTCGGGGGGTGCTGGAGGTGCCGGAGGGACGGGCGGAGGCTACAACTCTCCAGGAGATCCTGGTGAGGACGGTGTTAATGGGATCAAGGCAGTTCGGAGTCTGAATTAGATTCTCGAAAGTTTCGAACCTCTTTTAAAAAGTTAGGGTTTCCATTTCTGAATATGCAACGTGATAAACACTATGAAAGTATACACTATAGGCGGTTACGAGGAAGTCGGCCGCAACATGACAGCAGTGGAAGTTGACGGAGAAGCCGTCATCTTCGACATGGGATTCGAAATGGAAGAAGTAATTAACGCAGACGGGGAAGTGGATCAAATGACCACCAACCAGACTTTAGAGACCGGCGCAATCCCGATCGACGAAGTTCTCTACGAAAACGACGTAGAAGTAAAAGCAATCATCATCGGACACGGACACCTTGACCATGTCGGAGCGATTCCAAAGCTCGCAGGAGCTTACGACGCACCGATCGTCTGTACGCCTTACACCAAGAAAATTGTTGAAAACAATATCGATGGCGACAGGAAGAACATCGACAACGATGTAATCGGAGTCGAGAAAGGAGACGAGTACGAGATTTCAGATGATCTTGAACTCGAATTCATGCACGTCAACCACTCCATCCCTCAGGCAACACTATCACTTCTCAAAACACCTGAAGGCGGAGTAGTCTACGGAAACGACATGAAAATCGACTACAGCCCGGTAATCGAAGAAACAACAGACATCGAAAGACTCAAATCTGCGGGAGAAGAAGGCATCAAACTGATGATTCCCGGAACCACAAACGTATGTGACGAAGGAAGATGCCGTTCCGAAAGATCGGTTGAGCAGGAACTCGAAGACGTAATGAACTCGTGCTACGCCAACGGCGGCGCAGTAGTAATGAGTACTTTCTCAAGCCAGATCTCCAGACTCAACTCGATTATCGACGCCAACAACGGCAGGAGAAAGATCGCATTTGTTGGAAGAAGCCTCAAGGAGTACACACAGGCAGCAGAAGAGCTAGGGTTGATCGATCTTTCAGATGTAAAGGTTGTTTCCTACTTCGATGAGGTACAGGACTTGATGAACCGTGTCTCCGGAAACAAGGAAGACTGGTTGATCGTTGCTACAGGAAACCAGGGAGAGCCAGGAGCACAGATGGACAAGCTGGCGACAGGACAGTACCCGTTCGACTTCGAGAAAGGAGACCACGTAATCTTCTCCTCGAGAACAATCCCGACACCTCCAACAGAGGCAAACAGGTACAACCTAGAGAAGAAACTGAAAGAACAGGGAGTAAGAGTTTACCCTGGAGTCCACACCTCAGGACACGCCAAGAAAGAAGATCACAGAGACTTCATCAACTACCTCCAGCCTGAAAACATCGTTCCTTCGCATGGAACAATCCAGAAGCTTGGAGACTACGTTGAACTAGCAAGACAGGAAGGCTACACTCTAGAAGAGGACGTCTTTATCGGAGAGAACGGAAGAGTCATCGAAATAGAGTAAACCTTCTTCCTCTCCACTTTTTATTTCTCTATTCTAAGTCTATCTCCCTTACTGATTGAATGATTTTCTGCGAAGTCCTGGTTTAATTCCACTACGTACTGGGCCGGCTCCTCGCTCCTGTAAGATGCAAGCTCGTCCTCCGGGGTGTTAGGTTCCGGATCGGCTTGTTCAATATTGAGTACAGTGTAGTTCGAGTCGAGGAAGATAATATCGAGCGGTATGTATGTGTTTTTCATCCAGAACCATCTATTTCCCTCAGATTCGTACTTGAAAAGCATTCCATGATTCTTTTCCAGTTTGGTTCGGTTCATCAGGCCTTCTCGGCGCTCGGATGAGGTATCAGCGACCTCCAAGTTTACCTCGGCTAAAGTTTCGTTTCCAGAGATAAAGTTAGCCTTAACATTTTGGTCGTCTAGCAGATGATTTGTTGCTCCCATGCCAACCAAGGCTGCTACAGAGCCAACTAGAAGTAATCTATAGATTTTTGACATTTCCATGAAGATTACCTAGCTTAGAAGATAACTTTGGAAGGATTTGTGGTGTGAAGAATAGTGTCAAAGCAACAGATAATAGAATGGCTTCCCCAATACCAAGACTGAAAGGGAGAGGTATGAAAAACATACTATAATATTGGTTAAGTTAAGTCTTAAGCATTAACCAGATTTTTATTCAGTTCTGTATAATACTTTAGTATAGTTAGTTTAAAGGAAGAGGTTCAAGAACTCAAGGAACGTGTCTCTGAGCTTGAAGAAGAGAATAAAAGGCTTAGGAAAGACTCTATTGAAGAAAAAAATGTTTCTAGGAGGTCATTCCTGAAAAAACTTGGTGCAGGGGTGATAGGTTTAGGCGCTCTTTCCGTTCCTACTTCCGCATTAAACATCAAAAGCAGTAAAGGGCTCGAAGTTTTTGCCAACAACTCAAACTACTTCAGTGTTGAAACAGGGGGCCCTGTGAAAGTGAAAAATACTGATTTAGAAATCGGTAAGGATCTGCTGGCTAAAGACGGTGAGCTGATATGGGATGAATCAAACTCGCAGATACCTGCTAATAGGATAGAGCAAGGTGAGGGGAGCCAGTTAAATGCGGATACTGTTGACGGTGTTGAGGCAAATTCTCTCGGGGCTTCTGCATTAAATATTGAAGGCTTTGCTCCCAACTTTGGTGGAAAATAATGACTATTAGTTCTAAAATGTACAGGCATACGGACTCAGGATCCTATAATACAGATGGAGAAATAATAGTGTCTTCCTCCAGTTTCACAGTCTCTTCAGGAAATATGATATACCTGGATAAGTGTGGTGTATAGGCCACATTAAAGACTACGGATTCCGGTAATGAGGCTTATGCTGAGTGTAGAATGTTAAAGAGAGATGTAAATACAGGTGTTCTGGTTCAGAAAAGTGGGGTTGTGGCCTCAACTGCTTCAACGTCCTATAGTACTGTTAAAGCACAGGGAAGCTTTGGAGGTTATCTGACTGACTCTATGGAGCTGGTACTACAATATATTCTTTATATATACGGTAATAATCCTTCTGCCTATTCTAATGATTTTAATGCTGCTCTTTCAGGCAGGCAAGTGGTTTGACCAAGGTATTAACATTTTATCGCTAGGCGCCGTGTGAACTTCTAGGGGAATCCTTTTACTGGTTAAAAAGGTTCTCTAGGAGAAAGATAAGGTGGATTGAAAATTGTCAAGAAACCCGGAAATCCGATCCTTGTTCACAGCATATAAAGAGGTTTTTCTCGATGTTCTGGTTATGGAACTTGAAGAACTCGCCCGCAAATACGCCTTGAAGAATGCCTCCGAGTACGGAGGAGAATGCAATCCTGGAGCCGTTATAGGACAGATCATGAGTGAGGAGGACTTTAACCCTCAGAAGGTTCAGCAGGTTGCAGGAAAGGTCTGTGGTGAGGTAAACCAGCTCTCAATAGAAGAGATCGAGGAAGAGCTTGAAAATTACGAATACGAAGAAAAGACGCACGAACACGATCCAATCCCCGATCTTGATGTCGATGAGGATGAAGAGGTTGTTGTACGGTTCGCTCCTAACCCGAACGGCCCGCCGCACATCGGACACGCAAGAGGCATGGTGATCAACGGCGAACTAAAGCAAAAGTACGACGGAAAGCTTATACTGCGCTTCGATGATACTGATCCTAGAAAGAAACGGCCTCTGAAAACGGAAGATGCTGATGCGTATGAGATGTACCAGAAGGACTATGACTGGCTAGGATACGAGGTTGATGAGGTACGATACAGTTCGAAGAACTTTGACAAGTATATTGAGTATGCTGAAAAATTGATTGAGAAAGAGAGGGCATATGTCTGCTTCTGTTCTCCTGAGGAAGGTAGTGAATACCGTAGAGAAGGCGAAGCATGTCCGCACAGAGATAAATCAGTTGAGGAGAACATGGAGGGCTGGGAAAAGATGAAGAACGGCGGAATTAGTGAAGGAGAGGCAGTTCTGAAAGTTAAGACTGATCTTGATCACAAGAATCCGGCGGTTAGAGACTTCGCGGCTTTCCGTGTAATTGAGGACGCAGATCATCCGATCACAGGTAACAAGTACAGGGTATGGCCTATGCTTGACCTGGCAGGAGCCTTAGAAGACCATTTCATGGGGACCACGCACATCGTTCGTGGAAAGGATTTGAGAGCCTCTACGAAGAGGCAGAAATACATCTACGAGTACTTCGACTGGGAGTACCCTGATATTCAGTACTGGGGTAATATCCAGATCTCCGGCTTTGATGCGCCTGTTTCAGGTTCCACATTAGGAAACATGATTCAGGAAGGAGAGCTTGATGGATGGGATGATCCACGCGCTCCGACTTTGAGGGCTTTGAGAAAGAGAGGTTTCCAGCCCGGAGCTATTCAGGAGTTCTTTATCGACCTAGGTGTGACGGAGAAAGATATCGAAGCCTCTGCTGAAACCTTAGAGTCAGAAAACAGGGATATAATAGATGAGGAGGCACCTAGATACTTCTTCGTTGAAGAGTCTGTAGAGTTAACTGTCGAAGGTGTTCCCATGGATGTAGAACCTGAGCTACAGGTTCACCCGGACTTTCCTGAGAGAGGAACCAGAAACCCTGAGATCGAAAGGAAAGAAGATGAAGTCAAACTAGTTATTGAGAAGAGCGATCTGGAGGAAGGTTTCCTCAGATTGAAAGGCTTGTGCAATATCGAGATCACGGATGTTGATGAAGGCAGAGCTGTCTATCAGGAAGGCGATCATAAAGTCGCTCTTGAAAAGGATGCGGATATCGTCCACTGGTGTCCAACGGGTTCGGAGGAATCTACTGTGTTCATGCCGGATGGTGATGTTGCTGAAGGTGTTCTGGAACCCTCGGATATCGCTAATGGTGAGGTAGTACAGTTCGAGAGGTTTGGCTTCGTCCGGCACGACGGAGGTTCAAGGTTCTACTTCGCTCATCAATAACCTTCCACTTCTTCCCATTATTGGGTTTTCTTTCAATCGTCCGTTTGTATCAGTGTTTAAGTGGTGGCGCGGTCAGTGTAATCCACGGTGAGCGCCCATGAAGCCCGAGAACACCGAAGAGAGCAGGTCTAGATCGATCGTTAGAAAAGCAGAAAAGCTTGGTCGTGACGTTATAACCGGTGAAAGAATCTTTACAAACGATTCATATGTCAAGACTAATGAAGGATACTGTCTAAGAAAGAATCTTGCCGGTATTTAGGTCCTTTAACCCCTTCTTCCTTTATTTCTTCAATCGGCCTTAGAATGTCAGTTGAAATATATCTATTGTACAGGAGAGGAGTTGGGAAAGCCGGGATTCGAACCCGGGACCTCTGCGTATCTCACATCTTCTGGAAACCTAGTTAATCATCGGAACCTGGCTATCCAGAATCACCAAGTTCCTCATCGCTCATAAAGTTGTTATGAGCGCAGCGCTCTAACCTCTGAGCCACTTTCCCTTCTAAGTAAAACAGTACACTTAACCTTTTTTAATTCCAATAGGGGTTTTCAGAGATCCTTTGCCTGTCTATAGATATCCCAGTCTATCCGGCTTAAATCGGATTTCTCATATCTGGTCATAATCCCACATTCTTCACAGCCAACGTAATTCGGAGCGTCCTCAGGATAGGAGTCTTCGGATTCCCAGACAAGTACAACAGGGTAGTCTTCGCTCGCCCAGTCACAATTATAGTGGGAAACCGGTTCATCCAGAACCAGTTTATCTACCTTGTTCAGTGTTTCAACTGAAGCTTCTTCATCCTCTAGAATATGCTTTGCGATCATCTGTTCCTCAGTTGGACGCGAACTCTCGGCAGACATGCTATTTGTTTAGAGAACAAATTATAACATGGTTAAGGAAGTAGGTTCTTCAGAATTCAGATCTAAAAAGTCAACTAATTTCGCAGCAAGAATTCTAAAGTTATCGAATATCTGAAACTATTGGGGCTTTGTTTATAAGGCAGATTATTTTATTCGTGTATTCGGCCGAAAGCGGATTTTTCCAAAATATGCGAGAGAAGATTTTTATTTAAGAAAATGATTTTGTGTTTATGGGGAAAGAAACTTCTATTGAACCTATGTTGGCTATGTGTGCGGGACTACTATCTATTATAGCAGGCTTTGTTGTAGCTATAGGCGGTTTCTTGATCAGTAATGTTTCTGGACTTGTACTGTTTGTAAATCATGGATTACTTTCCTTTATACTCATAAACACAGGGTTAGCTGTTGTAGTCTTTTCAATTTTATACTATGGGCTTCTAAAATATCTCTTCAACCTACTGCGGGATTAGAAAGTAGTAGAATACTATTTGAAACTTGCTGCTATTTCTAGTTTCATCATTTCGTGGGTTATAAGAAAAACTAATCGGACTTTTCAACATTAAACAGATTAACTAAGTAGGCTGATGAAGAGGTTACTTAATCAAAAAATCATTTAACGGAAAAGATATTAAATATTGTAGTTCGAACTTAGTAACAACAAAAGGTGAAAAATATGGCTCAAATGAGGATGCAGGATAAGGAAGAGAATGATGAGAATGATCGAGAATATTTTCTAGGAACAGATAAAGATAACGATATTGTATTAAATTATCATACCTCTCTTGATGAAGTCACTCTATACTCTAATGGGAGGAATGGAAAGTTCAGCCCAGTAGGCACATTTACCATAAACGAAGTATCGCGTTGTTTCTTTGAAGATGATGAGAAAGACCTGAATGAGGTAGCCAACTATTTTAGAGGGTCTGAAAAACAGCCTAACACCGTAGAGGATGTTATTGATGCTGTCCTAGAAATTGACTCAGCTTCTGTACTGGAAGAGCTTGAAGCGGAAGGGATCCCGAGATACGATCAAATTAGATTGGTCAGTGAGGAAACCGGGGAAGGTTCGACTTACCGGCCTCCAAGTGATGATAAAGCAAGAGGCGGAGTTGACACAGGTCCGAGAGAAAGAGAAGAAAGATTCCCAAATTATGGTATTTAGATAATTTTGGTTGGGTTCGCCCGGATTCGAACCGGGGATCTCCGCCATGTCAAGGCGGTGTCATAACCAACTAGACCACGAACCCCTTACTTAACTGGTACTTAACTTACTTTTTTGTACCTTGTAGTACCTATGTTTCCGGTTGGTCAGGTTACGCTTAAATAACTCGGAGAATACATGTACATAGAGTGTGTGGGGAAAATGGTAAAATGCGACAACTGTGAACGAGACCTTAATGTTGATCCCGTAGACAAACCCGAAGTGGACTGGGTAAAGGTAGTGTGCAGCGAATGCGGAGAAGTCAAAGACATTTCGATGATAAGGCTTTCCGCCACCACCTCACGGAAGTAGCTCCGGCGATGGAGAACGGTTTTAAGCTTCTCACCCAAACCTTTCTTTGATAATATGGTTAACAAGTGGCAGGACTACGAAACAGGTCCGGATGCACCGGACGTAATTAACGCAGTAATAGAAAACCCTTCCGGAGAGCAAAACAAGTACGAGTACGACAAGGAAAAAGAGTCAGTCGTTCTTGACCGTGTACTTTACTCTTCAATCCAGTACCCTGGAGACTACGGCTTCATCCCACAAGCTTACTACGAAGACGAAGACCCGATGGACATCCTTGTACTTACAACACATTCAACATTCCCAGGATGCGTCATCGAGGTAAGACCTGTAGGAATTCTTTACATGGACGACGGCGGAGAACAGGACGACAACATTATCGCCGTACCTGTAGAAGATCCGAGATGGAAAAACGTCACAGATCTTGAAGACGTTAACGAACACAAGAAGAAGGAGATCAAGGAGTTCTTCAAGACTTACAAGAATCTTGAACCTAAGAAGGAGGTCAAGATCGAAGGCTGGGGTGGAAAAGAAGAAGCCAAAGAAGCCATCGAAAGAAGTCAGGAGCTTTACTCGGAGAAATTCGAGTAAGTTCGATCCTTATTTTTTCTTTAACTAATTCAGGTATCTATCTATTTCTTCCATTTTGAATTCCTGTGAACTCTCTAGGATTCCGTCGTTTCTGAGAGCTCTTTCTACAATTCCGCTCGCTTCCGATACTTCGTCATCAACCTCAGCGTATTCCCATCCCTTACTGTCTTTCTTCATCTCGTAGAGCGTCCAGTCGCCGGTCGTGTGGGAGTACCTTACAGCTTTTCCCGAGTATTCGTTCAAATCGAGGAAGTATTCGGAGTTGTTCCAGTAGTGCTGGGCTTCTGGAAGTTCATTAATCCCAAACTCTGATACTCCGATCTGTGATCCGGGGGTGGTGTGGAAGTTCAGGTGTTTATCTACGCTCACGGCTACCTGAAGGCATGTGAATTCAAACTATTTGTTTCTTTCGATCCTTAGCTACCTGTGCTCGAGTAACGGGTTATGCCAAACTTCCAGAAACGGTACGCTATCAAGTAAAACACAGGGCCTGCTACGAGTGAAAGAAGCTGCATCTTTCCCCAAGAACCCTTCTCGAGGAAAACAGTTGCCGGGAAGAACGTTGCAAACGCGAACGGTATCAGCGTGACGAGCAAGATCTGGATTCCCGAGCTGTAGATGCCGTAGGGGTATTTTCTGAAATCGCTCAGGTTGAACAGTACCCAGATAATCTGCTGACTTTTCCCGAGCCAGAAGGCCCCGGTTGATGCAGCAAGGTAGATTGCGCCGAAGATGAGTATGCCGGAGATAATTGCTGGAACTGCGTAGACAAGCTTGAAAACTGTGATTTCTATTCCAAGTTGTGTTCCGGAGTAAATCACCATGGCTATGCTTCCTATCAATTTGGCTATGTTGCTGTCGTTCACTCCGTCAGCGTAGAGCTGGAACAACGGATTCAAAGGTCTTACCAAGAAACGGTCGAAGTCTCCGGTAATCACGTAGTTTTCTCCGAACTTGTAGGTGTTCAGGAAAAATATGTGGTGCAGGTTCATGACTATGCCTCCGAAGCCTGCGAGGAAAAGCATCTCATTAAACGTCCAGCCGTAAATTGTCTCTACCTGCGTGAACAAAAGTCCAAGGAACGCGATTGATATCCCTACCTCGATAAACCGTCCGAGAAGACCTAGGTAAGTGTCACTGTGGTAGATAAGCCGGGTCTTCAAGTACTGTTTGAAGTAAAGAGCATAGATTCTCAAATACCGCTTTAATGTTTCTTTCATCCGCCTTGCACCGTTAATTGGTTCCTAGCTTTACGCCACAAGTAGGCGCCTATCACTAGGAAGATTATTGTCCATGTGATTTGGTGTAGCATGAGTTTTAGGGCTTCCATTCCTGTAGCAGAGCCCATGAAGAGTCTGACCGGTGTATCAGTCATTCCCCTGAAAGGCAGGATGTTGAAAATCGGGGCGAGGGAGGCCGGTAACAGGTAGAGAGGAAACATTCTGCCAGAGAAAAGGCTTATCGCAAGGTTCCTCATCATCCTGATACTCCATCCTACTTTGGTCCAGAAAACCATTACAGATGTGATAAAAGCCAGACTGAACACTAGGTTGAACGCTAGGAAAGTGCTTGCTAAGAAGAGCACAATCTGTGAGAGTGAAGGGATTGTAACGTTGAAGAAAAGCATTCCGGCAGTTAGTATAGGTACTGCAATTACTAACGATTCAAAGATCTTCCAGCCTGCCTCATGTGTATAGGTATAACCTCTTACGGACATAGGCCGTTTTAACTCGTTTGTAATCGACCCGTCTCTTATTTTCTGGCCGAGAAACATTTCAGTTTGTAAATTAGTAGCTCTTCCAACAGCCTGTCCTATAGCTAGATAGCTTATTACTTGAGCTAGACCTCCTTCAATACTTCCAGATGATGCGATAGCGCTCCAGATCGCATAGTAAAGCACCAACGTAAGCAGAGAATTTATTACGTTGACGAAAGCTACTGTTTTGTATGCTGCAGCTTCTTTAAAGAAGATTTTTAACGACTGGAAGTACTTTCTCCAGTACATCTCTCAAAGACCCTCGTTATAGATCTTTTTGACAACAGAGTCGATATCAGGTTCTTTTATCTTGAAGTCGATTATCTCATAGTCTTGAAGTATTTTCGACATCAAATCGGCTGCAGAAACTTTTTCTCTGTTAAAAACTACTTCTGTCTCGCCGTTCTCTTTCTCTACTCTTTCAACTCCTTCAATATCTAGTTCAAAGTTTTCAGGGTTCTTTACATCCATAACGAGCCTTCTTGAAGTAAAGCGGTTGATTAAGGAGTCTAATTGGCCGTCGTAGATCTTTTTGCCTTCATCCAGAACCACAACTCTTTCACATAAGTCCTCAATATCGTCCATGTCGTGGGTTGTCAGCATAACGGTCGTGTCCTTCTCCCTGTTCATCTTCCGGATGAAATCGCGGATACGTTCCTTGACTGCTATATCTAGTCCGATAGTTGGTTCATCTAGGTACACGATTTTGGGGTGGTGAAGGAAGGCAGCTGCTAACTCGCAACGCATCTTCTGTCCAAGACTTAGCTTTCTGACAGGTTGTTCCCAGAACTCTGAGAGCTGTAGAACTTCGTCGAATTCGTCGATCCGTTCATCGTAGTCATCGTCAGATACCTCGTAGATCTCTTTTAACAGCCGGAAGGATTCCTTGACCGGTAGATCCCACCATAACTGACTTTTCTGGCCGAAAACCACTCCTATATCCATCGCATTCTTCTTTCGCTGCTTGTATGGGTCGCGGCCGTTGACCTCTATATGGCCTGAGGAAGGCTTCAGTATTCCTGTCAGCATTTTTACTGTGGTGGATTTCCCGGCGCCGTTCGAACCGATATAGCCTATGATTTCTCCTTCATCGATCTCAAGGTTCAGGTTCTCTATTGCTTCAACTTCTTCGTATTCCCGGCTGAAGAAGTTTTTGAGGTAGCCTTTGACTCCTTCTCCTTGTTTGTAGATCTTGAAGGTCTTCGAAAGGTTCTCGGCTTTGATTAAGGTCATAACTTTTTCTTTTCGGAGATGTTTTTTAATCGCTTCTAAGACTCCAAAAAGCTTTTATGTTGCTATTGTAAAATAACAAATATGTCGGCTTTCGACCCCCGTTCCCCTGAAGAAGCTCAAAAGAGGCTTTACCTTGACCTAGCTTACAACGCTAGCGGCGAATTTTACGATTGTGAAGTTGATGACAATTTCGAAGACGTAGGTGAAGAGCTTATCGCCAACTGGGATTCCTACACTAATGAATTCTACCATGGAACCCAGCTAGAGAACTTCTCTGATATCCTTAGAGATGGTGCCATTCGTCCTGGAGAACAAAATAATGCTGACTCCGGAGAGGTCTCAAACCAATCAGCAGTTTACTTTACTCGATTAGAGCCTGTTGCGGTTCACTATGCAGAAGAAGCCCAGCCTATCCGAGAAGACATCTTTCAGGCCGTCGTTAACGATTTAGAGGAAGAACTTTCGGATGAGGAATGGGCCGATCTTGAACTTAACTACAGAATGATTCATGATGTTATCCCGGCCGCACTTCATAGCGATGAGCTTGATGATGATATAAAGCAGAGATACGAAGCACTTCAGGACCGTCTGTTCGATATTCCGGAAGATGAAAGAGATCCGATGGTTGTCGGGTTCAGTAAACAAAACGCGGATGTTTATGAAGTTCCTCCTCAAGTAGACCACGAGTTTGAGGCGGCGGAAATAAATGAACATCTGGCGCAAGGAATTGCAAAATCGGTGGAGATAGATAACAAGGCTAGTTTCTACGTTTCCCATGAAGAAGTCGGGCCGATGAGAGACCAGTACGAAAACCTGGAAAGCGACATACTTTCTCTAGATGCACTTAAACTCCGGCACAGGCTAAAGATGGATCCGGTTTACGAGAAGGAAGGTGTGGTTGATATGGTGCCCTTCTGGAAAGGACAGGAAAGAGGGATAGAGTGGAACATGAAGTCGAAGGAACCTGGCCTCAACTTTGAGATATCTAGTTAATAATTAGTAAAGGGAAGGCATATTTTCAGGCAGGTTGATGTCGATCATGGCCTTGTTACCAATCAGATCAATACCTTTTGGCCGGTCAAAGACATATACTGCCACGTTATCCGTATTGAACTTCTGTAACGGTTCGATTATGTAATCGCCTTCGAAGCATTCTTCAGGTACCTTAATCTGCTCATCTTGCTCTATAAACTCTCTGTTAATATGTCTCTGTGAATCAGAGTACTCTGAAAGATTCCTCAGAATCTCAGAAACAATAGTTCCATAGCCACCTACATCTTCAGTAAAAGTGTGGGTGTTTTCGGTATAAGAGTAAGTTTCCACTACTCTTCCACCGTTACCGGAACACCCTTCTCCTTCAAGTGCTCCACTTGTCTCTTAACGAAGTCTTCCTCGTTCGAACCCTTTGTTGCGATGATGTAGACCTGGGCATCTCCGAAAGGACGCATAACTCTTCCAGCACGCTGTGTCGCCTGTCTTCTGGAACCGCCTTGACCTGAAGCGATAATTCCGACCTCTGCATCAGGAAGGTCTAATCCCTCGTCGCCGATCCTGGAAACAATCACGGTATCGATCTCGTCGTTCCTGAACTTCTCGAAGTAATCCTCTCTATCCTCGAAGTCGGTTTCTCCCGAAATAAATGGGATGTCGAACTCTTCAGACAGTTCTTCGCCCTGCTCGATCCAGTCACAGAAGAGAATGGTCTTATCTTCTTCATGTTTCTCTAGTAGATCTTCAATATGCTGAGTCTTTCTCGGGTTCTTCGAGGCGATAATCGCTTTCTTGAAGCCGCTTGCTTGGTTGTACTTGTTCCTGTAGAAATCAGATTCCCATTCAACCAACTGTATTTCGACATCCGGCCTCAAAACATAGTTGTCTTGGAAGAACCGGGCCCAGTCGCCACCAATCTCTCTTCCAATCAGTGCAAAGATCTCTTTCTCCTTTGAATCTTCTCTAACCGGTGAAGCACTCAGTCCAATTCTTCTTGTTGACTGAAGGGATGCAGTCTTCCTAAACAGTTTGGAAGGGATGTGGTGGACTTCGTCGAAGATAATTAAGCCCCAGTCGTTTCTGAACAGGGAGGTTTTTTCGCCGGCCATATGGTAGGTCGCGATAGTTACATCGTTCATCTGCTTCTCATCGCCGTGGTACTCGCCGATCTGATCCTCTGTTAACGTAGTTTTGTCAAGGAGTTCGCGTTTCCACTGTCCTACCAGCGAACGCTGTGGAACTAATACGAGTGTAGGGGCATCGATCTTTGCCATCAAACCGATAGAAGTTACTGTCTTTCCCGAGCCGGCAGGGTTTGCAAGAACAGCTGCCTTCTTCTCATAAGCTCTTTCAACGTATTCTTCTTGGTAATCTCTGAGTTCGATTCCATCGAGGTCTGCCCCGATTTTTTCGTCGACTTCTCTGAACTTTGAGTTGTCCTCAACAGGATAGCCTTTCTTAAGTAGAACTTCCTTGATTTCAGCTCTGCTTTTGGCGCCCATCGCAATCCTGGAAGCCTCATCTGTCAAGTCTACTACGAGGTTATCCCTTACATCCTCTATCGAACGCGCCCACTCCATTCTCTCCTTGTTTGATGCTTCTAAGGTGTGGTAGGTTCCTCTGTGTTCGATGGAAAAGACTTCCTGTCTTTCGTATGTTCTTTCAAGCCAGGAGAGGAAGTTAGGGTAGCTTCCAAGAAGTCTAGTATATTTCTCCTTCATCTCTTCGAGGGATAGATCGGAGTTCCAGATATCCATCTGTTTTACTTTGTACTTGTAATGATCTCCACTCGAAGTATCCATATGCGCTATCTCAGACATTTCGTTCAGAGTTCCGTCGTCAGGGTTTGATAAAATTATTTCTCTCTGAGGTTCGAAGAATACAACGTTTTCCTCTGATCCTTCTTCCGAAACAGTCTCTTCGTCTTTATCGGATCTTAGCTGTTGGATTTCGTCGATAAGTTCTTCTCGCGAAAGGTCTTCAAGCGCCTTTTCGTCGGTCATGCCTCACAGTCTGTAACACAAACCTTAAATCCTTGATCTTGGGAGAATTCTTGGTTTGTTGAAAAGCTGTCCGATCCGGTTTAAATCTGGTGTAGAATTGTTTCTGTATGAAGTCGGAGCTTATCCGAAAACTCTCTAGAGTAGAAGACTTCGAAGAGCCGAAAGTATCCCTCGAACAGTACTTGACTCCGCCGCAGCTAGCCGCAGATATTCTGCACACAGCTTTCATGCAGCAGGATATTGAGGGCAAAAAGGTTCTTGACCTTGGTGCAGGTACCGGTATGTTGGGTATTGGGGCTGCTTTGCTTGGTGCCGATGTTAATGCTGTAGACAAGGATGAAGAGGCTCTAGAAATTGCGGAGCAGAATGCTGAGGAACTTGAAATCTCGGAGTTCATAGAATTTAAACACTCGGATATCGAGGAAGTTGAAGGAACTTTCGATACTGTCGTGATGAATCCTCCTTTCTCCGTACATTCTGAAATCGGTATCGACTTTCTAAAGAAGGCTGTTGAGGTCTCTGACGCGGTTTACACTGTTTCTCATCCGGGCCGCAGAAAGGCTATAAAAGGTTTTCTCGAGAACTCAAACCATAGTTTGGAAGCGCTAGAGCAGTACAAAGTTAAACTGCCGGCGACATACGGCTTCCATACGGAGGAAGCCCGCGAAACCGAAATTGACGTAATCATAACGAGGCAAAAATAATGGAAATTTCGACAATCGAGAAGGAAGGACGACTTATAGTTGACATGCAGCAAAACCATACCCTAGGCAACCTTATCAGGAAAGCTGTATGGGCGCAGGACGATGAAGCGGCCTACGACAAAGGCCACCCATTAGGAGATGAATCCAATTTGATCATCGAATCTGATGAACCGGAACAGGTTCTCGAAGATGCGATCGACCAGGCAAGAGAGTGGATGGACGAAGTAGAGTCCCCCTTCTAATATCTCTATGAAAGAAGGCATCAGAATCCTTGGGGTAGACGATGCCGCACACAATCGTAAGGATGAACAATCATTTCTAACCGGAGTTGTTTACAGAGGAACTGAGTTTATTGAAGCGATTGAAACCGTTCCTGTCAAGGTAGACAGTTATGAAGCAACAGAAAAATTAATTGACCTTTTCGATCAATTGGATAATCAGATTCAGATTAAAGCGATTCTTACAGATGGAATATCCTTTGCAGGCTTCAACATTAAAGATATAGAAAAAGTTTCTAGAGAAACGGGGAAGCCGGTAATAGCTGTAACATCCAATAGGCCCAGAAAGAAAGAGTTCAGGCGGGCGATGAAAGAATCAGGTAATTACGATGATCGTTTTGAGAAGTTAGATGATTACGAGGAGGTTGAACTTGATGATGGATTAGCTTATATCCAGTTCTCAGGTATCGATCTTCCGGAGGCCAAGGCCATCGTCAGAAAGTCTACAACTAACGGTTTGACGCCTGAAGCTGTCAGAGTAGCACACCTGATCGGTGGAGCGTTCAAAGAAGATTGAAAAGGCATCCTATCCAATTTCGGTTTAGTGGACTCGGATAAGATAATCGGTAAGCTTTCAGCAGTAAAGAACAGCAGAGAGTTCAAGGAGTATTACTTCTTTGCGATCGCTTTAATTCTGGCTTTCGGAACCTTGCAGACAACTGGCTCAGTTATGAACACGGATAGGCCGGTTGTCACAGTTGTCTCCTGCTCTATGTACCCTGACTACGACGTGGGAGATATCATCGGTGTGCAGGGAACAGGTTACGAAAACATAGAAGTGGGTGACGTGATTGTGTACGAAGTGCCGAATAAGGTCGAGTTTTCTGTTGCAGGAGAAAAGCACGTTCTTAACGAGTCTAACGCTGCTGATTATACTGAGGCCGGTGCTGTCAAACTGGTACAGGTTGACGGAGACAGCAAAGCCGCGATAGTAAGTATAGATGGTCGGAATGCCAAGATGGTTGAAGGAAAGACCTTTGATTACAACGGACAGACTTTTGAGGTAAACAGCGTTTCAGGGATGGATATACCGGTTATTCACAGGGTTATACGGAAGAACTCTGACCACTTGGAGACACAGGGTGATAATACAATCGGACAGCACGAGTTCGAGAAACATATTGAACCTAATCAGATCCACGGTGAAGCAGTTTTCAAGATCCCGCGCATAGGCTTGGTGAAGATACTGGCGATCGATATTCTAGGGCTTGGGAATAATGCGCCTTTAGCGCTTGACTCAACTCCGAACTGTCAGGTCAGAAATTGACCCATACTATTTAAAGTTAAAGCCGGTAAACCCTACAGATATGGAATTTTGTGACGAATGCGGAGGAATGCTTGTATCTAAAGGTGATGAAGAAAACTCCTCTATGAAATGTAGGAACTGCGGTGAAGCCCAGTCAGTAGATGGCGAGGAAATGAAGGTCACAGAGGAAAAAGAAGAAGACCCTATGGACCGATTGAACGTTGCTTCTGAAGAGGATCAGGAAACAACAAGGCCAACCACTATGAAAGAATGTCCTTCCTGCTCAGACAATAAGCAGGACGAGAAAGAACACGAATGGTGGATGGAACAGACAAGAGCTTCAGACGAACCAGCAACAAGGTTCTACGAATGTACTGAATGCGGTAACGTCCACAAAGAGTACGACTAGAGCTACTCTATCTCTATCTCATCCTTTTTGTCCAGTTGCTCCGCCAAGAAATTGACTGAAGCCCTCAAGTTCTTGATCTGGCGCTGCATATCCTTCTTCTCCTCGTTAAAATCACGCTTGTTCAACTTCTTATCGAAATCGAACTCGATATTGTTCTCCTTGACTATCATCCGGTTCTCAAGATCATCGATCTGTTCCTCGAGTTTCTTGATTCTTTTATTAGCGGAACTCATGAACTTTCTAGTTCCCTTAATATCTTTGACAAGTTCCTCGATGTTTGTCTCAAGATCCGAGTTCAGGAAGTTTTCAAGCTCCTTCTGCTTCTTCTCAACACGTCTTAAACGGTCATCGAGTTTTTCTATCTCTGAATCGTTCGACTCCTCCTCGATAAGATTTCTTTTCAACTGTTGGATCTCGTGCTCCTGGTAATCAAGCTCGTCCTCAAGAAACCTGGAGTAGTTGTCGACGAAGTCCTGTAACGCAGAATCTACAGCGTTAACATGTGATTCTATTTGATCTAGTCGCTGTTCAACAGTAGTCAGTTCTTCAACAGCTTTCTCTCCTTTCTCCCCGAACAGGTCCATGGGAAGTTTTTGGCACGGCCTGTATTTGAAACCACCTTGACCCGGTTTTCGTGTCGCATAATATAGGTATAGTTAAAACATTTAGACCGGAAAAACGGTGTATGCCAGATCAACAGCAGAGAAGAGCCGCAGCGAAGCCTAAAAACATAGAGGATGTCGACTCGCAGAGAGATATCCGTGTAAGAATTACGGGAACAGTTATCGACTTAGACGAAGAGTCGGTTACTCTGGATGATGGAACGGGTTCCGTTGAAGTCTTTATGCAGGAAGATGATATTGAAGATATCGAGGATAATCAGAAAGTGCGTGTTCTAGGAAGGGTTCTTCCGACGCCTGACGGCTTCGAGGTACAGGCAGAAGTAGTGCACGATCTGGAGGATGTTGACTTTGAAAAATTCAGTAAGGTTAAAAAAATTGTTAACACTTCCGAATAACAAGGTGCAGTAAAATTATGTTTAAAGCAGAGCTAGAGGAAGTAGGCTTGATCCAGGACTCCATGAAAACCATCTCCGACCTGATCAGCGAAGGACTATTCCAGCTGACAGAAGACGGATTAAAACTTGTTGCGGCAGACCCAGCGATGGTCGCGCTTGTTGACTTCAAGATAGAGAAGGACGTATTCGAAACATACGAACTCGATGAAGAAGATAAAGTCGGACTTAACCTCGAGAACCTTTACTCAATTCTCAGAAGAGCTAACTCCGGAGATACTATTACACTGGAGCTAGAAGAAGACGAGTCCAAGTTCCACATCAAGATGGAGAATGGAAGCACCAGAAACTTCTCACTCCCAATCCTCAACCTGTCAGAGGACGATATTCCGGACACAGAAAGTCTTAACCAGTTTAATGTAGACGCAGATCTTGAAACCGCTGTACTTGAATCTGCTATCAAGGACGCGATGGTTGTCGGCGACTCAGTAACTGTTTCCGCGGACGATTCAAGCATCAAGATTGTCGCGGAGGGAGACCAGTCAAACGTAGACTTCACTATAACAGAGGACTCGGAAGGGGTCATGGAGATTGATGGTTCAGAAGCCAGCTCCATGTTTTCGCTAGACTACCTTTCATCCATGGTCAAGGCAAAGAAGCTTTCAGACACCGTAGAGCTAAGGCTGGGAGATGACTTCCCTATGAGGCTCAACTTCGAAGTACCTGAAAAGGCGAGACTAAGCTTCGTACTGGCTCCAAGAATCGAAGAAGAATGACTCAGCGGATCACATGGGCCAGCGTAGTAGAGCTTATTGTGGCTGACGACAGCGTGGACGAGCAATACTTTGGAAAGAATGATATAGAGTCCGAAGCTGTCGACTTAGAGGCTAATTCCGTTGCCAACACTCTGGAAGACCTAGAGAAAGAAGGAATCCTAGAGAAGGTAGATACGCATCCTGCTAAATATTCTCTTGAGGACAAGGATGCATTAGGTCAAGTGCGTGAACATATTTCTCTTGGAGGTTCCTACCGTGAAAAATACTGACTTTGACCATCTATCTGAAAAGGAGAGGGAAGTCCTTAGAAATCGGGGGACGGAGCCGGCAGGAACCGGCAAATACCTTGGAAAGGACGGTGAAGGTGTTTACCGGTGTAAAGCCTGTGGGAACAAAATCTTTTCCAGTGACACAAAGTTTGACTCGGGTTCTGGCTGGCCTTCTTTCTATGATGCGGTCGAGGATTCGGTTGAATTCCGGCAGGATGAACGACATGGGATGGACAGAACCGAGGTAGTCTGCGCGGAATGCGATTCTCACCTGGGTCATGTGTTTGAGGATGGTCCGGAACCTACAGGAAAACGTTACTGTATAAACTCTGTGGCGTTGGACTTCGAAGAAAACAAAAGTAAGAATGATTAATAATTGCCTATGACGGAATACGCTGTTCCGGCGACAGGCGCTCTAATTCTGAACGATAAAGACGAAATCTTCCTGATGAAATCTCCTAAATGGGAGAATCAGTGGCTTGTACCTGGCGGAAAAGTCGAGAAAGGCGATTCAATAAAGGAAACCGTAAAGAAGGAAGTGAAGGAAGAAACTAATCTCGAACTGAAGAAAGTGAAGTTCTTAGAGGCTGTCGATGGAGGAAATCCTGATGATTTTGAAAGAGATACGCATTTCATCTTTCTCAACTACATATGCAGGGCCACATCAACTGAGGTTGAACTTGATCAGAGGGAAGCTGTGGAGTATGTCTGGATAGAACCGGAAAAGGCCTTAGAGAAGCTCGACCTGAATGATGGAACAGAGGATTTTATAGAGACATTTCTTGAAGTGAACCCAGACTTTTAGCTTTTCCTTTCCCACAATTCCGTATGGGGGATGAGGGGGAAAAGCCGCAGGACTGGAAAATAAGACAGTACTACGAGCAGGAAGAGCTTATCGAACATATTGTCGAACTGGCGGAATATAGAGAGGTCGCGCCAACTTACCCGCACGGCTACGGCAAAAGACCTGACGCAGTCAATTTTCCGGGCGACTTCGAACATTTTGTGGACCAGGGGGCTGTTGCATTCCATTTTTCGGTAGAGAAATGGCGGAACCCACTTCTAATTGACAAAGTCGACGACCAAGACAACCTTAGAAATGGCTGGGATCTGGTAATAGATATCGACTGCGATCACTCTTTTGAATTAGCTAAAGATACCGCAGAACTGGTTGTTGAGGAACTAAAACAGCATGGTATAGAAAATATCGGTGTTAAGTTCTCAGGTAACCGCGGTTTCCATATAGGAGTCAGAGGAGAGTCATTCCCAAGAAAGCTGGATGAGAAGGATATATCCGAGCTTTATCCACGGCTTCCACGGGGTATGGTGAACTACATAAGAAACAATCTTCAGGATGAGCTCAAAACCAAGGTTAGGGAGCACGGATATGCCGAGGAAATGACTACGGAGGACGGAGATCAAAACCCTTTCCTCGTAGCTGATATTGAGAATGACTGGGGTTCCCGACACCTTTTCAGGATGCCTTACTCTTTACATGACGGCTCCTGGCTTGTCTCCCTTCCTATAGAGCCTGATAAAATCCAGGAGTTCGAGAAACAGGATGCAGAGATGGAAAACGTCGAGTTCGACACCGAGTTCCTCGGAGAATACGAGGAAGGTGAGGCCACAAATCTTGCAGTACAGGCTATGGATTTCCTGGCTGAAAGAGAGAGCGAACGTGAAAAGGAAAAGAGGGAAAGAAAGGAGAGAGACTTTGACAGGCCTGATGAGGCTATACCTGAAGAATACTTTCCGCCGACGATCGAAAATGTTCTCGAAGGTTTGAAGGATGGTAGGAAGAGAGGACTATTTATCTTGATCAACTTTTTCCACTGCCTGGGTTATTCGTGGGAGCAGATAGAGACAAAGATCTGGAACTGGAACGATGAGAATCATGAGCCCTTGAGGGACAGTTATGTGAAGACTCAGTTGAGGTGGCACCGGCAGAGAAATGAGGAAGTTCCGCCGCCGAACTACGACTCGAACGGGTACTACAAAGATATGCAGGTCTACGAGGGGGATAACCTTGAGCAAAAGGTTTCAAACCCTGTAAGTTATGCTTTCCGAAAGTATAACGGCGGAGAAGCCGAGGAAACTGATGAAGAAGATGAGAAATTTGAGTGTCCTTACTGCGGTAAAGAGTACAAGCAGGAGGGCTACTTCAAGAAACATGTTCAGAAGTGTCAGGGCGAGGAAGTGAAGAAGCTCTAAAAGAACAATAAAAAGTTTTGAGCTAGAAGTTTCTAATAGGATGTCGGAGGACGCATTAACATTTAGTGAGTTACGGAAGATAGAGAAAAAAGAAAAACGACAGGAGGAACTCTCCGAACTAGATGATAGCTTCTTTCTGAAGGTTTCACAGTACCTTGATTTGAAGGATGGAGCAGATCAACGCGAATACAGGAATGCGAAGAGAGTATTCGATAAAATAGTCGGTCTTCGACAGGAAAAGATAGTGAAAAATGCTAGGATATCCGTAAAAACAGGAGTAAAAGCTTCTGAACTCAACCTTCTTCCGCGCGAACAATCCCTTTTCCTGGACCTAAAGGAAATGTTTGAAGAATACTCTGGGGAAATAGATGAGGTTCTTGAAGGAAGCGTTTCCGCGAAAACCCCGGAAATAGATGAAGAGCCTGAAGTCGAACCTGATCCTGAACCAGAGCCTGAAGAGGAGGACGAGGAAAACGGTATAGAAGTAAAGATCGTTTCACAGGTGCCGGAATTCATGGGCACGGACCTCGAATCCTACGGCCCATTCGAGGAGGGAGAAGAAGTTACTGTGCCGGAAGAGAACGCTGAAATACTTGTAAACAGGGGTAACGCAGAGATGATAGAAGAATGACTAAAGTGTTTGCATTAGGCGGGTCAGTATTTACAGAAAACCTCGACAAACTCGATGACTACGTTAAAGCCTTCGAAAGCTTTGACGAACAGGTCGCGATCGTTACCGGAGCAGGGTCTCTAAAAACTCATATTAACGCAGTTAATTCGGCGAACCAGGGCGAGCAAGATCTTATCGGTATTAAAGCTACCCGGTTGAACGCTCAGACATTAAAGACTGCGATGGACTGTCATCCTAAAGTACCTGAGAAACCTGAAGAGATACAGGAGATAGCTTCTACAGGCAAGGACTTTGTTATGGGGGGTATGGTCCCAGGTTACTCTACTGATGCTGTTGCCGCGACGGTGGCGGAGCTTCTCGACGCCGAATTGATAATCGCCACTTCGGTTGACGGTGTCTACACCGCGGATCCGGAAAGAGAGGATGCTGAAAAGCTGGAGGAGGTTTCCATAGATGAGTTGAGACAGATTATTTCAGGCAACAACGAGGCAGGAGGACATGAACTTATCGACTTCGTTGCATTGGAGATCATAGAGCGGTCGAGCATCGATACAACAGTGATGGAAGGAGTTCCTGAAAACCTTGAAAGCCTTGAATCGGCTGAATCGACGAGGATCAAGTCCTCGTAAAAGCCCTTTTAAAGTTTAGTAGGGAGGTTAAGACTATGGTAAAGATTCCAAAAGAACAGAACCGTTACTGTCCGCACTGCGATACACATACAGAACAGACCGTTAAGGAAGTAACCAACGTTAGTGCTTCCCCTATGTCGAAGAAGCACAGAAAGAGACAGAGAAAGATTGACCACGGATACGGATCATTCCCATACGAGAATCCCGCAATCAGATCAAGAGGAAGGAAGAACCCGACATCCGAGAAGAAGGATCTAAGATATACTTGTAAGGAATGTGGGAAAGGCCACATGCCTAAAAACCCTATCAGAACCTCAAAGCTTGAGATCGAGAGGTAAGATAGGATGGCAAACAACTTCTTCAAGGTAAGCTGCGGAGAATGTGGAAACGAGCAGAGAATCTTCTCCCGAGCATCCAGCGAAGTAGAATGCCTTGTCTGCAGTTCGACAATCGCTAAGCCTACCGGCGGAAAGGCCGAAATCAACGGCGAGATCGTAGAAGAACTCGCAGTCGAGTAATCTTTTAATCCAGCTTCCTTTATTCTATTGTATGTCTGAACAAAACTCTTTCGGTAGAAGAAAGTTCATTAAGATTATCGGGTCGGGCTTGACAGCTTTAGGGTTTGGTGCGTTAATTCCTGATACGAATGCTTTGAAGCTTACAAGCAACACGGTTTCTGGTGCCGATATCAATAACCGTGAAATAGAGGCTAAGGTCATTAACGGCACAGTTTACGCAGGTCACGGTGATTTCTCCACGGTACAGGATGCAATTGATTTCGCAAACAATAACGGATACTACGAGGTAGAGGTACCTCCCGGGAGTTATGATTCTATCAGTATACCGGGAGGAATATCAGTTAAAGGGGTATCCTCGGTATCAAACGATGCATCAAAAGCACCTCACTTTGAGGTAAGTTCGGGCCCTGCTATCACGCTAGGGTACCAATCGAAGATATCAACTGTTTTTGCCAAGACTTCGGACTCCTCAAGCTACTCGATCGACACTCAAAAGTCGAACAAAACCGTTATCGAGAACGTCTGGGTCAATCATCCTGATGGAAACAATTTGAGGATGAACGGGCATAATGGAAGAGTTTACGGCTGTGAGTTCGCTGGAGGCTCCATACTTCTGGACTCAAGCTCAGCTAACATAACGATAACAGGGTGCGGATCAAACGTTTCGATAACCAATAACGGTGCAGGAAACGTCAGCTCCGGGATATCCTAGAAAGCCAGATATGGAATCAATTTTATCACACTGTCTTTTAAAGCTCATTTGTCAATCTGTAGGATATGAAATGGTACAAAGACAGGCCTGACGTCGGAGACTTCGTCGTCATAACAATCACAGATGTTGACAAGAACTCGGCTTACGCAGACCTCGACGAATACGAGGAAGTAACCGGACTGATCCACATCTCAGAAGTCTCCCGCTCATGGGTACAAGATATTAGAAAAGAAGTTGACGAAGGCGAGAAAACAGTCGCACAGGTAGTAGAAGACGATGACGGTACTCTTGACCTCTCGCTCAAACGTGTCAACGACTCGCAGAAAAGAAATGCGATGGCACGCTGGAAGAAAGAGCAGAAGGCCGAAAAGTTCATCGAAGATTTAGCTGAAAAGATCGGTGAGGACAAAGAAGACATGTATGAAAAGGTTGTGTTCCCTCTGCAGAGAGAGTTCGGTTCTGCTTTCCACGGATTCGAGATCGCTGTAGGCGAAGAAGACAAGCTGGAGGAAATGTTTGATTCTGGAACTGTTGACGCAATTCAGGAAGTCGCAAGAAACAACATTAACTTGAGGCAGGAGAAGCTGGAAGGCGAGATAGAGCTTTCATTCACTGATGGAGACGGAGTAAGCAAGATAAAAGAAGTATTTGAGGACGTGGGAGACGGCGTAGAGGTAAAGTATGTTTCCGCACCAAAATACTCGATCACTGCATGGGGCAGGAACCAGGAGCTTGCAAAGAGCAGGATGGACTCGGCGGTAAAACAGTTCAGGCAGAAAGCCGATGAACTGGACGGAGAGTTCGAGTTCTCGAAGGCATAGATACCATGATTAAAAAGTGCGCTGAATGTAATTCATACACGTTAAAGGACAACCACTGTGGTACAGAGACAGAGACATCGCGTCCGCCAAAGTTCTCGTTCCCGGATAGAATGGGCAAGTACCGCAGGAAAACGAAAAGAGAGGAGATCAAAGAATGACCACGAAGCTTCAACTTAAGAAAGAACTTGACGTAGAAAACCCGGTATTTGTAGAAGGATTAGCAGGCATCGGACACATAGGAAAAACCACGGTATCTTACCTAGTGCATCATCTGGATGCGGAAAAAGTCGGAGAGCTTTACTCACACCACTTCCCGCCATACACGATCGTAAACGATGATAAAACTGTTGATCTCCTGAAAAACGATATTTACAAAGTCAAACGGGATGATGCCCGTGATATGGTGATAATTGAGGGTAATGCACAGGCCTCCACTCCTGAAGGCCACTACGAGGTCGCTGAAAAGATAATGGAGCTTGTTGACGATGTAAACGCTTCAGAAATTCTTACAATCGGCGGATACGGAACCGGGGATGTGGTCGAGGAGCCTGACGTATTCGGCGCAGTAACCACAGAAAAAGTAAAGGATGAGTACACCGAATGCGGTGTAGAGTTTGACCATGATGTAGGTCAGATTGTAGGTGCTTCCGGTCTAATACTGGCATTAAGCAGGGAGAGAGAAATACCGGGTATCTGCCTTCTAGGAGAAACACCTGGATTCTTGTTGTCCGATCCAAAGGCAACTGAATCGGTGCTTGAAGCGATTGAACAGATTCTGGATCTTGATATAGACTACTCCGATCTCGATGAGAAGGTCGAAGAGAGCCAGGAAGTACTTAAAAAGCTTCAGAACCTTCAACAGAAACAGAGCCAGGACTCCACTGAGTCACAGCAGGACCTGGGATACATAGGCTGATAATAAATGAGCATGACAAGATACGAGAGAGCAAGAGTTCTGGGCGCCAGATCGCTCCAAATCTCAAAAGGAGCACCAACATTCGTAGAAGCAGACCCGGAAGAAGAACCACTTGAAGTAGCGAAGAGAGAGCTTGAGAACGGAAAGCTTCCGATTACAGTCAAGCACTAACTCCTTTTTCTATATATCGACTTTCTTTCTCTAACTCTGTTCTACGTGGAACCTGCGGCTTTAATATTCCGCAATCCCGAAAACTAGTTTTATGGAAGAGGAGAAAATAAAGAAGCTGATAGATCAAAGGGTCGAGGAAAGACTTGAGGATGAAAGGCAGAAGATCAAGAAAGAGGCTAAGAAGGAAGCCCGGAAAGAGTTCAGAGAAAGCCTTGACTTAAACGCTGAAGAAGAGGTTTCGCGAAGAGGATTCCTGAAGAAACTGGGTGCTGGTGCTGCCGGATTAGGTGCTTTCGGAGTTGCTTCTGTTTCTGGTTTGAAGTTGACGGAGAATGGTATTTTTGATTCTGGTTCTAAAACTGGTGTGCTCGCTGATTCTGGGGCTGATACGGGTGGCGGTGATGATTATCAGTTGCCGAATTCGGCGGATAACATCGATTTGCAAGGTGGCGGTTCGCTGAAAAATGTCGAGTCGCTCGCTACAGAACACTTAGGAGGTGATCGACATTATTCAGGGTCTTATTCTGGGAATAATGCAGACAAACGATTGGATAAAGCACTCTCAGCTGCAAGTAGCGGCGATATAGTTTATCTTGAGAATGCAACGTACTCTAATAACCGTACAAATTCATTTGCCAACAAGATTTGGCTAATAGGCACCCACAGCGGTCACGGCGGTAATGGGACGGAAATAACTGGAGATTGGACTTTGGGTGCAGAGGCCCGATTAGATAATGCTTTCTGTGGCTCAAATACACTAACAGCAGATGGAGACCGCATAGCGTTCCGAAATATCTGGAACGCTTCAATTAACGTCGCAGGGTCGAAAGTCAGCGTGGTTGAGTGTTCTG
>JBEQBQ010000003.1:0-12494 GCA_041639695.1 Candidatus Nanohaloarchaea archaeon
GCTTACTACAGTTTCAAGAACCGTACGGAAGAATCATTCTCCAACAAAGAAGCTCTCTGGCCAGGATCAACAACTGATCTCGATCTCAGAATGATGCCTATTAACTACACAGGTCAAATTGATGGCAACCTGACAGTCAATTATTGTGGCAAAGAGAAAACTATCGATAATTTCAGTCTGCAGATTGATGAAAAGATTATACCAGAAAACGAAACATCGGTTACACCTGAGAAGGTCTCCAATACGTCAGCAGAACTAGAGATTGATTTAGAGAGCGGGGTTTTGGTGCCGGTTGAATCACCTCCAAAATGGAAGCCAGGCCCTTCAAGAATCGTGAATGGAACTGCAAAAATTGAATACGAGGCACCTATATTTAGGGAGGGAACTAACATCACTTATGCAGTCCACTCAAACGGTGATACTAGCTACTACAAGGTCGGTCTCTGGAAAGAAGAAACAGTTTTCGACAAGATAACCAAGAAACAGCTTGGTATAGCTTTAGCGGTCTCTGTTCTGCTGAACCTAGTTCTGGGTCTTTTGCTCATCAGGTCTAGAAAATAAAGTTTTAAACGGTTAACACGAATACATCGTTAAAGATGGGCTTGATAGACGGATCCAGAAAACTTTTGCTTCTAACAGCCATCTTCTCAGCCATAATCGGGCTTGGATCCGCCGGTCTAACCGTCCAACACGAAACAGTATGGAAAAACAGTTACTGGCAGGAAAACGCCGGAAACATAGCAACCGGAACATGTGAAAAAGGAGAAGCAGATCTAAAATTCAGTACGGACGGCCAAACTTATACTTCGGTAGGAGCCAACCTCACTCTTTCCGACCTAGGCGAATTAGACCTAGAAAAGACTTACAACGTCAAGGCATTATGTGGCGAGAATAAGACGGGTGAAGGAAGTTTTGAGGTCGAAGAACTCAAAGCTGAAGTAGTTAAGGAGGGAGAGGGTTTTGTAGATTCAAAAATTGGAATGCAAAGGTTTACAGAGCCTATTGAACTGAAGGATATTGCTATTAATTCAGAAAACCTATCTGCTGATGATATTAGCTTCGTGTTTGACTCTAAAACTCCGGGAGAGGAGCTTTCTCTTAATGGCGAGCTTGAGATGGTAAATGCAGTTTCTGGAGTAAAAAGAGCTATACTTTATCCGACAGTTAATGAATACCTTCTCGGTTCACAGAAAGCCTATCTGTACATAAAATATAAGGGGCAAAGGATTGAAGAGAAAACTCTAAATACAAATATTCATCCGGTCCGTGTCACAAACTTTTACGAAAAACCCTCTGAGAACATGGATTTCAGTGAAGTAAATAACGACTTCCTATATAGAATGGATATTACTCAGGACTCTAACGATCCGATCTCAATAAGTTCCGATAACTTTGTTGTATCGATAGATCCTTTAACAGAGGAAGCCGACTACTCGGCGGACGAGAAGGAATGGTTCAAACTCTTGGATACGGCTCAAGCAGGCGAATACCAGCTTAAGATGAACCAGTTCCCTGACAGTCTTCCGATAGGTAGCTACCAGTTTACTACATACTTGAAGTACGGTGATAAAGACTCCCAGAAGTTCAAGTTAGGTGAGACAAGGGTTGACAAGAGAATCGACTTCTCCGGAACCATCAGGGATTCCCGAGGAAACGTTATTCAGACAGATATGGTTCTAAATACTGACGAAGCAAGTTACTCTGTTTCGACCGGAAGCAACGGCAAGTATAGTACTTTTGTTGAACCGGATTCAGAGTACGATCTAAACATGAGTTTCTTTGATAGAGGCAAGGCCAGTCCTGATGCAAACTTCATGATTAACGATGCTGATCTTTCGGATGGATCGACATCTGTAACTTCAAGACCGATCAGCTTCCAGTACTGGACAAGTCCCTCGGTCGATATCTCAGGGGTCAACCCTGTGAACATGATGGCGGTTAGCTTTGCGTACGATGTTCGAGGAACTGCCTCGGCATCGATGAAGTATGATCCCGCAAGGCTGAACTATGATGAGGCCCAAGTCTACGAATGCAGCTACTGGAACTTCGAGAAAAGGGACTGTGTGGCAGGATGGTCGAAGATGGATGATGACCAGGTATCAGTCAATCTTTACAGCAACGAGGTAAATATTGGAGATCTTGAGCTCCACGAAGTTTCAGAAGAAGTCGGGGGTTCAGAGAAAAAGACTTTGATGAACGCTTACGTTGTCGGAACTAACTCAGGGCTTTCACTTAACAACGGTATCAGGATATCGGGGACTGTAGGCGGGAAAGCCGCTGGAGGCGAGAAGATCGGTGTCTCCGGAAGAATAGTTAACGCTAAGGACGAGTTCGTGAACTCCGCAGAAGTAGAAGTCAGTTATGTTGAAGGCGCAAGAACAGTCAAAACATACTCAACTGAGACAGATATCGATGGAAAGTTCTCGATAAACAAGCCTGTACCAAAAGAAAGAGGAAACTACTCTATCAAGATTAAAGCATCTAAAAGCCCTTACAAATCTATTGAAAGAGTATTCGAACAGAAAGTTGATGTCTATGTTGAGAGAGCGATCTCAATTGAGTCTATGGACTCTCTACAGATAGACGAAGGCGAATCAGAAAACATCACGTTTACTGTTAGCAACCCTGGACAGAGAAAGGTTGAGGATATTGAACTTTCAGTTGAAGGATACCAGAACGTCGAGCTGTCAACGTATTCAATTTCGGAGCTCTCAACAGGCAAGTCAAAAGAAGTAAAGGCTACGGTCAAGATACCTTCCGGTTTCTGTACAAACGGCTGTTCTGACTATCCTTCGTTCACACTGAAAGCATCCGGAACATCTGGAGGAACAAGTATAGATGAAGAGAAAGAAGTTCAGACCCAGATTATTCCTTCAAGAACAGCAAACAGCTCGTCAGCTGAACCAGAAGAGGAAGAGAATGAAAACAATACTCAGGGATTGACTTCTGAGGTTAACAGAATTATCGGTGAAGCTACAGGTGCAGCGAATGTCTCAGCAACCAACCTGGTTCTAGGTCTGGTTATGCTTGGTATGATGGTTGTAGCAGGAGCTGTTAAGAAGAAGAATAATGAATCAGGATCGGATAGAAAACAGAGGGCTTCAAGAAGTAGTGATAGACCTAAGATTCAGAGACCTGACCTTAGTGGATCGGAACCTGAAGAAGATGAGATAGATGAAGCTATCGAGCAGATGAGTGAGATTGAGGAGGACGAAGTTGATCAGAAGATCGAAGAAATCGCTGAACTCGAAGATGAGCACGAAGAAGATGACGATGTTGAGGCGGTTGAAGATATTGCAGAACAGGTTGAAGAAGAGGAACAAGAAGAAAGTAGTGGAGAGATCGAGGATGATACTGTTTGTCCGGTGTGTGGTAAGGAGTTCGATACTGAGTCAGGCCGGAAGCTGCACGAGCAGATGATGCACGAAGACGAATAAACTTTCTAATCAAGTATAATTATCGTTAGCACAATTCGATAAGAACTATGTTTCTGTGAATTCTTTAGATTATAGTTTGAGTGACTGGCTGATCACTAAAACTATAGTGAGTTAGATATTTTCGAGAAAAGTTCTATTTCTTGAGAGTGTCCGTTAGGTTGTTCAACTTTCTTTTCAACCCGGCAAATCTAGGTTCTTCATACTGTACTCCTTCGAGTGCTGCGGCAAGCTTCTTGATCTCGAGTGATGCCTCGGACAAAGGTTCATGCTTTAGCAACGGAGTGTTCTGGAAGAGACTTTCCTTCACCTTATCATCATACGGTATCTCCGCTATGGTATCTGACTCGGTCATCATCTCAACCTCTCTCTGGATTAGTTCCCTGTCGGGTTCTCCTTCTGACATGTTGATTACTGTACCCAGAATCGGTTGTCTCATCTGCTTCGCCTTTTCAATTATCTGGGCTGCGTTAATTCCCGAGGTCTGTGTCGGCATCGTGATGATAATCAGTTCATCGCATGACTCCATAACTTTCTCGACTGTAGAGTTAAGTCCTGGAGGACAGTCAACTATAACGTAGTCAGAGTTCTTCGCTGCCTCGTTCAATAGATGTGCGAGGTTTCCTGCTTCAGGTTCTACATGGTGTATCTCGTTCGAAGATACTGCGGCCTTGATTCCGCTTGGATGCCTGAAGATGGCGTTTTCTGGATCGGAGTTCCCGTCTAGAACATGCTGTACCTTGACAGGGTGTTCGTACTTTCCTAAATGAACTCCTAGATTTGATGCTGAGAAGTCTGCATCAACTACTGTTACTTCCTGTCCGAACTCTGAGAGGCCTATTCCCAGGTTGACTCCTAGGCTGGTCTTTCCTACTCCGCCTTTACCGGAGATCAGTCCAATTACACGGCCTCTATCCATATACGGAACAATTGTACGCCTCTGTTAATAAATCACGTGTTTTTGTTGAGGGTTTAACCAAGGTTTCCAGCCATCTATATAATTCTTTACCAACAAGCAGTAAGTATGGATAAGTTCTGGATCGTGGTAACATCAGTTTTCGTCATCGGAGTAATAATGGTCCTATTCGCTGGTGGCGGAACAAGCATGACGGTTAAGGATCTGGAAACAGAATGCCAGTATAGACAGACTCCCGGTCAGTCAGTAAACATAATGGCTGACAGCATTAGATTTAGCGGCAACTTCCCAGTAAACAATATTGAACAAGAACCTGCGGTCTCTTACTCAGTAAACGGCAACAGAATAACCTTTGAGGTCGATGTAGAAGAGGCCGAAGAACCTGAAAGCTTCTACTACAACTGTCTAGCATCCGCAGTATACGATGTAGAAACCAGTAAAAAGCCAGGACCGGGCAACTACATTCTCTCAGTTGTACATGATGGAGAAGTAGCGGAAAGAAGGATAGTAACTATCCGCTAACTCTCATCAAGCCGGTAAACCACTTTACCGTCGTGGTTCTCCGCCTTCACTTTTCCTTCTTTCGCCAACCAGCCTAGAGCTTGGTTCAAACTTTTTCCATCAATCTTCTTCGAAGTGTAGTCCATAAGCTTCTCCGCTGAAGCCGTTCCATGACTCTTCAACGTTTCATAGACATTTCCTGCAGGGGTTCCTATCATCGCATCAACCGAGAACTCGTAGCTGACTTCGTCATCAAGATCTTCTTCAGCTTCAGCAACCTTCATAACGGTCTCCAAGGCAACGTCGGGTGAAACCGAAACCGCGTCAATACCCTGTCCTACAAGGAACTCGGCATAACCATCATGTGTAGATGGTGCGTCACCACAGATTCCTACGTGAGCGTTCTCAGAATGTGCCTTGCCGATAAGCTTCCTCACAGATTCTTTTACTGCAGGATCTCTCTCATCAAACAGTTCGGCAAGCTTGTCCGAGTTTCTATCAACTCCTAACGTTAACTGGGTTAGGTCGTTTGTTCCGATTGAGAAACCATCAAACACCTGAGCAAATTCCTCTGCTCTGATGATGTTCGCAGGTATCTCAGCCATGACGTAGACATCGATGTCTCCCTGATCCAGTCCGTACTCCTTCATTCTGGCCCGGACGTTCTTTCCTTCCTGGACTGTACGGCAGAAAGGCACCATCACAGTCAAGTTATCCAGGTCAAGCTCATCAACACATTTTCTAAGTGCTTTACACTCAAGTTCAAACGCTTTAGAGAACTTCTCATCGTAGTAACGTGAGGCGCCTCTGAAACCGATCATAGGGTTGGCCTCATCCGGCTCAAACTTCTCGCCGCCCTCAAGCTGTGCATACTCGTCCGACTTAAAATCGCTTAACCGGACTACAACCTGATCGGGGTAGAAAGCAGCCGCTATCTTACCAATACCTGATCTAAGCGCCTGAGTGTACTCCTCCTCACGACCCTCTTCGATAAGTTTGAGAGGGTGTTCTCCAACGTGAGAGGAAATAATGAACTCTTCCCTGGCTAGACCAACACCGTCTACTGGAAGCTGTGCAAGATGGAATGCCTCGCTCGGTTCTCCGATGTTCAACTGGACGTCGGTCTCGGTCTCCGGAATATTATCGATATGGTGTTCCTGTACCTCGAACTCTAACTCGTCCTGCCATACCTTCCCGGTAGAGCTGGAACAATCTACAGTAACGGATTGTCCGTCCTTAAGCTTGGATGTCGCATTCTCTGTACCGATTACTGCTGGAACGCCGATTTCTCTGGAAACAATTGCGGCGTGACTGGTTCTTCCACCTTTGTTAGTAATGATTGCTCCTGCCTTCTTCATGATGGGCTCCCAGTCCGGATCGGTCATATCGGTAACGAGAACTTCTCCTTCCTCAAACTGATCGATCTCCTTTGGTGAGGAAAGAACGTGTGCTTTACCAGAACCGATCTTAGACCCGATAGCTTCTCCTTCTAGTAAGACTTCTGACTCTTCCTTGAGCTTGTGATCCTCGATCACGTTTTCATCTTTCTCTGCCTGAACGGTTTCAGGTCTTGCCTGTACAATATAGAGTTCTTTGGTCTGGCCATCGTAAACCCATTCGATGTCCATCGGCTTACCGTAGTGCTCTTCGATTTCAACGGCGTAGTTCGCTAACTCTTTAACCTGGTTGTCGGTTATACAGAATTTTTCCCTGTCGCTCATCGGAACCTTTTTCTCGATGTTCTCTTGGTTGTCGCCTTTCTCATGGTCCTCGTTTCTGACAAGTTTGACCTCCTTGTCTCCAACTTTTCTCTCTATAATACCCATGTTCTCCTTGAAGACTGTGAACTCGTCGGGATTAACTTCTCCGAGTACAACGTATTCTCCTAGGCCGTAGCTACCGTTGATAGTAACTACGTTTTCGAATCCGCTGTCAGGATCTAGGGTGAACATGACTCCTGCAGCTCCAATATCTGAACGGCCCATCTTCTGGACTACTGCAGAAAGTTTGACGTCGAAATGTGAGAATCCTTTGTCTTCTCTGTAGGAGATAGCCCGGTTTGTGAATAGGGAGGCGAAGCAGTCCTTGATTCTTTTTATTAGATCTTGTTTTCCTGAAACGTTAAGATAAGTCTCTTGTTGCCCTGCAAATGAGGCTCCTGGAAGGTCTTCGGCTGTTGCAGAGGATCTTACAGCAACTTCAGGATTTTCAACTCCTAAATCTTCTTCAAGTTCTTCGTATGATTTTATGAAGTCTTTTCTAAGTGATTCAGGCATTTCTGCCTCTTTAATATGTGCTCTGATCTGTTCACCGGTTCTCTGCAGACTGTTAATATCGTCGATATCCATTCCGTCGATCAGTCTTTCAATCTTCTCCTTCAAACCGGTTTCTTTGATGAATGTGTCGTATGCGTCAGCTGTTGTCGCAAAGCCGGGGAGTACAGGCACGTTGACGTTGTTGCTTAGCTCTCCAAGGTTTGCGCTTTTGCCTCCGACCTTTGCGGTATCGTCGGAGTCGATCTCATCGAACCAGAGCACGTTGTTCATGTCTACGACTTCTTGAAGCTTCCATTTAAAAAGAGCGTTGTGAGTTATAAGTGGAAAAACAGGTTTTAGGAGTTAAGAAGCTGCTCAGTTGTATTAAGAGCCTCCTGCTTCGCCCTTAGTTCATGATTGTCACTTGAAACAGTATCCTCCGAGCTTTCCTCGGATAAATTGGCCTCATCCTCAAGAAACTTGGCTGCTGAAAAATCAAGATCTTCGTTTTTAGACTTGTACTCTTCAAGGTCGATGGATCCGGAGAGGAATTTCTCTTCGATAAAACGTTGCTCCTTGTCAGTTTCTTCAGAGAGGTACTGTTTCAGCTTCTTGACCTGTGCTTCGTTTAGTTCCAGGCTATCTCCTGATCTTTTAAGGATTCCTACTGTCTCCAAGCTATCTACCGCTTTCCTGAGTCTATCCTCATCTATACCTAGCTCACATGAAATATCCTGAACTTTCTTCGGGTTGTCCGCAACTGACTCGACTACGGTTCCAGCAACAGGATCAATAAGAAGCTCTACGTCCCTCATACTGTACAGTTTATAACTCCGGCTGAACTTAAAGACTACTATGTTGATCGCGGCCTCCCATGCAGTAGCTTTTATTGTTCTCTCAGTTGCCGCTGTATTCGACCTTAAAACCACGGAAGTGCCTGACACAGTCTCGATAATAGGTGTTGTGGCTGGTCTAGGCCTACATTTACTTGCTTCGATACCACAGATGAACTTCTCCACTATAACCAGTGCTGGCATCCTTCTCTCGGATCCTTTTATCTGGATACAGGCATTTGGAGACCCACTTATCTGGTCTCTAGGAGCTGGGGCTGTATTCTCGCTCTATGGCTGGGGGCTTTACTTCCTCAAGATGTGGGGTGGAGCGGACGCCTTCGCTATGAGCGTTCTAGGCTTTGCAGCACCCTACGCAATCTCAGGCACAGGAATATCTTTCGGACTCAGTATATTCCTAAACATACTGTTCCTTGGAATGATCTATAGTCTGGGCTATGCAGTTTACAAGTCAAGAGGCACAAATGCCTTATCTAAGACCTGGAAAATGGTCAGACAGCAGGAAAAAAGAATATCGCTTGAAATAATGTTTGCGGGCGCTCTTTCCGCTATGATGTCAATTTCAGGCTTCTACGTAAGCCTGCTATACTTCACTATCCTACTCTCTCTGATATTTCTCTACAGATATCTAAAAGTTATACAGGATGATCTGATGACTAAAGAACTGCAGGTTTCAGATTTAGAACCCGGAGATGTACTCGATGACAGCGAAGAACAGGGAGGAAAAGTAAAAGGCATCACGGAGGAAGAAATTAAGTCTATAGATAAAGAAAAGGTCAAGATAAAGACGGGAATACGTTTCATCCCGGTTTTCCCCGTTGCACTATTGTTAACGGAGTTAGGTGTAGGCGGACTATCTATAATAGCCTTTATACTTAGCTTATGATTGTAACATCGCTTTGACTGGTCTTTGAACCTGACTCAATCTTCATTTCTAGATCATGTATCTTTTCCTGGTTTCTCAGAACGTGTTCGGCAAGGTTATCTATCTTTTCTTCTAGGGTCTCTGATTGATTTTTGGGGGTTCTATTCTCCTCAAGCCTTTTTTCAAGTCTTTCCAGTCTCTTCATCATCGCTTCGGCCTCCTCCGATTCGAGCTCTGATTCCTTCTCGATTAATTCAGATCGTTCTGCCTCGAGTTCTGAAATCTTCTCTTCAAGTTTCTCGATGTACTCCTGGTTCTCTGAAATCACCTGTGTTAGACTATCAAGCTTGGAGCCAAGTTCCTCCTCATCTTCAAATCCTTCAAGAACTTTCTCCTGTAGCAGTTGTTCCATGCTTTCAATTCGTTCCTTGCCGTTCCTTTCGGCCCTGTCAAGCTCCGATTCAATTCTTCGAAGTTTATCATCCATTTCCTGCCTTAACACTTCAGTCCTGTCATTAAGGTCTTTCTCTGTAACACCTTGATTATCAAGCCTTTTCTCGAGTCTCTTCACTTTCTTCCTGAGTTCTGTTACGTTAGCTTCATCTATCTTGGAGCCTGCACCATGCTTTTCTACCTCTTCAAGTCTGGATTTTATCGATTTAAGATCGAACTCTATGGCCGACAAATCTGCTCCAGAAGAACTTTCCGGTTCAGAAGCGGTCTGGCGCTCCTCGACATATACAAATTCGTCACTGTTGACGTTTTCTTTAATCTGCTCTAACTCGTCAAGCTTCTGCTCCATTTTTTTAAGCTTCTGTTTATCTACGGAACCTGCACTTCCGGATTCAATATCTGTCTTCAGCTTCTTTATCTGTTCATAGTTTGCTCTAACTGCCTTCCTGTATTTTTCAGGCATCGAAGAATCAGATTCAACGTTTTCAACCTTTTTCTCTATTTCTTCAAGCCTTTCCTCGAATTCTTCACCGATTTCCGGGGCTTCAAACTCTTTTTCCCGGATATCTTTTATCTGTTCGTAAAGATACTCCAGTTTCTCGTGAACCTTTCCTTCTTGGTACTCTTCTTTAATCTGCTCTACCATGTTGAGGCGTTTTTCAAGCTCTTCCTTGTCCATATGGTTGAGCATGTCCTCTATCTCGTTTACTTCGTCCTCTATAGAAAGAGATTCAAGTTGGGCCATCATGTCCCGGTCTTCAATATCGCTTACACGTTCCTCAAGCTCTTCAATAGAAGTTTCAATACCTTTGAGCTCGTTCTCGAGCTTTTCCCTGCTCACGTCTTCCGAGACTCCATCCGCCATATCCCCAATTTAACGAGACGTGAATAAAAAGCTGTTAGTTTGAGATAAAGAAAAAATAGTGGGAAAATATGCTATTTGCCCTAGTTACTGTAGGACTCGTTTGTCCAGGTTGCTCCTCCAGCACCTTCACATTCGATCGGCGTAGCCGAAATCTCTGTGAGAGTACCTTCGTAGACATCTCCAGAAGCGTTGTTGTACGCTACCTGAATGTCTGTAGGTCCGTTAGATAGCTGGACGTAATCCTGTGCGGGCGATTGACCGTCGAACTGCCACGTCACTGAGACGTTGCCGACAGCTTCCTGTCCCTTATCCTGCTGTACTGTTACAGCGGATTCGTTGTAGTCGGACAGAGAAAGGCTGACTGTCGAACATCCTGGGATTTCTCCAGCTCTGTCGCTAGTATCTCCCTGTACGTTCTTCATCAGCTCTGGTGCCCACTGGGCAAATAGAGATGCTACAGCCATCGTGAATGCAATTAGCAGGACTGCAGCGATCAAAGGTGAAATACCTTTTCTTCTCATAGAACCGTCTTATAAACACTTGTATTTAAAGCTTCCCAAGCTCTTAACGCCTTTCTCTCAACCATAGACCCCATAGAACAAGTACTACGAAGGTCAAACCCCACCTCCAGAAAATAGAGTGGATGATCTCGAAAGAGATTATACCGGAGTAGCTGAGGTAAACTGTGGTTACAATTCTCAAAATATTAGCTAACTGTATCAACACAATCCCTGAGATCAAATACTTCCAGTTCCTGTGTCCTTCTGATGCAAACATGAGGCCTGAAAAAGCAGCCACTGACTTCCAGCCTGTACAGTCTCTCGTTATCAAATAGTCTACGCTCTCTCCCACAAGCAAATATCCTTGAACTGCGAAATCTATTCCTAGAAAACCTAACAAGCTGGATGTGATTCGGGCCAATAGCTCTTGAAACGGTTCAAGATCCAAGCCTAAAAACAATATTAGCTGGAAGAAAAGACCGGCCAACAGGAGCTTTCCTATGAATCCCGAGGTCTCGAAAAGCTTTCTCTGTCTCTCGTTCTCGGGTTCAAATATCTCTTCCTTCAGAGAAATGATCTTTTGCAACATCCCACTTTCTAACCCCTTTTTCTCTGGAACGCTTGTTAATCTTCCGGAACTGCTTACTCAAAGACTTGTATGCATGTAGTGCAGACGCATGAGCATCTTTCTCGTGTGAGTTATCGCCGATACCCAGCTCTTCCTTCCGTTGTACCGGAAGGTCTTCTTCTGGCTCGAAACGTGTTGCGCCTAATGAGGAAGCGATCTTCTCAACGTTTGAAGGCATTTCCTCTTTATCACAGCTCACAATAACAGGATGGCCTTCCTCTATAATCCTTTCAATTATCTCCGGTCTAGAGAACTCCTTTCGGCTTTCAAGAAAAACAAGCTCGCCCTCAAGATCAAGCGCTGCAACAGCCGAAGTATTACCGGGATCTATCCCCACAACTAAAGGTTTTTTACTCATACTCTTTCTCCACGAGTTCTCGGATTGATGAAGCTTTTTTGTCCCCAATACCTTCTATCTGTTTAAGTTTATCTTCCGAAGCAGAAAAAATCTCTTCAATTGAGCTGAACTCTTCAAGAAGCCTCTTCGCAAGCTTCGTGTTCACCGAAGGAAGCCCAGCAACAACAAACTCCTGGAGCTGCCTCTCTGTAGTACCTGATTTAGATCCTCTAACCGCTACATCCCTGTCCTGCTCTTCCTGCTCTCGTTTGGCCATGGCTTTCAACATTTCAGATGTTTCCTCTCTGTCATCGGCCCAGAGAACAGGTATTCCATGATCCACAGCTATTGAAGCCAATGCCCCTCTGATAGCGTTGGGATGGATTTTCCTGTGGGAGTAAAGCTCCTCGCCCTCGATAAGAAGTACAGGTTTTTCGAACTGCTGGAGCTCTGGTAGCTGCGAGAAAAGCCTCTGATCGACAAGCGAATCAACAAAGTCCTCGGTCTGTTTCCTTTCAACAGCGGTTCTATCCGAAACTAGGAAGTCCGCTACATCCAGGCGTTCCTGGCTTACCTCGATATCAAGCTTTGCCAGTTTCTTCAGTATCTTGTTCTCTCTATCATCTGCAACAATCTCTATTTTATCCTCATCTTCCTCTTCTTCCTGTTTCTCTGCTTCAAAGCTGTCCAAGGTCTTGTGATCTTCTGTCTCCAGTTCTTCATCCTTCAGCTCCTGTAGAACGCTGTTCATGTTGTTCTTCTTGTGGTGGGCGCTCCAGTAATGGCCTTCATCCCTTGTATTTTCTGCCATTAAAACGTAGACTTTTCCGGATTCCTGTCTACCTGTTCTTCCGGAACGCTGAATATCTCTTATACCTGAAGCAACAGG
>JBEQBQ010000003.1:12504-65398 GCA_041639695.1 Candidatus Nanohaloarchaea archaeon
AGTCCTTCCTCCCAGATACTTGTCGAGACAACAACATCGTACTTGTCCTGTCTAAACTCTTCAAGTACTTCTTTCTGCTGTGTCTGGCTCATCCCTTTCTCACCCTGCTGGCCGATAAACGTCGTTGCGTTTAGTCCTTCGGTCTCCAGCTCTTCAGTTATCATCTCGGTCGAGTCACGGTACTCTGTGAAAACTAGAGCTTTCTCGTCCTCCTCCATGTCGGACAGGATCTCCCTTAATTTATCGAGTTTAGGATGTTCCTCGCCTTTTTTCATCAAGTGTTCGACCAGGTTTTTCGCTCTCTTGAACTGATCGTTGTTTAACGCTCTCTTCGCAGCCTTTGAATCATCTGTTTCCAGTCCGTCCATGTAACGATACGTTTGTGTAATTCCCTGTGTCTCCAGTAGTTCGGATGCCTGAGAGATTTTCAGTGCTGTCGCGACAAGAGAGATCGCCTTGTAGAGTTTTGGATCATCAGAACCTGATAGCTTCGAACTTATCTTACCTCTTAGCTTCAATAAATCGCCTTTATGTACATTCGAGGTCGAGCTAATATGTCCGAGCTTTTTCAGCTCTTTAAGCTGGTCTCTCTGCGCCTCTTCAAGATTTCTTTTAGCGGCCTTGAACCTGTCGTCAAGACTTACCTTCAGCCATTCTACCTCCCTCTCCTGTATATAGGGTTCAACGTCAGGATCATCTTCAGTTCTTACCTCGAAGTTGTGGATATCCAGATTTTCAGCTACCTCCATGATTTTTTCCTTCGATCCGCCGGGTGAAGCAGTTAACGCCATCTTATGTACAGGCATCCGTTCGCTGATAAACACGTAGCTATACTCTCCTGTAGCTCTGTGCGCCTCGTCGAATATTACAAGTGAGAAATCGTCTACAGGTACTTCTCCAGATATTAGGTCGTTTTCAACTACTTGAGGTGTCGCGAAGAACGCTCTTTTCTCCTCCCACAGTTTGTAACGTTCATCGGGCCTTGTCTTACCTGTCATAACCGCCATTTCTTCGTCGTCAATATCTATGAACTCCTTGAAGCTGGAAAGATGTTGTTCGGCAAGAGGTTTTGTGGGGGCCATGAAAAGAACTTTGCCGTTTTCAAGCTTCTCGGCTGCCACCATAGCTGCTATAACGGTCTTCCCTAGACCGGTTGGTAAAACCACTAAAGTATTTTGGTCTATCGCTGAAGCAGCTATAACTTCCTGATATGTACGTGACTCGATCTTGTCGGACTGAAGCAGATCCATCTAGGGTAGTTCGAGTAGCGAAGAGTTAAACCGGTTTGGAAAAACTTCGTCTATCTCATACCAAAACTGTCCTGGGCCGGCGTCTCAAACATTTGAATCACTTTGAAACCGATGTTAGTGGCTATAATGAATATCAGTGACGCCTTCAAAACCGTGTTATTTACAGGTATGTTCGTTTTAACCAATACTACGGTTACGTAAGCTAGTGAGTAGACTATTCCGGCTGATGAGATGATGAAAGCTACAGATTCCGACCATTTGTGGTAGAAGTTCATGTAGCCTACGAGAGATCCTACGCCTGCCAGGAAGTATGATGCATACCGTTCCATTTGTGCTAGATCGGAGGTTATCAGAAGCGAGATGCCTGTTGTAACCCAAATGATGGCGTTACCGACTGAGGTGTTCCATCCCAGACTTTCGGATTCATGTTTGCCGAAATAGAGCTCTATAACAAGTGCGCCGCCTATAATCGGCAGAAGCGATGGCAGAAGCTCGTAGTTGGTTGGCGCCATCACAAAACGTTTTAGAACCTCTTGAACAGTAAGTGCGTCGAAAACCATTTTTGCTATCAGTCCTCGAATGCGTCAGGTGTTCCTCCGGCGTGCCATGACTTTCTTGGTCTCATCTGGATGGGGTAGATCCTCTCAGAGTTATCGTCTAGAATCAAACCGGTTCCTGGATTGTCGGGCAGTGCATCGATGTAGTGTTCGATGTCGTGGCGCATATAGGTCTGCATGATCTCTCCTAATGCGTTAATGTCCTGTTTTGCTGTTAAACGGTGTGAAAGAATTATGTCACACTGTGAGAGCGCGTTGGGATGTAGTTTTGCGGGTTGCTGGGTGGCTAAGACCAGTGATACGCCTGGTTCTCTTCCGATCTTAACCCATTTCAAGAGCGGGTCGGTTGCAGGAGTTTTGCCTTCGGCGGGGAGGAACTCGTGTGCCTCGTCTATAAGCATCCATGTAATAGGCATCTCGTTCTGAGAAATATTGTCCATCTCCTCTATCTCTTCAACCCTTCTCGCTGTCATCCTTTTCCTAAGTATTCTTTTAGCCATCAATCCAACGATCAGTGATCTTACGGACCATCCTGATGAAAGTTCTCCGAAGACGGAAACGTCTACTATAGACATTTCCGCTCTTTCGGTGAATTTCTCTATGGTTGATTCTTCTCCGAAGACTCCCCAGTCCTCTGCCGCTCTAAAACGATTGACAAGACCTTCTTCAATCTCTTTAGGGAAGTCGAACTTTCTGGCGCCCTCTACAATATCTTCTAGGGTGTAGTCGGTTCCTTTTTTCTCCTTCAGTTTGGAGATAACTCTTTCAAGCAGAATTCCTTGTTGTGAGCTTAGGTCGAAGTCAAACGCCATCGCCCACTCTGAGGCAGTGAACTCTCCAGGGTTTAGGGTGAAGGTTCCGTCGTATGGCATTTCCTTCTCTTCAAACTCTCTTGTCTTACCTTCGGGAATGTAGACGTTGGCGTCGTAGCCTTTAGGGTCGATGTCCCAGTCTTCAAGTATAGATATTGAACGATTGTTCGGGTGTTTCATCGACCAGTAGATTCCCATAGAATCGATTATAACTGTTGAGAGGTTGTCCGCGACATCTGAGGACTGTATTTCTTCCGCTATAGTTCCCATCGAGTATGATTTACCGGTACCTCTTTTACCGAAGACGCCCATCACGTGTGGCCTTGCTAAATCAAAGTAGATCGGGTTAGCTTTGTGTGCCTCTTCGTTTTCACCAACCAGATGTTTCCCTATAACGCCGGTACCTTTCAAACCGTGCTTCTCTCTGTCGTCCTTGTCTCTTCCGACGCTGATCTTCGGCATGTAATCACATGGTTGAAAGCTCGAATATAAAATCTAGAGTACGGCCACAGAGATCCAGGCCAAAGCAAACCAAAGAATCCATCTAAAACCGTTATGTTTCAGGATGACGGCGCCGTCCAACCGGCCTGTAGGAATGTCAGAGTAGTCGAAAGGCAGTAACTGGAAGATAGCGAAGAAAGAAACTGCTTCAGCACCTCTTGTGATTCCCAGCGAGTAGAAAGCTATCCACAAAATGCTTAAAGCAACTAGGCCGGCGTTCACAAACCACTGCTCTCTTTTAATCCACATGGCGTCGATGCCTTTACCCCAGTGCTCATAACTGGTTATAGAAAAGTTCGAGGTTATCGGGAAAAGCATTATCACCGGTATAGAACTTAGAAAACTCATTCCGGCACCTAAAAGTGTCAGTATGGTTCCTTCGGGGGATAGCTCTAGTTCGACATCCGCTTCCATCCACTGGGCGATTGTTCTCTGACCTATCTCTCTAGAAAGCAGTATAAGCCCTGAGACAGCGCCGTAAAACACAACGGAGCTGACAGTAATATTTCCTTTAAACGCTGTGAATGCTGCCGTGATCGCCACAGTCGCGGCTACGAATGCAGTTACTTCCTCGATCGAGGGTTTGAAACGGTTTACCACACCAAAAATTTCTGGTTCTGAAACCTATAAAGTCTCGGCCTATATCTTCATCTCCTGGCAGATCTCCGCGATAGAATAGGACTCGCTTGAACGGAAGATCTCAGGGTACTGCTTTATCTCATCGATATGAAGCCCTGCTTCATCGTTTCTGTAAGCCGTTCTCACAGCCGACCATGGAACCATGTAGGCTTTCCTCGGCTTACCTCTACCTCTCTTAAGCTCAACCGCAAGAAAACCTGTTCTGCCTGATCTATCCACAAAATCCGATATACGTTCGACCTGATGTCCGCCATCGCTCACCGAAAAATGCTGGGAGAAGTAAAGCTTGTTAGTGCTTGAAGTCTTGACCGATTTGTTCTCTATAGCCAGGTAAAACATTTCATGCGGTGAATCAACCAATACATCGCACAACTGGCTTGAGAAACGGTGCTGCTTCTTTCTATGCGCGATACCCTCCAAACTTTCTTCCTCGAAAAAGTTGTTGAAGGAGTTTACGAGCGCTCGCTCGAAATCAGTCATATCTAATACTTGTTATCGTATTGTTTAAAGATCGTTACCCGAAGTCCCAGAAAATCCACAGAACCATGAAAGACGAGATAAACGCCGAAGAAGCAAAGTAGTAGTTCCCAATCATTAACTCGATAAAACCGAGTAATGGAACAAGCAACAGGCTTGAAATCACGAATAAATTAACTAAACGACTCATCAAATCGGGATTAGAGTATTTTCGATTTAAAACCTTCAGTAATCGGCTAGTCCTCTCTGCTCCGGCTTCTTCAAGACCTTTCCGGAGCCTAAAATCAGGCCATAACGTCCGTTCGAAACAATCTGGCCCTTAACTTTTTCGACAGGTGAAGGAAAACGGCCTTTTCGTTTAAGTTCGCAGTTTATGGACTCCGCAATATTCTGGATCTCGGCATCAAAACCAAGCTTCTCCAAAGTAGATCTTAAACGCGTAGGATCCGATTCACCTGATTTCTTGGACTTACTAATTCTTTCACTAATGCCTTCGTCCGAGATCTCTTTCTCCTTTTCTAAAGCGGTATCGCCACTTACTTCAGATATTGTCTCGGCTGCGTACTCTGCACCCTGCTCCAGCCAACGCTCCTGAAGCCTTGAAGTCTTTGTAACGCCGACCTTCACGTTGTCGCTCGACTGCACAAGATAAACAGAATAGTCCGCATCGTAAGGTGTTGAATTTCCTTTACGCCAGTCAGTGTAGATATCCTTTCTTCTGCATTCCTGGCACTGGTCGCCGCTATCAATCTGCTTAAAATCCGGGCAAGCAACATGGTTCCCACGGGACTCAAAATGGCCGGTACATCTTCTATCCGTTGTAAGTTCGTATTCAAGCTTCTTCCCTTTCTCCAGCTCCACGTATTCGAAGCCGTTTTCAGTCGCTAGCTTTAGAACAGGTTTTCCCGAATTCCACGAGATTTTAACTACTGATTTCATACTTCGAGTGTTTGCTGAGAAGTCTTAACCTCTTTTCCGTTCAACTGTTTCTCAAGCTCTTTTCGATGTGCCGCACCTACAAAAGCAACGATATCGGCGTCAGGATTGTTTTCCTGAAGCTTAAGTAAAGCTCTTCTCATGTGCTCGTTTCTCTCCTCAACTAAAACACGGTACATGTCAGGGAACTTGAACTTCATCTCAAACAAGAGCTGGTCGATTAACTCTTCTTCCGGTATGTCGTTGAAGTCGAAGCCGCCGGAACCGATAAAGCCTACGATCAGTTGTGCGAACGCCTTCACTTTTTCTCTCAACTTAATGGATTTGAGTTTGCCTACGGTTACCTGTATCTCTTGGTCTATCAGTGCGACTTCTCTGCTTTCTTCCATCGATTTTTTGTATGCGTGAAGCATTTCTTCGCCGGGCATAACACCTGTCTTACCTCCAGCAAAGTCTTGGAAGGCTTTGATCATTCTGATGAATGCCGGGCCGCCTTTTGAATGGTCCTGATCGCTTAGAAGTGCGTTCAGACGTGCGAAGTCGAGTTCAAGTGCGACAATCTCGGGGTCGTGCTCATCGATCTTCTTCTCAATCAGGTCGAGGCTTTCGTTGGAGACGTGGGAGGTGCCGTAGACGTGTATCACACCGAAGTCTTGGATGCCAACTGTTGTAAAATCAACTGTGGATGACCATTTGTAATACAGAGGTCGGTTTAACATGCTATTTATGGGTTATTGTAATACGGTTTTCCGTAAAAGCTATAGTCCTAGCACAGAAAAGACAGCAGTATGGCTCTCGAAAAACAGGTTATGGAACTTATACTCTCTCTAAGAACGCCAGTATTTAATGAGTTCTTCCAAGGTTTAACAGCTTTAGGAAGCACGGCATTCGCAATAGTTCTAATAGGCTTCCTCTACACCCGCAAAAAGAAGCTAGCTTACAGAACACTACTAGGATTCTCCCTCACAGGACTAATTGTGTATGGATTGAAGTTCAGTTTTGCTAGACCTAGGCCCACAATAGAATCATTAGGAACTGCCTTCACTCAACACTCATTCCCTTCTGGCCACACCGCGACAGCGTTCGTACTCGCAACAATACTCTACACACGTTTTAAAACATACTATCTGTTTTTAGTTGCGGGCTTAGTAGGGTTCTCAAGAATCTATCTAGGTCTTCACTATCCGTCCGATGTAGTGGTTGGGGCTTTGATTGGAACCGGTTCAGCTCTTGTTGTAGAAAAGTTGTGGAAAACAAGTGGCTCCCGGGGATGGACGCTCCTCGAGGCCCAGTAAACCTCCTCGAGTCTCAGGTCCGCCACCCTCCGAACATACGCCTGACCGCTTAGGGCTGCTCCCGTCAAGGCCTGACCCGGTTCACGACCAAGAGTATCCCGGAGGACGGACCCTCAGCGAACCGAAGAGGGCTGAGTCCCGGGGAGACGCCGCTCCCTGGTTGACGGCTCCGGCATCACGAGGATTTCCGGACAGAGGCGACCCCAAGCCGCCCGGCCTGCCATACCTGAGAGTGGAGGTGGGAAAGTTAAAAGTCGGACGGTTATCTAGAATAGTTTGTCCTCCTTATAATCCTCAATCAGTTCTTCGCTTAAGTCCTCAAAGTAAGTTTCTAAGTAGCTTGAGTACATAGATTGGTAATGGTTTGAGGTCTTGAAGGCGGAATAACTACTATATCCGAATATGATTATTAGACAAGAGAAAAGAATCGAAACCAGTGAGAATACTAGAAAATCGCCTAATGATTCAGCGGTTTTCAGATAGTAATTTATGAAAGCAATAAAAACAGCTGTTGTTGATACTAGTAGGCTTAGGAGAAAACTAGAGTTCCTTCTATAATGGCTTCTTTTACTCCAAGCATGTTCTAATAGAAATTTTTTATCTTCCTTAGATATTTCGCCTTTGAAAATATCAGGAACTTTACTAGCAGACATTAGTTATCAGTCTCTAAATGTTTCTTTTGATCTGATCTTCTATCTCCAAGGTCAAGCTCCCGCCTACTGTCATCAGTCCCGCAGCCAAAGAGAACATTTTCAAGTGGTTTCCTGACCGTAAAACCAGTGCGGTGGTTACTGAGGTAAGGAATGCTTTCAGAAGGTTTAATTTCTTGATCATGGTGGATCGAGTTGGATAGAATTAGTTGAGCGTTTTGACTGCTCTTAAGAGCACAAATAAGAAGAAAGCTTTATATACGAAAGGCTAAACAGGGTCGAAAGAGGAGTTGAGGTCCTTAAATCTCGAACTCCATCCCTCTCTCGACTATCTGGAATCCTTTCTCCTCCATCTCTTTTCTCTCCTCAGAGTCCTCCAGCAGAACTGGGTTGGTGTGGTTCATGTGGGTGAAGTAGATCTCCGTATCCACATCGGAGAACTCTTCTATCGACTTCTTGATCGGCGGGTGTGGAACTTCCTCGAACCTGTCCAGCTCCTCCTTCGTCCAGAAACAGCCATCGACGATCGCGATATCGGCCTCTTTAACTGATTCAATCGCATCCTCAGTCCATTTGTCGAGGTCTGAGACGTAGTAAAGTTTTTTGTCCTCTCCGTGGATCATGAAGCTTAACGCATCAGCGTAGTCTCCTCTATGAATTACTTCTCGAGGCTCTACGTGGCCTCCCTGGACTTCGACTTCCTCGCCTTCATCGACAACCTCTGTCTCGATGTTTCCACGGTCTACCATGTAGCGGTAGGGATCGTTTTTCATTATGAAGTCCTTCACGCCTTCTGCACAGTAGACAGGTACTCCGGAGGCGTCCATAGAAGACTCTCCTAAGAACAGTAGTCCTGTGATATCTCCGAGGTGGTCGTCCGACACAAATACTCCGTCAAGGAACTCTCCCTTTATCTGGTTTCTAATATCGGGGCTGGCTCCGATCAGATACCGGATCGAGTTTTCATCGTCATTCTCCTTTAACATGACGGCGTGAACGTATCTTTGTTTTGAACAGTCTTGTCTAGCTTCCTCGCATACCCGGCAGCTACAGTCCATGTGTGGAACGCCTCCGTCCTGGACCGTGCCGAGAACCTCGATCTTCATATAGAATATCTGCCTCCGTTGATACGTCAGATAATCCTTGACTAATAAAAACCCTTTCCATAAACCGTTGTATATGGCAGAAAACGGAAGTAAAGACGTTGAAACTGGTGAAGATGGAGAAGAGAACGAGTGCGGATGTGGCGAAAGCTGTCCGTGTAACGACTGAAAGCGGTTTTAAGCTTTCTCACCGACTATTTAGTTGAAAGAGGATTTTTTGCCGGGATGGCAGAGGAGCTATGCAGCGGCCTGCAAAGCCGCCCACCGGGGTGCAAATCCCCGTCCCGGCTACCCTTCAAGTACAAAAGGTTCTTCCTAAATCTGTGTTACTTATGCGAGAAGGACAGGGTAGGGCTTTAAAACACTCTATAGATGAGATACTGGACGAAGATTCTAAACAGGCTGATGCAACTATAGAAAGTATTCTGGATGAGGCGCATGACGATATTTATGCGTTTTCGGCAGCTGTAGATCTCGAAAAAGTTCAGGACTCTAATCTGAGCTCCCCTGTAGGAAAAGTTGGCTCAAATGAGATAGAGCAGGTCTACACCACTTTATATGAAACCGTGAAAGAGACTTTTGGGGTTGAGGTGGCGAGTATAGACGAAGATTTCTACTTTATGCAGGTAAGAGGTGATCCCGAGGACGTTAAAGAATCATACGAGGATAAAGATGACCCTTACGCCAACTGGGATCTGATATCGGTTGACGAAATAGATTTCTAATAACAGCCAATAATAATCTTCGAGGTCTAAAACAATCTATGGCCGACACAAAAGACGTAGCCCAGCTAGTGATAAGATCGCAGGAAAAATATTTCTTGGCGCAGAGAACGAAGGACAGCTACTGGGAGTGGATAGGCGGGAAAAGAAAAGAGAATGAAGCTATAGAAGAAGCGGCAGTACGCGAGCTAAAAGAAGAAATACGGCTTACGTGGAAAGAAAACGATTACAGTATAGAGAAAGTCGCCGATCCGTATCCTAGCGAAGATAGTCCGAAATACGATCTTTACCCCGTACTAATAGAACTCGATCCGGAAAAGGCGGACGAGACTTCAGAAGATGTTCTCTCTGAGGAACATGATGGTTTCGAATGGATGGATCTAACTGAGTTCTATGAATATGATAGTCTGGGGCAGTTCAAAGCTATCAAGCAGCTTGGACTGGTTGAGGGCGAGGTCGCGACAGCAGTCCCCAGGAAAAACGGGAAATATGTTGTTCTCAGGCGTTCGGAACAGACTTCTAGCTCAGGTTACTGGAACTTTCCGGGGGGAAGAATAGAGGAAGGCGAAACGAAAAAAGAAGCTGCGCTTAGAGAGCTAAAAGAGGAGACAGGGCTTGAAGGCCAAGCGGTTAGATCTGGAGATCCGTACTTGAATCGTGGAGAACTAGGTGTTTGGAGATTACATCCTTTCCTTGTCGAAGCAGAAGGAGAAGTAGAGCTTAATCATGAACACGACAAGGCTAAGCTAGTTAGTCTGGGCGAACTTGATGACCTGAAAACACTTGGAGAAATGGAATCTATTGAAAGACTAAATCTATGAACCACGATGTTGTAGTCGCGGTAACCTATAACCCCGAGATGGAGAAGTTTCTTCTGGTAAAGAGGGCTGAATCCAGAGATCGTTACCCGGGAGAGTGGGAGTTCTCTTCCGGATTTCTGGAGGACGAAACAGAAAGAGAAGGCGCTCTACGTGAGCTCGAGGAGGAAACCGGTCTAATAGGAAAGACAATCAAAACTGCGGAACCTTTTACCGTTGAATCTGGGGAATACCACTTCACGATCCATCCCGTGCTTGTCATAGTTGAGAGCGATGAAGTTGAGCTGACTCGAGAACATGATAAGTTCGAGTGGGTAAAAAGAGGTCAGATCGATGGTTTTGAAACGGTACCTCAGCTTGAGAAGGATATGAGGGTCCTGGGCGTATAACCAAAACATTTTTATGTATTGACTATTTAGTAACAAATATGACTAAGAAGTGTTCCCGGAGAAAGGTTTTAAGCGGAATCGGCGCAGCACTTACTGCCGGAGCAGCAGGATGCACCTCTGACGGAGAACAGAAAACACAACAAACCAAAAATGGAGTGAATACTGCAAATTCGGGTTCGAGAACAAGCAGTATCGATCATCCGTATGATGACGAAGCCTCAGAGCTTGAATCGGAACTAAATAGTATAGCTAACAACTACGGTATGCTTGAAGAACCTGATGTAGAGGTAACAAACAAAGGGGTCGCAAGCGTCAGTAAAAATAAATCGGAATACGTCAAACAGGACAGATACGGAATCAACATATCTATTGACGCCACAGGAGAACTATCCGAATTTAACCACACTCTGGATGAAGCAGGAAGAGAAACAGCCGTTAACTACATCACAAATGTGCTGATGGAATTCAACGACGAGCTTGGGGACGAGACAATATCTGGTTACTCTGATCAACCTGTAGAAGGAGAGGTCATAAGCCAGGTCTCCGTCGCTGTTGAAGGCGAAGAATCCGGAAGAGCTTCGGTAAACTACGGTCACCGTAACCCGGAGACACATATTGATGACATGATCGAGACGGCCGAGCAGGGAGAGACCTCACTGAGAAAAGAGGTAGAGGACAGCCTTGCTGTCTTCTAACATCTTCATTTAATTAAGTACTTTCTCTGGTATGTAGTCCCTAAACTTCTCTTCGATATCCTCTGACTTTACATCGAGTCCTTCTCTATCGGCTAACTTGATGTAGGTGGAGGCCTCCACAGAAATAAAGTCTGAGGCTGTTGAAAGTTCGTTGTCTCTGTCGTGGTATTCGAGCAAATTGTTCAAGCCCTCCAGAAACTCATCGAGGTCACTATCGATAAGGCCCCTAAGTCCGGTGCTCAACGATCTGTAGTAGTTGGCGTAATCCTTGTTAAGGTCAAAGGCGTCAAGCCTGTCAAGAAAATTCTCTGCCTCGCTTTTTTCGCCTTTAAGATACTCGTTTAATGCCTTTACATGCAGATAGAGGTGTTCAAAATCGGTGTGCTCGTTCAGGTACTTCTCGTCCAGCTCATCTCCGTAATCGATAGCTCTCTGAATGTTTTCTTTGTTCCCTGAGAGGATAGCACTGTAAAGCATGTTCTGAATATCGTATGGTCGATGAGCCCTATGTGAGCCCTCAACTTCATCGCCTAATTGATCGATCTTGTCTATCTTGGTCATAAATTTTTCTGCTGCGGTAGAGAACCATTCTCCAGCTTCTTTGTTCTGGGTAAGCTTACAGAGACCTATGTTTCGGGAAGTCTTTGCGATCATGCTGTGAGAAGAAGGTATTTGGGGCTGTACAACTTCTCCGTTTTGAAGTAAGTCTCTGTGCTTGTCGTTGAGATGTTTCTGCCACTCTATCTCCTCTTCCAGCTTCTCTTCAGATACTATCATTCTCTCACCTTCCCTGTTTTGATCAAGTTTATTTTGTCCAGTTTGACATCTTCGGAGTTAACTGAACTAACTATAGTTTTGCCATCTTGAGGTCTGTTCTGTATCTGTGTCAGTTCCTTTCTTAGGTTTCCCTTGGCCCTCGCAGTATCAATCTCATCAGCTAGAGATTTACTAATTCCTCTTCTGTTGTCCACTATGTTTTCCATATAGTCGTTTGAGAGTTGGTAGACTCCTCCATTCTGTGTGGTTCCAAGGTCTGATTTACCCACGTTTCCCGTGCTACTGCTGAACTTCACCTCCTCAACCACCAGCTCTCCTGTATCCGAATCCTTGTATATGATATCTATTCCTTTGGAGTGTACGTTTCCATCGTAACCTTCCCGTATAACGGCTTCCGGTTCCTTCCCGGTTTTCTTTGCAATATCTCTGACTCTTTTTTCGGCGATTGCTTCACCTAACTGGCCGGGTGAAAGATCATCGACTTTTTTGACGTTTCCAAGATCCTCAACGCTTTTCAGAAAGTCTTCGCTGTCATCGATATATCTGGCTTCGATGAGCACGCCGTGTCGCTTGCCGAGGACTTCCACACCATGGCTAAAGTCGTTTACATAACGAAACTCGTCGAGGTTTTCTACCAGCTGCCTTGAGGCCTGGTCGGGAAGCCTCAACAGCCTCTTAGCCTCATCCGGGTCCAGTTTGTTGAGAACGTCCGCGGCTTTTCCGTCCGTAGATTTTACAAGCTCCTCAAGCCTCTTTATGTTGAACTCTTCGGTCGCTTCCTTGCTGAACCCTATTATCTTGTCGTCGCTCAGGCCGTTTTTCTTGAGGTAGGTCGCGGAACCGCCGTAGATCTCATCGAGGTTCTTTATCTTGTCGGCTTTGGACAGTTTGCCGGTCTTGGATGTTATCCTTGAGAGCTCATCTCCATGCTTTGAAGCTTTTGAACCGGCTTTCACACTTGATTTCGCTAGATCTCCGGCACCTAGGCCTAAACCAATAAATGCCAGTCCGGCGTTTACAGTATCCCTGCGTTCGACGTTAACGATTACGTCTCTTACATCTCCGTAGACAAGTACTCCGCTTGCTGTCTGGCCAAGGGTATACTCTACCCAGTACTCTTCCTGGGTTTTGCAGACAGTTCTGTCAGTATAATTTCCTAAACATGCATCGCCGTACTCGGCTCCTGCCACAAAACTATCGATCCTGTTGTAGTTCTCAGTAACCTTTACTGTGTATATCTCAACGTTGTAACCTTGCTGATCGCTGCTTTGGCTGTACGAAGGTGCTGTATATTTTTCATCCGTATTTTTGTTGTCGGTAAGCGTTGTTCTGACTTTGAATTTTACTGTTCCAGTCTCTTTAGGTACGAAGGCTAAGTTGTAGAAATGTTTTTCGCCGGACTTCCAGTCGGCTGAAAGCTCATAAAGCTTGTCCTCCGCTTCTATGGTCGAGCCGTTCTTCGCGTAGACCTTTGCACCGGCGTTTTTGGTGCTGGGTTGCGTGCTGCCAAAACTTAGGCTGTGATGTTCCTCCAGCTGGCTGCTATTAGGTGTGGATATCGAAATTGTTGAGAGTCGGCCTGCTTTCCCTCCATTGTTCTGAGCTGAGACGTTTATCGAGAACGGAACTCCTTTACCGATCCTATCCGGGATGTTCACCTCCATATCGGGTTCAGGGGGTGGTTCCTGTGCCTGTGAAAAAACGGTGAGAGCTAGGACGGTTATCAAGGAGGTTAAGACGAAGGCAGTTTTTCGATTATACATGTGCTGTCAAGTTCTTTGTTCCATAAAAACAGAACTATAAGTTATAGGAACCGTTGTAAGCCCAATCTTACGCCTGAAAAATGCTGATAAAAAGCTAGGTCTAGAAAAATGCCTTTATGTCAAGAGAAAACTTCATGGTCGCAGCCGGAGCGATCGTAACACACAAAGGCAAAGTACTACTTGGAAAGAAAGTCGACTCAGATGATCACCCGATGTCAGGTCAGTGGCACTTCCCTGGAGGCCACATAGAAGAAGGAGAAGATCCGGAAGAATCCGCAAAACGTGAAGTGAAAGAGGAAACCGGGCTTGAAGGAGAAATATTTCAGTTAGTTGAAGTCAACTCGTCAAGCCAAGTCGATCAAGGCCCTGACAACTTAGTCAGAGTTCTCTACCACATGGAAGCTGATTCGGATGAGGCAGAACCCAGGGAAGACCTTCAAGAGATTAAATGGGTTGAACCTTCCGAAGTAGAAGAGGAAGTTGGAGGGATCGACAAAGGATACATGGAAAGTAGCGAGAGAATCGGGAAGTTTCTTGAAAAACTGGAGAAGATGCCTTCTATCTAGAAAGGTTTCAAAACTTTTCTCAACTGAACACTTAACATGGCTCTACGGCTGTTCAACACCTTGACCCGTGAAAAAGAAAAGTTCGAACCCAAAGAAGAAGGAAAGGTAAGATTCTACAGCTGCGGCCAGACCATTTACGACGATCTACATATCGGAAACGCAAGGCCTTACGCAGTATGGGACACGTTAAGACGTTACCTCGAATGGAAAGGATTTACTGTAAGACACGTCCAGAACATTACCGATGTAGGACACTTAACGGACGATGGGGATCAGGGCGAGGACAAGGTCGAGAAAAGAGCTAAAGAACTTGGACTGGAACCTATGGAGCTAGTCGAAGATCAGATCGAACGGTATTTCGAGGACACTCAAGCAATCAACGTTGAGAGACAGGACATCGTTCCTAGGGCGACAGGCCACATTAACGAGATGATTCACTACATCGAAAAAATAATTGAAAACGGTTATGCCTACGAAAGAGAGGGCAACGTCTATTTCGATATTGATGCTTTTGTAGAGGACTATCCTTACGGAGAGATGGCGAAGAAAGACCTCGAACAACTGAAAAAAGAAGCAGAATCAAGGGTCGATGAGGACAGCAAGAAAAAGAACCAGTACGACTTCGCCCTTTGGTTAAATGCGGAAGGAACCGGCCATCTAATGAAATGGGAAAGCCCTTGGAGCACAGGCTACCCAGGATGGCACCTCGAATGCTCAGTAATGGGACAGAAATACTTGGGCGATGAGTTTGATATCCACGCTGGTGGAAAGGACCACATATTCCCACACCACCCAAACGAACGTGCACAGTGCTTTGCAGCAACAGGAAAAGGTCAGGCACAGTACTGGCTTCACAACGAATTCATCCAGTGGGAAGGAGAGAAAATGAGTAAATCCAAAGGAAACTTCGTCACCGTAAGAGAACTCTTAGAAGAAGGATACAGCGGAAACGCACTAAGACTGTATCTTGTTTCTTCACACTACAGATCTGAGACCAACTTCTCACGTGAAGGTTTTGAGAAAGCAGAAAAAGAACTGAAGAAACTGAAGAGAACTCTAAAACGTATAGAGAAAAGCGATCAGGAAGGAGAAAATGTTCTAGAAGAGGAGACGCAGAAATTGAAGAAAAGGTTTGAAGAAGAGATGGATGATGATCTCAATACTGCGAACGCCAAACAAGAATTAATGGAGTATATCAACTCGGTTAACGCCGCTCTAGATCAGAACTCCGATGCGAACACTGGAGAAGCAAAACAGGTTCTAGAACAGCTTTTCGAAATTCTCGGAGTCAAGTTGGAGGAAGGATCGGAGAAATCAGAACTGGTCGAAACCCTACTGGAGTTAAGAGAGAGTGCAAGAGAAAATGAGGACTATGGGACATCGGACTTCATCCGCGAAAGGCTAGGAGAAGTCGGTTTCGAGATAGAGGACACGGATGAAGGAGCAATCTGGGTAGAGAGCTAGAAAAATGGAGATGATTGGAGAAGGACTTCAGTACAGAGTGTACACCGATGAGGAAAACGTTAAGAAAGAGCCTAAGAGCCGATTTGAGATGGCTATCAAACTTCTCGGCTGGAACAGTTTTCTAGGGTTAAAGCCATGGGAACTCGCCTCAAGGACTAATGAAGTCTACAAAGACCGTGAAAAATCTCTTGAATGGGTTCAAGGAACAGATTTTCCTCTTGAAAAACTTGGAAACCCCAGCGTTAATGGAAATTCGTTGGAGCAGGAAAGATTGACTCCTCTAGACTCCATAGATAACCCTGACCCGCAGAAGGTGGTCGAAGGCTACGTTGAAAATGTTAGGGAGATGTGGCGGCACGGCGCGATGGAGAAAACTTTCAATCTGATCCAAAACTATGGTTTCAGCGATGAAATACTTGTTCTTCATGATTTTGGTGAACTGATTTATGAAAAAGACGAGGCAGCAGAACTCCTGGAACAAGAGGCCTGGAAAAGCTGGGACTACCGGAACCTGATGGATGAAGAGCTTCAAAGCCGGTACGCGAAAGCCCACAGAGAGAGGTTGACCTCTGGAAACCTAGAAAAATACTGGGCCGAAGAACTAGAGACATAGGGTGAATAGATTATGGAGAAGATTGGAGAAGGCCTTCAGTACAAAGTTTATGCTGAGGAAGACAGGGTTCGGAAAGAGCCAAAGTCTCGAGAAGAAATGATAGAGATGGCTGCCAACTGGTACGACTCCCGGGCAGAGGCCGAGGAAAACGTAGATATGGCGATTGTTCATCTTCGGGAATATTCGGATAGACGACGGTACTGTTTATCAGGACAGGCTTGTTCCGGTACACGATAAGCTTGAATCTCTCAGCGATCTAGAAGAGAAGAAACAGGTTATAGATGATTACGTTGATCTTCTGGAAACTCTCTGGAGCCACGGCATAGGGGACACGGTCTACAACTTCACTCTCAACAACGGATACGATGATCAAGGACGTATGGTACAGCTTGATTTCGGAGAGATCGTTTTTGACAAAAAGAAGGTCTTGGAAGCTATAGAAGAAAACCGCTGGGAAAGTAAGAGAAGCTTAAATAAGGATATTTCCGGAGCACTCAGGAAGTATGCCCTCGATAAGATGGAGGAAGAATTTACTGAGGAAAAAGTGGAAAAGTTGTGGAGAGAAAACTGTTAGTCTTTCCGTTTCTCCTCTAGCTCTTTCTTCTTCTGCTGTTTCCTGTCAGGCTGTTCCTGGAAGATTTCTTCCGCCCGGTCATCGTCGATGCCGAGCATTTCTTTGGCTTTCTGCTTCTGTTTTTCGGCCTTGTCCTTGCTCATAGTTCTGTATAACTTGTTCTTCTCGGGTTTTAAACAGGTTTTCCTATACAAGCTCCGTGAAGTTTTCCTTGAACTCCTCCAGATACTCGGGTTTCATCGAGGCCCCAGCAGCTTTTTTGTGCCCGCCTGCTTCTGCACCTTTTTCATGAGATCCTTCAGGTAAAGCCTTCTGCATCAGATCTCCTAGGTCTACTCTTCCTGACTGGCAGCGTGCGGAAACGTTTATCTCGTTTTCATCCCTCTGGATAACTAGGTGAATCCATTCTGGGGTCTTGGTTGACATGTTTGTGGCGATCGAGCTAGTTATGTGAAAATCGCTTTCAAGCTCGAAGAAGATTATCATCTTCTGTCTATCGATCTCTCTTTCCTCCTCGTAATCCTCAACTGCATCGTTGAATTCATCCTGCATCTCCAAGTAGACCTCGTAGACCTTTCGATATTCTTCCTGGGCCTCAAGTTCCAGAAGGTTCTTTGAGTTCATTAGGGCCTCGTAAGCAAGCTTTGCGTAATGCTTAGAGTCTCTGTAAGGCTTGATGTTCAGAACGGAGGAGTAACGCCCGTACTCACAGTTTTTCGCAAGCTCTTCCTGTGTAAGATTTTTAGGTAGATATTGCTCATGGTCCTCGTAAAGTTTTTCAAACAGTTCCGGACATGAGTCGACACCGAAGTCCTGTATGACCCCAAGACCTGCTATCCATCTAAGTTCGTCCTCAAGCCCGTACTCGGATGCTATGTCAAGACAGATTTTTGAGCAGGGGACGTATACATCCTCGTTCTCATCTCTCGGATTCACGAATGAGACTTCAGGCTTTCTGTCGAACGAGTGGTGGTCGACAACCAGGACGTCAAGCTGTTTGTTTAACTCTTCTAGTTCATCGGCCTCAAGATTGAAATCAAGGACAATAAGCTTGTCCGCGTCCTCGATAAGCTTGTGATCCTCTTCTGTCAAATGGTATGATCGTTGTGCGGGAATAGTTACTTCTTCTGCGGGTTTCCCCCTCAGATCCTCAAGTATCTTTGAAATAATGGCTGATGAGGAGATCCCGTCCATATCCCAGTGGTGAACGATCACAACCCTGTCATTTTGTTTGACGTTTTCAAGATATTCTCTGGCCGGTTCTAACTTTTCGGTCTTCATACTTCTCTAACCTCCTAAGAAGCTTTTCAAGCCACCGGCTCCGAGAAGCTGAACTCGAGTTTCCTGCCCTCGAATTCCACGGACCCTGAGTGTTCGTAGCTTTCCGACTCTATATCGATCTCTTCCACGTTCACACGGTCCCGGATCTCGTCCAGACGGTCTTCAATAGGATCAGTGGTGCCTGAGAACGAAAGGTTTACCCTGTCATCGACCTCAAGTTCTGCTTCTTTCCTCTTCTGTTGGATCGCTCTGACGACCTCTGCGACAAATGCTTCATCCAGAAGCTCCTCAGTCATCTCATCATCTATGTAAACCGTTCCCTCTGAGAATTCCTCGCCGTCCATGTCCTCAGGTACGTGAGTTCTCACGTCAAACATGACTGATTCAAGCTCGTGGTCTGCAATTTCAACGGTTTCTCCGTCTTCAACCTTTCGAGCTATCTCCGAATGATCCATTCCGGCGAGTTCAGACTCTACCTCTCCTACATCGCCGCCGAGTAAAGGTCCGGCCTTCGAGTACTCAAGCTTCACCTCGTAATCCAACTCAACGTTCTCGAACTCCACTTCCTTGGTGTTCAAACGTTCCTTAAGCAGATCGTTCAGATTCTTAACGGCTTCTTCAACTTCTTCAGACCCTGAAACAGTCACCTTTTTGATAGGATGTCTAAGACTGATACCGTTTTCCTGTCTAAGCCTTGCAACCGCTTCCTCAACGTCCTGGAAGATCGCCATATGGCTTTCGAGATCTTCATCTTTCAGCTCCTTCTCTACAGTTGGATAGCTTTCTAGATGGGCTGTCTCCTTATCCCCTTCGTATAGATATTCTGCGAGGTAAGGTGTGAAAGGTGCGAGAACCTTCAGAAGTTCGTCCGTCACCTTTCTCAGTGTCCATTCAGCCGATTCACGGTCGTCACCTTCGTAACCAGGTTTCAACCGGTCACGGATCATCTTGATGTATCCTCTTGAAAGTTCGTTGACAGCAAAGTCCTCAAGCACTTCAGCTGCTTTGAAAGCCTGGTAGTTCGGCTCTGTCGAAAGTTCCTCGACCTCTTCTACTACAGAGTTAAGCCTAGAAAGAATCCATCGATCCTCAATCTCTAGATTGTCAGGTCTTTCCCTTGATTCAGTGTATGTGTCTCTGTAGTTGTAGGTGTTCCAGAGCGTGTTGAGGAAGTCCATGTTCTGCTCCATCTTCTCCCAGGTGAAGTTGAGGTCGTCGGAAGGATCTCCTGAGAGGATGAAGAACCTGAGAATATCTCTACCATACTTCTCGATAGCTTCCTCCGGTGAGACAACGATACCTTTCGACTTAGACATCTCTTTACCGTCAAGCATGACTTTACCATGGTAGATCACATTTTCGAACGGTTTCTGATCGTAGGTCATCTTGGAGCAGATGAACTGACTGTTCCACCAGCCTCTGATCTGGTCGAAGCCTTCAAGCTCTAGATCGACAGGCCCCTGCTCCTCGAACGAGAAGTCCACTTCGGGATGTTTGAGTGAGGCCCACGGCGCGACACCTGAATCGAACCAGACATCCAGAACATCCGGGATACGCTCCATATCGGATCCGCATTCATCGCATTCAAGCTTTACCTCATCGATGTAAGGCCTGTGAAGGTCGTCTGGGACCTCAGGAAGTTCGTCCCTATCTCCAACGACCTTGGTGTGGTCGCATTCGTTACATTCCCAGATAGGTAGAGGGATTCCCCAGTATCTCTGTCTTGAGACCGGCCAGTCACCAAGCTGTTCAAGCCATTCATCGAACTTCTGCCCGGCCCAGTCAGGAACCCAGTTAACATCATCGTTGAACTCTAGTAGTTCGTCACGGAACTTTGTGGCTCCGAAGAACCACTGAGGGATCGAAAGCTGCAATAGAGGTGTGTCGCACCTCCAGCACTTCGGATACTCGTGTTTCATGGTGCCCGAGAACAGCAGAGCATCCCCTAGATCCTGTTTGATCTTGTCGTCAGCATCCTTGACGTACATTCCCTCGTATTTTCCGGCTTCCTCGGTGAACTGTCCTTTCAGATCGACAGGTGAGACCTGGTCAAGATCGTTCTCCTGTCCGACCTCGTAGTCTTCTTTACCATGTCCGGGCGCTGAGTGTACCAGTCCGGTTCCTCCTTCAAGATCGACATAACGTTCGGAAAGAACGACGCGTCCCTGAACATCTTCCTGAGCAGGCATGATACCTTCGAGAGGATGGCTGTACTCCTCTCCTTCAAATTCTTCGCCTTTCCTTTCTTCAATTACGCTGTATTCGTTTTCTTCATAGCCAAACTTGTTCATGATGTCTTCCACAAGTTCGGAGGCCATCCAGACCTTTCTCGAATCGAACTCTACGAGGGAGTAGTCGTAGTCGGGATGCATCATGATCGCGGTGTTTGCGGGTAGGGTCCAAGGTGTGGTGGTCCAGATCATGAACTCTTCGTCCGAGTTCTTCCGCTGCATCGCAACATAGACCTGTGGATCCTCTAATTTGGTGTACTCAACTTCGTTGTAAGCAACCGCGGTCTCACATCTAGTACAGACGTGTACAGGATACTGGTCCTTGTAGAGGTAGTCTTTCTCGAACGCTTGCTTGAATGTCTGCCAAGCTCCTTCAATATAGTAGTCGTGGTAGGTGACGTAGGGGTTCTCCCAGTCCATCCAGATCCCTATATCTTTGAAGTCATGGTTCATCTGTTCCATGTGGTCGTCGACAAAGTCCTGGCACTCTTTGATGAAGTTCTCCACACCGAAGTCCTCGATCTCTTTCTTCGAGTTGAAGCCTTTCTCCTCCTCGACCTTGTTCTCGATCGGAAGTCCGTGTGTATCGTAACCGGGCTGTGAGTGAACGTTGTAACCTTTCATCCTGTGAAAACGCAGGTAGAAATCCTTCAGGATCTTGTTCATTCCTGTACCCATGTGGATGTTGCCCGAGGCGTAAGGCGGACCATCCAGGTAGTAGAAACGTTCCTTGCCCTCGTTTGAATCGAGAACTTTTCTTCTAGTGTTGTTCTCCTTCCATTTCTGTTTTACTTCGGACTCAACTTTTTCCGGATTGTAGTCTGTCATAACCTCAGGAGCGGAGTTGAAAGTTAAAAGAATTGGTCAGTCGTATTTCCATTCATCCCCATCTTCTGTTTCCTCTCCACGTCTAGTTAGTAGAAGTGCTGCCCCTGCAAGCGATAAACCTGCCAAACCTTTTGTGAAACCTGATCCATCGAGGGCTGCTGAAAACTCATCGACATATGTTGCTGCTTCTGAAAACTCTTCTCCGTATTTGGATAGGCTGTATGTTATCTGTTTCTCTGTAGTATTCATCAGGTTCCTGGCGTTTTCAGTTACAATCTCCGTGTATTCGGAGGCCATACCGAGAACTATATGTGAAAAATTTAAGAGATTAGACCCACTCGAAGCTTTCCCTGTCTGAACTTGTCAAACGCTCATCGTCCTCATCCCCGTTATCTTCAGAGCTTACGTTTTTCTCCTTGAACTTCTGTGACTCGGGATCAGGCTCTATTGTCTCCTGTTCAAAGTTCACAGTTACAGAACTCATGGAGTCCTTGATCTCGTTTAACTTGGATCCGTCCTGTAAATCTTCGCGGTGCTGGAAGATCGCTCCTGTAGGAGTACCTGCGTTCTCATCCTCCTCGAATCTAGGGAATACCGAAATGTAGAGGTGTGGCATCATCTGTCCGCCCGCCTCTTTAACATTCATAGTTACCGATGCGCCGTCAGCTCCAAGACCGTCCATAGCTTTCTCCATAACCTCTCGGACAAGACCCATCGCTTCATGGTATTCTGAAGGGCCCAACTCCATAACGGATTCAATATGTTCTTTCGGCACGATCTGTGTATGTCCTTTCGCCCTTGGCTGAACCTCTAACCAGGCGTAGAAGTTTTCTGTTTCTCCCACCAAGTTCAATTGTTGAGGGTTGTCGATTAGTTGGCAGTAGATACACTGGTCGCCATGTCCCGGAGGCATAAGTCCATGTTTGGGCGTGCCGAGTTTTTAGTTTAAGGGGAGGGGTTCTGTATAGAATCTTATCACTATCCTGCCGTTTCTAGACTGCTTTCTAGTTTCTCATACTCTTCTGGCTTGAAATCTAGTCTTTCAGCAGCTAGAAGCCTTGCTTCGGCTCTTAGGTAATCTGTGGTAGAGTAATCCAAGTTTTTGATCTCGAACGCTGAGCTCTCTAAAGCTCTTTTTGCCGCCTCTTCTTCTCTTTTAACCCTTATTAAGGACTGACTTCCTTCAGGGCTTGCCACACCTTCAGTGTACTCTTTTTCGCCGTCGAGATAAGCTTTTAGATCCTGGAATTCACTTTCGACTAAATTGCCGAAGAAAGGAAAACCTAAATGTTCTGCTGCTCTATCTAGCTCTCGATCCAAATCGTTCTTGTCCGGATTCTCTATCAGAGTTTTCCGGGCCTGGGTTTCGGCGTATCTATTCAGACTTGGGATATGAACTGCTGGGTAGGGCTCTTCATTTTCTTCCGCAATCCTATCTGTTCTCTCTTGTCGGTGAGCCTCTTCTAGGAAGTAGGCTGCGAGCTCTCCATAGCTGTAAGGGTCCGAAGGCTTCCCATTCGAATCAATAACGTTATTTCTCCAGAACTCTGGTATTTGTTGAGGGTTGTGTATTACCTCTTCTGCTTGTCTATCCACTTCGGTTTCCTTGAATTCCTCGTATTTTGCAAGACCTTCTGAGGATGCTCTTTGAATGTCTCTTGACCCTGTCTGAGACCATAATTCGCTGAATGCAGGGTTTACGGTTCGCTGCATCGCATGTACGGATTCGTGTCTTGCGGTCCTTTCCGCAGGGCCTTCAACAACTCCTTCTATAGGGTCGATCCATGGGAAGTAAGAGAAATCTACGACAATATAGTTGTCTCCTCCGGAGTTATCAAGGAATCTTCTAACTTTTTTGCCTAAGTGGGCTCCGGCGTCGTCTAAGTCAGCTACCTGCACTCCGTTATATTTCATGTCAAAATCGTCTAGGAAGTCAAAACGGTCTCTTAAAACTTCTCTCTGGTTTTCGACCTCTTCTTGAATGGCTTTTTCGAAGGATGCCTCGATTTGTGGCATTACTTCGTTCTCGAAACGTCCGTAGTCTCTATTTATCTTATTTAGTTTCTCTGGAACTGTTATTACGCCGTCTTCCCATTTGGCCGGGCTGGGGCCTGTTTTGCCGTCTACAATTTGAACTTGCTCGATTGGAGGTTCTCCGGATCTAAAATCGTTCCATACATCTTTTAATCTGTCTACGGCTTCTTGCCCTGAGTAAAATTCTTGGTCCTGCTCCCCCGACATGATTTACTTCTAATTAGTAACAATCTTATATTTTTTGGGTCTGAACCTCTGAGCACAATAGAGTTTTCTGATGTTCATCGCTTATATAAAACTCATCGCAGAGTATTATTCTACATTATTGAAGGTGTACTAAACATGTCAGATTTCGATTCTCAGTTTGACGACCAGTTTGAAGACGAAAATGAAGAAGAATTCGAAGACGATTTCGAAGAAGAAAACGAAGAGTTTGAAGACGACTTCGAGGAAGAAGAAAACTTCGATGACCAAGAAATAGACGAAGAAGAATCCCAAGGTCAGGAAGATTCACAAGACTCCTCTGAAGACGATGAAGACTTCGACAAGCCTGTAGAAGAAGGCGACGTAGTGGAAGTTGAAATCGATGATCTAGGCTCGAAAGGCGATGGAATCGCAAGAATCGACGGCTTCGTAATCTTTGTACCTGGCGGAGAAGTCGATGAAACATACGATGTTGAGGTTACCTCGGTCGGCAGAAAGTTCGCTTTCGCCGAAATCCAGTAACTTTTATCGTTTCCTACCCTTTTCTTCTTACATGAACCGACTGATCCCTGTTGCTATAATTATTGTATCGGCTGCAGCAGGCTTTATACTGGCTACACAGCCCACTATGCTCGAAGGAGCCAAGATAGGAGAAGTAAAGAACGATATCAGGCAGGCCGTTGAAGAACCTAAACATAAACACGCTCTTTTCCATGTGGTGGTTAATGGTTCAGAACTCTCTTTTACAAACAAAAAGTTCCAGCTGAACTCTGAATATGCACATCTAGAGAATAATGAATCATCAATAGTCCACACTCACGCTAAAGGCGTGACGTGGAAAAACTTTCTGAACACAATTAATACCTCTATTAGGAAATCTAACGCTTCGGAAATCTGCCTAGACATCTATGAAAAGACCTGGTGCGGAACAGGAAAGGCTGTGCTCAACGGAGAGGAAACGAATCTTTCCGCAGAAATCGGCCAAGGCGATAACTTCCTGGTTATACTGAATACGGAAAATTCCGCACAGATAACAGAAGAATACATGAGGGAGCAGCTTCCTAGGCAGTACAAACCCGAAGAAAAAACAGGGAGAAGGATATGAACTGTGTTCTGATTAGGTTTGGGGAGATGGGATCCAAATCGAACCAGGTCAGAGGAAAGATGGTGAAGGTGCTTAGGCAGAGAGTCCAGGGAATCCTAGACCACGAAGGGATTGAAGGAAAAGCAAGGACAACTGAAGGCCGCATAATTGTAGAAACTGACCAAGTAGAAAAAGCGGCAGAACTGATCTCCATGGTTCCCGGAGTATCTTCTGTTTCACCTGCTTCAAAAGTTGGAAACAGCATAGAGGAGATAAAAAAGAGTGTAGACAATATCGAGGTCGGCAAAACTTTTGGTGTAAGAGCAAACTCTGCGGGAGACAGAGAATACAGTTCTAGGGAGCTTGAAACCAAGCTAGGTTCTTACGTTGAACAAGAAACCGGTTCGGAGGTTGACCTGGATAATCCGGATACCTGGATAAGAGTTGATTTGAGAAGAAAAGGCGCGTTTGTTTTCCAGCACAAAATTAAAGGGCCGGACGGCTTCCCTGTCGGCTCCGAAGGCGAGCTAGGGGCTTTAATTTCAGGCGGGATTGATTCTCCTGTTGCAGCATATGAGGCTATGACCAGAGGTTCAAGCATAACACCCATTTATTTCTACAACCGGCCGATAGCTGCTGAGGATCATAAGTTCCGTTTCAAGTCAGTTGTCAAAAAGCTGAAGAAGTTCCATCCCTCGAAAGACTGGGAGGCAGTAATTGTGGATATGAAGAAGGTAAATGAAGAGTTGATGGAGATTAATAGAGGCAGGATGGTTGTTCACAGGAAGCTAATGTTAGAGGTGGCTTCCAGAATAGCGGAAGAAGAGAGGCTGGAAGGCCTGGTTACGGGAGAGTCAATAGGCCAGAAATCGTCCCAGACGCCTCGAAACCTTCGGGTGACAAAGCCAGAGATGCCTGTTCACAGACCTCTTTTGACCGGTTCGAAGTCGGAGATAACTTCTAAGGCCAGAGAGCTTGGAACGTTCGAGGAAGCAAAAGTTAACTCTGCCTGTCAGACATTAGCGCCCAACAATCCAAGGACTAGGATGAAAAAGTCGGAGCTAGAGTCTTTGATGGCTAAAGTTGGGTATGAAGAGCTTGTTGAGGATGCGGTTGAAGCCGCGGAAAAAGAGATCGTTTAAATACCGTTAAAGTTTTATACTCTGGAGTGACGGTAAAGCCATATGAGTATACAAGAGAAGAGGGAGGAGGCCGAGGCAGTACTTGACTCGGCGGAAATGGTGTTGGAAACAGTTCCAGAACCAAGGACAGGCAAAGCAAAGAAACTTGAGACAAAGCTTTCAGAACTTGAATCCGAGATACAGGATCCGGAAGATGAGAAAGCGCTTAATGATCTGATTACCGAGGTCCGAGAACTTATGGATCAGGTTCAGGAGGACGCTATGCAGGATGATCCTATGATGGGCCCTGACGATGAGATGGGTGGAATAGGTCCCGGTGGTGCGCCGCCCGGCGGACCAGACGCGGGAGGTCCCGACGAACCGCCTTTCTAGCCGCCCTCGTTCCGGCTTTATTTATACCTGCATCATTTAATTGTAAGGTATGAGGAAAACCGTTCTACTAGTTCTAATACTTTTATCTGTACAACTAGCTGTAGGTTTCCCTCTAAAACTAGATGTAAATGAGAGAACCACTATAAACGGTGAACCAGCAAAGTTCGCTCTCCAAGGAACAAATAGCTTTTCCCAAAACCGTAGCTTCAGGATAAGCAGTATCCAATCAGTTCCAAAAGCTTCAAACTGGTTCAGCCACTCCAACGCCGTCAAATCAGCTCCCGGAGAAAACTTCACTCTCAAAATAAATATTACGGCGCCGGAAAACACGATACAAGGCAACTACGGTTTCACCGTAAACGCAAGGACTCTACAAGGCGACAACCTTAAATCACGTACAAGTTACTTCTCGGTCGACTCCGACACCGATTTGACGATCACATCCTACTCAACTGATTCCGGACCATTCCGCCCTGCAGAAACTGTTTCCGCAAACCTTACTATAGTAAACACAGCACCTGAAACAGTTAGAGACGTAGGATTTAAAGCTCAGCTTCTGGACGCACGTACATCAAGAACTGGGTTTCAGCTGCCTCCTGGTGCTAAGCTCTCACAACAACTTCAACTAAAACTGCCTGTAAACGTTTCTCCGGGCGAAGAAATGCTAAAACTTTCGATAACAAGAGGAGAAAGTACTATAGAAAATATAAGTCAGTCTTTGACTGTTGAAGAAGTTACAGAGGTTAGGAAGACCTCGGAAATCGATGACAGAATACTTGTAAATAAGAAAACTTTGAAAGTTGAAAACCTAGGTAATGCCCCTAAAAAAGTAAGATTAAACGCTTCAATCCCTTCATACCTGGAATCTCTTACGGTTTTTAGTCAGGAACCAAACAAAACGGAGACTGGGCAGGGCGATACAACGTACTACTGGTCTTTCAATATAGAGAGGGGGGAAACCAAAAGCGTAAGCTACACTACGCGTTATTGGCCTCCTCTAGTTTTAATAACGGTTATAGTGGCCGGTTTACTGGTTATAAGAAAGATTCAGAGTTCTATCTCTGTCTCAAAGAAGGTTATTCAGAAAGAAGATGGACTTAAGGTGAGAATCAGTGTAAGAAACTCCTCTGGCTCAGAATTTGAAAGCCTGGAGTTAAAGGACTTCGTGCCCGATATTGCTTCGGTCAAAAGGGAGTTTGAGATAGCGGAACCGGTAATCCGTAAGACCAACGATGGAACAAGGCTTGTTTGGGAGCTTGAAGATCTCTCTCCGGGAGAGGAAAGAGTTCTCGAATACACGATCGAACCTCTCTACGAAGTAGAGGGTGGTGTAAACCTTCCGCCGACAGAAATATACGTGGGGGATGAAAAGGCTGCTGAGTCCGGTGAGGTCTCGACAGAGTTCAGTCCCTGAAACATGTTTTAAAGCATTACCCTCTAACTCAAAGATGTTGAAGAACCTATTAACCCGGCTTAGCTCAGTCTGGCAGAGCGGTCGACTGTAGATCGACTTGTCCCAGGTTCAAATCCTGGAGCCGGGAACCTACTTTTTTCTATTGAACATCTGATACATTAGTAATATCTTCGAAGTAGCTGCTTACTGCATAGGCTGTTGCAACTCCTCCGCCTAGAATTGCTGCAGAAGCCTGTCCTTCAGGTGTTGCTGCTTGTGCTGCTGTTTCTCCTGTAACGTCCATTAATTCTTCTGAGTGATATGCGGTGAATGCTGCTCCTCCGGCTATAATTGCTTCATAAGATCTATCCCTAATACTGGATCCGGCTTCGCTTAAGGCATCGTTAACTGCATTCAGAACTCCGCCATTATTGTCCTGATCTTCTTCTGGTTCAAGAATGTAGTCGGTTTTTTCTTCGACCTTCTCATAGTCTTCGAAATGCTGGTCGCTGCCAGAATCATAAGAATTTGTGCTCATTATGTGGTAACAAAAAAACTGTTAGTGTTAAAAATCTTTTGATCCTTCCAAAAGTAAAGAGGGGTGGAAAAAGAACTTTCTCCTAGTTTACTCGTCTTCAGGATCGTCCTTTCTAACCCAGATCCTAACCTTTCCGGGTGGTGCATCCCATCCTCTGTCACCAAATCTTATGTTTTCATCGAGATCAAGCTTCTCCTCGATTTTCTCGAACTCCTCGTTTGTAACTACAACTTCGTCCAGCTCCTTAGGGTGGCCGGGATCGAACTCAAAATCATTTACCTTTTCCATAAAATCATATTGTACAACAGGCTTTATGATAACTGCTAGCATGTCGAAAATAATTCTTCCCGTTATAAGGTTAAGCACTCAAGTAGTATTTATTAAGGAGGTGTATTATTTTGAAAGGAACAGTAAAGTTCTTCCATGATCAGAAGAACTACGGTTTTATCGAGACTGACGAGATGGACGACGACGTATTCTTCCACAACGAAGAACTCGAAGACGGACTTACAGTCGAAGAAGGAACTGAAGTCGAATTCGAGCAGGAAGAAGGCGACAGAGGTCCAAAAGCCGTTAACGTAACAGAGGCTTAAAGCCTAAGAGCGCTGGATAGTCCAGCCAAACACGAATTTTTCTCAATTTTATTCTTATCCACGATACTGTACATACTTCGAAGCAACGAAGTAGATAATTATGATTACAAACGTTGTTGTGATAGCGCTTATATCGTATAGTTTCTGAAGCAGCGGTGGCACAACCAAGATCCCTGTCAAGGCTGCTGCAACACCTAGTATTCCTGTCCACTGTTGCCTATCAAGATCTTTCAAGTTCATATTTTTTCTTTCAGGTCAGAGACCTAAATATTAAAGCCTGAAACCCGATCCCCAATTACATGAGTTTCAAACAAGAATACAGTGATTTCTTCGAACAACTAAGTGAGGAGTACTTCGACGAGGAACGCTTCGTTCCTGCTGTAGGGCCTCAAGATGCAAAAGTAATACTCGTAGGGGAAGCGCCAGGAGCCAACGAAGTAGAACAGGGAGAACCTTTCGTCGGCAGAGCAGGGGATAGGATGAACGATATACTTAACGATATCGGCGTGGAAAGATCCGATCTTTACATCACTAACTTGGTGAAGGTACGGCCCCCAGAGAATCGTGATCCGAAAGCAGATGAAATCGAGGCATGGGCACCACTACTCGAAAAAGAAATTGAGAGGGTAGATCCTGATGTAATTCTGACTCTAGGTAATTTTGCGTCGAAACAGATGCTCGATACCTCGAAAGGAATTACCTCGATACACGGTAAGATGTTCCAGAGGAACGGGAGAAAGATCATGCCGGTTTTCCACCCTGCCGCAACTTTATATGACAGGTCTAAAGCCCCGGAGCTCGAAGATGACTTGAGGAAAGCTTTCGGTAAAAAGAACGCGGGGCAGCAAAGCCTGAAAGATATCTGAACTATTCGTATAGAGTTTCTAACACCTGTTTAGTTGAGTCAGTAAATTCGGCAGGTCTTGCTTCACCTTTCCGTTCCAGTATGTTTTCTACAGGTTCGAACCATGCTGATTCAACCTCTTCAGAAAGCTTTGGTGCATAATCAGGTGTTTCCAGAGCTTGTCTGGTTGTAGAGTAAATTGCTAACATCTCAGGGTTGTCTTCCGAATCTTTCTCTATAGTTCCTATATATTCAAGATCGTCCGTGCTCAGTCCAATCGTTTCGGGGGAGGTGTCATGAAGTTCCTCCGCGTATTCTCTTACTGCGGCGTATCCTATCTCGGAATCTGATTCAAGTACGTGTCCGGCCGTTAGTTCATGGAAACCGGGTTTTCTCTGCTTTTGATCGGATCTTCGCTGGACTAAGAGGTTTTCCCGGTTTTCAGTCTCGTATGTTAGAATAACTACTGACCAGTTCATCTTGGGTTTTTCTCCGCAGCATTCAGATCTCGGTGCTACGTCGTAGCTTTCTGATCCTTCTGCAAGCTTGATTCTTTCTTCTCCGGGTTCCTGAGGCATAGACATCCGTAACGTAATACGTTGTAATACGTTTCCTTATAAGGATTTTGATCTGTCAGAACTCAGACTCATCAAGATACTCTGGAAACCCATTAAACCGGTAGTTCTTACTGTATCCTGACGCGCAACTACTTTCCTGTTTTTGCATCTCAAGTATCTCCTCGTCAAGTAAAAAATCCAGTCTAGTCCGACCGTCAAGCATTTCGAGAGACCTTTGCAGATTACTTCCTGATGATTCGATCTCCGAGAAAATTCCGTACTCGGAATAGGCTTCGTCCTGATTATGATAGAATAGTTCTACAACCTCGCGCGTAGTATCATCTCCCATGATAAAATCCGCTTTCGTCTCGTGATACTTACTTAGCCCAAAACCGTCCAGATCGATGAACGGATCCTCATGCTTTTGACTCATAGCGAAACTTGATTCGAGACTTAATCTTTTGAATGAATAATAAAGATTCAGCCCGGAAAACTGAATATGGAACGTTACAAAACCCTGATCAAAGATTGGAAAGCCTTCAAGGACGCGGTTGAGAAACCTGCTGTATCAACTGTCAGGAAGAACAGAATTAAAGCCCGTGAAAACTTTGAGGAAGAACTAAGAACTAGCTTTCCGGAAGTAGAGCAGGCAAACTGGAACAACGAGGTCTTCCGTCTTCCGGAAACGGAAAAACCAGGTAAGTCGGTGCTTCACTGGATGGGCGAGTATTACGTCCAGGAGGAAAGTGCGATTGTACCGGTTGAAGTTCTTGATCCCCGAAAAGGCGACAAAGTGCTTGACATGGCTGCCGCACCAGGCGGAAAAACCACACAGATCGCATCGAAGCTCGAGAACAAGGGAAAGGTCATCGCCAACGATGTATCCGGTCAAAGAATGAAGTCTCTGCACGCCAACATCTACCGCACAGGCAGCGCGAGTGTTGCCGCAACAAACTACGATGCGAGGAATCTTCCCGAAGACGAGGAATACAATAAAATTTTGCTTGATGCACCGTGCTCGGGAGAAGGCGATAAAGCTAGGAGAAACTTCACAGCTGCGGATAAAGGAGAGCGCGAATCACTATCAAACCTACAGAAACAGCTAGGTGAGAAAGCAGCGAGAATGCTCGAAAAGGACGGAAAAATGGTTTACTCTACCTGTACCCTAGCGCCAGAAGAGAACGAAGAAGTTGTTCAACACCTTGTTGAGAACACTGAGCTTGAATTGGAAAATATAGAGCTTGAGGCAGAACACAACAGAGGGGTAACATCTTTCCGGGATAATGAGTATGGAGAGGAGATGAGGAAAACCGTTAGGGTTTATCCGCACCATCAACAGTCGGGGGTGATCTATGTTGCCAAGTTCAGAAAATAACGTCGAAGAGGCATGGAACTACCTTGAAAACAGGTTTAGAGTAGACAGGGAGAAGATGCGGGAGTTCAGAATAGTTCCGAATTCCGGCGACTACTGGCTAACCTCGAAACAGATGGAAACAGATCTTGAGGTCGAAACATACGGCTTCAGACTTCTCAGGACAACAGGCAGAGGTCTTAAACCAACTACTTATGCTCTCCAGTTCCTTGATGGAAGGATAGAGAAAAATATTGTTGAGCTCGATAGAGATGAGTTACTGAAGCTGCTAAAAAGAGAGGAGATGATTCCTAGAGAGATGGATGAGGAAGGTTACGTGGCTCTAGAGTATGACGGAAGGGTTGTAGGCTGCGGTTTTTACAAAGGTCAAAAGGTTTCTTCCCGTGTACCTAAGGGTCGTGGGAAGGAGTTAGCGCAGGTTTTCGAAAGTTAGAACTTCAGGCCCTCGGATGGTTTATAAGTTTTAACCCTAACATGTTGCATACTGGCGGCCAAAGCGAAGGGGCAACGCCCGTACCCATCCCGAACACGGAAGCAAAGTCCTTCAGCGATCTGACCGGTACTGCCTTACAGGCGGGAGATTCAGGACGCTGCCAGACTATTTTTCCACACTTTTCCCAGTTGAACTACAACAACTAGTTAATATCTTCGAAACAAGAACTAGGAATATGGTAACAGCCTCAGGACTCAAGGCCAACCTGAAGATATTCGGACTTCTAACAATACTTACAGGTATATTCATAGGTGTAGGATACGCTTTAGCAGGAACCGGCGGGATGATAATCGGACTAGTATTCGCCGGTTTGATGAACTTTGGGTCCTACTGGTTCTCCGACAAAATCGTTCTCAAAATGTATGGTGCCGAGGAAATAACCGAAGAACAGAACCCGGAGCTACACGAAAGACTGGGAAAACTGGCTGAAAACGCCGGTATACCGAAACCCCGGCTTTACCGCTCATCGATGGATGTACCTAACGCCTTTGCTACAGGCAGAAACCCTGAGAAAGGAGTTGTATGCGTGACCGATGGACTAGTAAACAACTTGGATAGTGATGAGGTTGACGGGGTTATAGCCCATGAGCTAGCCCACATCAAAAACAGAGATACTTTGATTAATGCATCAGTAGCCACTATCGCAGGAGCAATATCTATACTTGCGGAGATGGCTTTCTGGGGCGCCATGTTCGGAGGAGATGAGGACGGAGCAGAAATGGTTTCAGCTTTAGCATTCATGATCATAACTCCTATTATTGCCACGATTATCAGGATGGCGATCTCCAGAAAGATGGAGTACAGAGCAGATTCGGATGCAGTTAGAATTCACGGCCAGAAAGAAGGACTTAGTACCGCTCTCACCAAAATCCATGAGGAGGGGAAGAAGAAACCAACCAAGCACGTCTCAAAATCGCAGGAAGCAGGTGCAAACCTGTTTATCTCAAACCCGTTCTCGTCTGACAAGTTGACGAAATGGTTCTCTACACACCCACAACTCGAGAACCGTATACAGAACATCGAGGCCACGAATCTATGAGTGCGATGCCGCCGCTGAACCTGAACAAGAACGGTGACTGGAAACATCTCGAGGAAGCAGAAGACGTAACAGAACTTAACATCACGGATGCATTTGACTCTGTTAAAAGAACAAGGCTGCCTCAGGATGTTCCTGCTGCAACAAGAACCGAGTACGGTTTGAACGAAGCGAATACCGAGTTACTTCTTGACTACGACTTCGAGAAACTTTCTGAGTCCGAAATGCTTAACGCATCTATCCATGAAGGGCTACATGCTTTAGATCATAAAGGAATATTAGAGGAGGAGCTTGAATCTATAGGCGTTGATCCTGAAGTATCAAGCCATATTGATAGTTTAACTGATGGACCTCTAGAGGTAGAAGAAGGAACTATACAGGCTGTTTCTAACGCTCTGGATCCCAACGGCGGAAGTAACTATGCCTATCCCTATGAAACTCAAATGGTTGAAAGCTATCTAGAGCAAGAAGGAATCGATCTAGAATCAGAGCTTGCAGAAGATATTCAGGATACCAAGATGGATCTTGTTGATGAATACCGGGATGTCTATGCCCGGTTCTCGACGGACAACCTTTACTTCGAGGCAGGTTCTATTGGAGACCAAGAATATGGTGTGATGGCGATCGGCGATAACGCTGATGTCTATGGCGAAGAGATGGCTGATAGCATTGTCGAGGATATAGTTGAGAACTACGGTATTGAGGCCGAAGGATATAGTCCGGAAGAACAAGACTATGAAGAGGAATTGTTAGATGGTTCGGTATCTATGGAGGACTCTGAAAATCTAGGTTTGCAGCCGGCTGAAGTTTAAGAGAAGTAGAAATTTTATAGGGAGGAGTGTTCCCCTATGATAGCGCCTTCAAGGTCTTTATTCTCTACTTCTGCCTTTTGATCGACGAGCGAGTCTCTGATCTCTGAATCAACGATATTTGCTTGAGGGAAGATTATCGAGTTTTCAAGCCTAGACTCTTTTACCTCGGCGCCGTCCATTACAACTACGTTTTCACCTAATTCGGCGTTCTCTGTTTCTCCCCTAACTATGTTGCCGTCAACCACTTTTTCGGTGGCCTCAAGGTAGCCTCTCGGTGTTCCAACATCGAACCAGTCTCCATCAAAGGAGAAAGCAAACATGGGTGTCTTCTGATGCGCCCATTCGATTAAACGTCCTGGCTCATCCAGGTACTGTTCCGCAGGCACATCGGTCTGTTTGAAATGCTCTTCGTAGTCGTGGAAGAGAGAAACTTTGTCTTTGGGGAAGTAGTAGACTGCGATAGAAGCTAAAGTTGAAGGCGGTTCTTCCGGTTTTTCAACAAATCCGGCGATACGGTCTCCTTCTGTGTCAACGATTCCGAAGCTTGTAGCCAGCTTCTCGTCCTTCACATCGTATGTTACGTTGGCAGGAGCGTCTTTTTCTTTACAGAAATCTAGGAATTCAGATGTGTCGAAGCTGTAGAAGTTGTCGCCGCCGATAACAACCAGATCGTCATCGAGATCCAGGTCTTCCCGGTCAAGCATCTTAATGATGGCGCCGATTGTCCCGGGTTTTTCTTCTTCGCTTCCCTGTTCTTCGATTGCGACGGTTACGTTGTCTCTGTTGTACTCTTCGGCGTAGTCCTCGAAGTCTCCGGCAAACTTTCTGTTTGTGGAGATTATTACTTCGTCGATATCTTCGAGGTCTTCAAGTATGTAGTCGATTATCGGTTTTTCTCCTAGTGGTAGAAGGGGTTTGGCCCTATGTTTGGTGATAGGCCAGAGTCGGGTGGCGTGTCCTCCCGCCAAGACAATAGCTTTCATATTACGGTGTATTACTTCGGAGGTTTTTATTCGGTTCGGAAGAACAAACATATCTTTCTACTGCTTAGCTTTCTCGACTTCCTCAAGCAACTGGCACTTACGACAGACCTTCGAAGAACAAGGCTCTCCGCAACGTTCACATTCTCTAAGCTGGTTCTCCTCAGAATCAAAATCCTTATGCTCATTAACAATATCGGAGATTTCACGTCCCTGAGAAACAATCGAGTGCTTGATGCCCGGCATCTCCGACTCTAAACGGTTCAAGAAACTCTTCATAATAGGTCTCAGAGAACCTTCTTCTACGTGAGGACAACGATCAATAACACCTAGATCATGAAGCTTAGAATACAGAGCGATCTCCCTCTCCATCAAATCCTTCAACGGCTTAATCCTTTCAACGAACTTGTCGTGGTCTACAGGATCTGAACCCGAGATTCTCGCCAACCTCTTCATGTCGCCTTTCACATGGTTCATCATGATGGCCTGGGCCTCATCATCCAGGTTGTGGCCGATAGCGATCTTATCCGCGCCAACCTCTCGGGAAAGCTTGTTCAAGAGATCTCTACGCATAATCCCGCAGTAGGTACAGTTCGACTTCTCAAGATTGTCGACAACATTCTCCATCCTCAAATCGTAATAATCTTCGTAACGTCCGATCTCAAGTTCAACATCCATCTCCTCGCACATCTCTTCCGCAGCTGAGATAGATTCGTTTCTGTACGGATCAATACCTTCATGTACTGCAACTGCAACGATCTCGATGTCAGGACGGTCGCCAAAGATTTCCACTAATTGTTGAAGCATGACTGCCGAGTCCTTTCCTCCAGACAGGCCTACAGCAATAGTGTCGCCGGACTCCACCATGTCGTTCTTCCTGATCGTTCTCTTGATCTTCTTGTTGACATCGATGGAGAAATGTTCCTGACAAAGTCCTCTTCCCTCGTACTCACGGAAAATCACTGTGTCCTTATCGCATTTTGCGCAGGTTTGCTCGTCGGTCATATCCAACCCTTTGGAATGAAGTTTTAAGTCGGCTTTAGTTGAGGAGCAAAAACTTAAGTGAAAACACGCCATTTCGGTATATGGAAGATAAAATAGAGAGATTAATCGAAGAAAAAGTTGAGGAAAGAGTTAAGGAGGAAAGAGAGAGATTGAAGTCGGAAATGAGAGACATTCCTTTAGAGGATAAACGCACAGGCCAATTCTCTCGTCGAAGTTTTCTCAAGAAGATCGGTGCGGGAGCCATAGGTATAGGTGCATTAAGTTTAGCGCCTGCATCTGGGCTGAAACTGACCAAAAATGGAATTTATGATTCCGGTGTAGAGCGCAAACTGATGCAGGAGGGAACGGATTCTGGTAAGCCCTCAGCTGGCGTTAAAGGAAGATACTACTATGCTAAGGATGTGAATTTGCTTTACCGGGATAATGGTAGTTCTTGGGAGGTTGCGGCAGGAACTGGCACCACTTCGAGTCCTGTGCCTGTGGAAAACGTTCAATCCCTTTCTTCAGAGAAAGCCTCTATAACGAATGAAACGCTGATTCGGTTCTATCCGGAATCCGACACCTCGCTTTCCGCGGGTTCTTGGACGAACATGCCAGTAGGAACTGTGGAGGCTGATGAACTAGGCGAAGTTGATGCCGCTAATAATAAAATCAATCTTAACTCATCCGGTTGGAGACTGGTTGTAATAAGTGCGCGTTTTGATTCGCCCTCAGATAATGATGCTCTTGGGATGAAGATACAGAATCTCGATACCTCTAAATCTTTCAGACTTAATCAGCCTACAGCGGCAGGTTCAAGAATAAATATCTATTCTTTTGCAACACTAGTAAACTTGCCTGCTGGCACAAATATCGCCATCCAGGTGAGAAATAAGCATAACTCGGATACTTTGCGATCGAACGAGACTCAGACATATGTAGAGATCAGAGACATGTTCAGAAGTTAGAACCTATTTAGTTGCTGACAATCTCCACTACTTCGTCAAGTTGCTCTGCCTCGTAAGTTGGATCTGTCTCGGAGTAGCCGTTGTAGTCAACGTGTATGGAGTCGATTCCAGCATTTTCAGCCGCCACGATATCGTCGTCCGAGTATCCTACCATCACAGGGTTCTCCGCGTCAACACGTTTTATTATCTCCTTGATCATGGTAGGCCTCGGTTTTTTCCGGGAAATATAGTTTTCTAGACTTGAGAGTTGAGGTGATTCGATACTGTGAAAATAGTTCTTGATATCAAAGTGTTCGAGCGTGAACTTTGTGGCTTTCCACGGCGCATTAGATGCCAAAGCCTTTGTGGACTCGATAGAATTAAGCACGTTCTTAGTATGTTTGCAGAGCCCGATCTCACCGTTCCTCATCATCTCGATCTTCCTGTCCGCGATCTTATTCTCCATCTCAATAATCTCGTCACTGGTTAGACCGGTGTTTTTCGTGAACCTGTCTAACTGCTTCATGGAATCTATCTCGACAAGGTCTCTCGCTTCTTCAATAGAAATATTTTTGCCGTGCTGTTCCGCTACCTTCACTCGGATCTTGTCAGCCCATCTGAAGTCGCCTGAGTCGAGTAGAACTCCGTCTTTGTCGAAAATGACTGCGTCGTAACCCATCCAAGAAACGAGGCGACTTGAACGATTATAAGCTTTCCCTAACTTTTTGCTTATGTATACGTTGCCGGCGTGGCAGAGTCTGGTTGAACGCGGCAGATTCGAGATCTGCTGGCCCATACGCGGCCTCCCCGGTTCAAATCCGGGCGCCGGCGACGCCTTTCCCTTGTACCTATTTTTCTCCGAGTTACTTAGGTTTTTTTATCAGGCTCTCTCATTCAGTTTCATGGGTTTAGAAAGTAGAATCGAAGAACTTGTAGAAAGGGTCGATCAACTAGAGAAGAAAAATAGGGATTTAGAGGAAGAAAATAATCGGATAAAACAAGATTACAGAAAGATTAAGCAGGAGAACAAACAGATCAAAGCTAAATTGTTTGGAAGGAACTCCTCAAAAAATGGCAACAAAATTTCTCGCAGAGGTTTTCTGAAGAAGCTTGGTGTGGGTGCTGCTGGTCTTGGTGCTTTCGGTCTAGCATCAGCCTCAGGTCTGAAGCTTACCAGGAACGGTATTTCGGGTAGCTCTGGTCTTGATTTCTTGGATTCGGGCTCTGAGTATTTTTCCTTAAGTTCTGGAGGCCCTTTAAAGCTGAATTCTGTTGACTTGGATTTATCGGGTAATACTATTACTGATTCAACGCAGGACTACCTCGACTTAACCGGCGACGGAAACAACGTTCGAATTGGAACAGGACAGGCGATCGAGGATGGGAGCGGTTTCGGTCGTGTTGAAATACTTAGTAACGGGTCGTATCTTCATGGTGAAGGCGGTTCAAAGGATAACAGTCTAGGACTCAAGAATGAGTCAAAATCGTATCTACGAATGGGGAAGAATGACTTCGATTTTATCGATAGAAAGGGTAGTTTTAGCGCATTTAAATATTACTCCTCGTCCTCAGCCCCCGGCACGCTGGAACTGACGAACGCGAGGTTGTATTCCACAGAAAACAACATCGTATATGAGGGAACGGGATTTGAAACTGGTTTTAGATTGTTTAATCGTTCTACGTCTAGTGCTACACCCACAGTTAATTTTGAAAATGATGACACTACAGGTACAGCCCGCCTGTGGGGTAAAGTGCAAAATGGAACTATGGAAATTCTTGCCGAAGATGGAGATGGAAATACCACTACTATAAGTTAATACCTTACCCAACAACCTGAACATCATTAAGTGGGGATCACTACCGTTCGCAGCAATAAATATCCTTACTCATAGAGAAGAGAAAGTTTCAGACAGGAATTACGACCCTAGATAGCAAATCGTGAACTAGTCGACTTCGAGTGTTGAGGGACGGTCCTCAGCAACTGGCCCGCTAAACGTCTAAGTGGGGGCCCGAGAAATGATACGGGGTTTCGCCCCTAATTCAAACGGTTTCAGAATTGAAGATGGTGGAGATGTTGTGGCATGGGTTCAGCAGGTAACCAAACTACCTTGACATAAACTGATTGAACTTAGTAATGATCTCTGTCGGTGAAGTCACAGCTATCTGGCTCGATTTTAGTCTTTTCTCAATAAGGAAGAACAATATTTCGGATCTCTTATCGGTTTGAAGCAGAACCTCCGGTGAATGGCCGGTCGATGATAGTTATACGAGCATTTCACTTGATGTGAGATGTACCCCCTGATCTGGAGCTAGAAAGAAGCATTAGTTGAACTACGTCATAAGAACCTTGGAACTTCCTCCATATAATCGCTGTACCCATCGACTTCTTCTCGAACTTCTTCCTCCTCCTTTAAAGCAGCTCTATGGTAGACGAAGAGCAGGATCGGAAGCATGATTGTTGTCAATAGTGTCGGCCATCCTATGAACCATCCTATCACGATTAATGAAATTCCTATGTACTGTGGATGCCGAGAGTAAGAGTACACTCCGGATGTAACGAGTTCTTCATCGCTTGTGTAGAGTTGGTACCAGCCTATAGAGACTATAGCTGCTCCTATACCTGTTATTGCTAGTCCTATTAGCATCCAGAGGTTTAATCCGAAGTAGATTCCTAGTGCGGTGAACTCGAAGAGGTATGCCGGTGTCTGGGTTGCGGAGCCTAGACCGGAAGTAAGGTAAAGTGTCAAGGGGATACCATACATTTCAACGAATAGAGAGACTATGAATGCGGCGTATATTCCGTGGGAGCTCCAGTCGGTTTTGTGCCGGTACCTCAAAGGTATCAGGAAAAGCAGGAACCCTATAATACTAAGAGCGACCAGATCCCAGCGTTGCTGTATAACAACTAGGTTTTCAACCCTTCCGGTCATTAAGGCGAGGTAGTGTTGAAGAAATGCTGGGAGTGCTATCAGACAAACGAGTGCTATTAATGCTCCAAGGATTTTCCTCTTCATATCTAGGCGTGTTGTAGTTTCATTCAAATAGGTTTATCAGCGATAAGTATTGTTTCAAAACAACGATTTCTTAATCTTCCATTCTTGCGGTTGTCAGGGTTCTGAAGCCCTAAAACAAACCGTTTAAGTAAGAGAGGGCCTTCTTCTACCCGTTGTTTGAGCAAAACCTGAAGTAAAGCCGGGCGACCGGAAATCAGGGAGGTGACAAATTTTGAAGAGAAAGATCTTGATAGGCCTTATCGCAGTAGGCATGGTAGGAACCGTAGCAGCATCAAAGAAAGGGATGAGTTTTGATGACAGCTTCTTCAGCGATTCGGAAAAAGACTTTTTCAGCGATGATTTCGAGGAGAATTTCTTCGAGGACGACTTCTTTGAAGAAGAGTTCTTCGACAAGAAATCAAACAAGTTGAGCTTCATGAAGACTTCCACCAGTTCAAGCTTTGAGAAAAGCTCAAGCTCCAGCACCAAGGAGTACAGCATGAAGGATCAGAAAACCAGCTCTACGAAAGACTCCTGGTCCAGCAAAGAATTCGAGAAGGACATGAAGAAAGATGACAGTAATGAAACAAAGGAAGACAAGCAAATGAAGGAAGAAGAGAGCAAGGAAAAAGAACAGGAAAGCAAAGAGAAAGACGAGAAGGAGGATGAAAAATACAACAAGGACGACAAGTAAGGGTTCCGGCATAGAGGCCGGCTTTTTCTCTTTCTTACTAGAGGAACTTTGCATGGTTGTATAATCCCTCAATATTGGTTTTTTGAGGAATTTAGGGACTGAAAGAATCCGTATAAATTCAGGAAGCCTCAAGATCTACTGTCCTTTCCCAAAACCCTTTAACAACCATTAATGGAGGTGAAAAAATTTGAAGAAAAAGCTAGTATTGGCCTTTACCACAATTGGTCTCGTTGCGTCAAGCTCCGCATTTGTCAACTTTGATTCAAGCTTCGGAGACTTCGATACATCGATTGATTTCGAGGATTCTGACGAGAACGAAAGCTTCTGGGACAACGGAGACTTCTGGGACGATGACTTCTTCGACGACTCTGAAGACGAAGAAGATACTGAAAACAACACCGAACAGCCTGGGTGTCAGGAAGGAGAAGTCCATATACCTGAGGATCAGGACTGTGACGGCGAGATCGACGACCGGTTCAGATCCAATAACTCTGAAGACTCCGAAAACGAGTCTGAAGCAGGAATCTGTGTGATCGGTGTCGACAGCCCATGTAACTCGGAAGAGTACGATGGCGACAACGAATCCTACGAATCTGAAAACGAGGCCGAAGTTGAAGAGAGGCATGTCACTCCCGCACCTGAACCCGAGGCTGCAGGCGAGAACTGGATCTCGTACCCGAACCCGAGAGACCACGTACTGAACTATGACACGATCAACGACCACGGCGACATCAAAGTATGTACAGTACTGCTCAACCAGAACGACCAAGTAATCACAGGAGAATCAGTTAACGTAGAATTCTCTGTAGACACTAACATTTCCGAAGGTGTTTCGGAGTACACCGACTCAAATCCTGTCAGGTTCGACACGCCTTTGAACCAGGTAGCGGATCTAGTAGGCACTTCGGACGAATACCGTGAAGGCGATGGAATGCTCGACGCAGAATGCGCCGAGTACCATAATCTTCCGTTCGGAACCTACACTTACAGCAACATGACTGTTTCAGGTGAAGACTCCGGGCAGGTCGAAGTAGTCGGCCTTACCGAGTACTGGGACGACAGGCCTGAAGGCAACCCCTTCAACCTTGATCTGAACAGTTATGGGGAGAACAGGCTTTCCGACGGAGTACTGAGAATAACTCCCGATGAAGACAACAACCACGCAGAAGTTATTTTCGTTGCAAAGATTGAAGCCTAGTACCCCGGTATTCTTCTTTTCTCTTTTTTAGAAAGAGTTTCTGGATACATTATTGTTTGTCCAGATCTATTTAGGATGCATACGTCAGCTGAAAATCTATTGAGCGCGTCCGGATAAAGTTTTTACGAGCCGCTTCACCCACAATTTTTAAGTGCTACTTGACAATAACAAAGACATGGCTGCAGGAAACCATGATTACAACCAAGACGACTCGGATATTTATTCAAGTCCATTAACTGAGCCGTCAGTATATGCCGAACCTATACTGATGACTGAATACGGCGCTGCTGGAGGAGCTATAGGTGGCGCGGCCTCCGGAGGAGAGGGTGCGGCAGTCGGGATAGTAATAGGAGGATTCCTTGGATACGTACACGGAATGGCCGATCATGGTAAAGGACTAGGAAGCAAACAGGCAGCATGGATCAAAGATGTCCTGACAGAGGAAGAATAAGTAACTAAGGCGTTTTTACTTAATTATTGCTTCTATATGATTATTAGGAGATTTTATTTAGCACCTCTTACGATCTGACTGTACTTCATCAACCCTACAAAGACCGCTCCCCCTATTGCGTTCCCGATAGTGGCGAGTGAGAGGAACGAAATGTAGTCGGTTAAGCTAATGCTGGGTGATGTAAACAGTCCGAACAGCACTTCCACGTTACCTGCTATGGGGTGTGGGAGGTGTAGTATTCCGATAGTTGCTGTTACGATCCAGATTATGAAAACCCTGCTCAGTGTTTCCTGTGCGGCAGTTATTAGCCATGCAAGCAAGCCCATCAACCATCCTGCGAACATCGCGGCGATTAGCAGCCAGTGAAGATTGTGGCACACCAGTTTGAGTGCGATGGTCTCGAAAGCTGCGGGACTAACTACGTCAAGACCTGGCATCAGAAGCACAGCTAGACCTGTAAATATGGCTCCTCCTACTATGTTACTGGTGAATACGATGCCCCAGAGACGTCCAGGTTTTTTCATGGATGCCTTTCCGTCAAGAACCGGTATCACTGCCAAGGTGTTGTGCTCAGTAAACAGCTCGGAACGTCCAAGAACCACAAGGATGAAGCCTACGGCGTAAGCGCTCATAATCAGTAATTCGGTTCCCAGATCGCCGTAGCTCCCGGCCGAAAGGGTAAGTATCACGCCCATAAGCAGCGGCCCGAAACCTATGTCAAGTCCTGCCTAAAGCCCTGAGATGAAAAGTCCGTCACCGTCCCTGTTCAGCTCGTGGGCTCTCTTTTCTATCATCGAGTCAAGGACTTCACGGGTTGGCTTCATAAGTTCGAAAGTTTAGAAAACTGCTTCTTTTCAATTTCCTATACTGGTTTGGCGGCGTACCGGTTGTTTCTGCTCTAAAATCACTCTCTTTGTTGTCGATTAATAGTAATAAAAGTTTATGTCTACTATAGTTGTATGGCTGATCACTACAGCGTAAATGTTGGGTGGGACAAACCTATACCTCTAAATGATGTCCTAGAATATCTGGAGAAAGTGGATGAAGAGTCTAGTTTTTCTCCAGAATTCAAAGATCCGCAGTTCAAGGATCAAATAGATTCGATAGTTACGACAGGAGACGGCAACTTCGTAAAATACGGGACAATCGTATTCAAACCTGAAATAGGGTCAAGAAATAGGAGATCGGGCTCAGCCGGCATAGTAATGCAGATAGATGGAGACTCCCCAACCAATAACACCGAACTATACATTTACTCGACTTCGAGCAAGTACGATGATCACGTTGACCAGATGGCTGAGACATGGACTCCGGAAAGCTCCAAAGATATAATTACTAGAGAAGATATCGGGGGATACGAAGAAGAGATGGAAACAGTATGGAACAACGTAGTTAGGCCTATTGAGAATCCGAACCTCTTCAGGAGCGCTGGATACGAACCAGACGGAGTTATACTCTACGGACCTCCGGGCACCGGAAAATCGATGATAGCAAATGCTGCTGCAAACGAGGCAGGTGCCGAACTCATAGAAATTCAACCTGATGAGATATTTGGCAACTTGGTTGGAGATTCCGAACAAAACGTAAAGGAACTCTTTGAATACGCCAGAGAAAACACGCCTTCCGTGCTACTGATGGATGAAATCGACTCTCTGACCAGTGAAAGATCAGAAAGCGACGATGGCGTAGAAACCAGAGTAAAAAATATGATACTAAGCGAGACACAGGACTTAAGCAGCAACCTAGACATACAAATGGTGGGAACCACCAACAGACTTGAAGCATTAGATTCAGCCTTCCTAAGGCCGGAAAGGTTCGGAACACATGTTAACATCGGTGAGCCTGGAGAGGAGGCAAGAAAGGAGATATGGAAAGTTCATACACGGCTTCCGGGGGAAGAGTCTGAGGACGTGCCTGTAGAGGCAGAAATAGACTACGAAAAGTTAGCAGCCGAGTCAGAAGGTCTTGTCGGCGCTGACATCAGGAATATGCTCTACGATGTTATGAGCGAAAATATTGCCGAGGTGTCGAGTTCAGTCGAGAACTTCGATGAGGCTAGGTTTGAAGACCATGCAGATGATCTCAGAATTACTGAAGAAGAACTACTAGATATACTGGAAGAGGATGAAGACAGCAGTCCTTCAGGTAATATTGGCTTTAACTAGATGAATTTATAGATGGGGTTGGCTCACGATCTAAGCTGTAGTTGATTTGCTTGATACAGTAATTGGCTTTATGAAGTCTGAAGGAATTGAAGAGCTTGGTTGGGCTAAAAAAGAAACTCCTGTAGCCGGAAGAGATAAATTGGCAGGTCTCAAGGAGTTCAAAAAGTTCAGAGAAGGTTAAGCTGACGGTTATTTCTATGGCTGTCTTAAATCTAGAAACTTTAAGCAGAAGATTTTTGGTTTAGATTCGATAGATGGCTACTCGTCTTTCTCTAGATTGAAGCTTTCGTCCGGAGGTGTCTGCATCATGTCTGTCGGTATTGCAATATCTGCTTCTTCCTCGTTCTCCTGAACCCATTTGTCCGTTACTGTTACCTCCTCGACTATTTTCACTATACCTGTTTCAACGCTTAGCACGTATTTTTCCGGAGCGCCGGGGTTAAGCTCAAACTTGTTCTCTGGAGTTCTTCTAAACCTGGGGGTGATATCAGAGTTTAGGTCCGATTTTCTGATCTCTTGCGTCATGAAAGTTTCAACGTCCCTGGGTTCTGCATCATAACCGAATCCATTCAGATACATGCAAAGCTCTTCTGAATCCAGAGGTCTGTCATTAGGATTGAACTTATCTCTGCAGTAAGATGAGGTCAAACCGTGTCTCGATGAAGTTACATCCCCCAGCGCAAGCAAGATTACGTGTGAAGGGTCTAACCAGATATCTTCGACTTCTTCCAAGTCCTTTTTCAAGTTGCCGTAAATTTCCTCCGGAATGAGTTCAGAGTCCTGTTCTATCCCGGTAATGTCAGTTCTTTCGTAAAACTCTCTATCCGCCAGTCTGTGGGACGGAACCTCTCCCTCATAGTAATCTAGGTATTCAACCTCATCAGTATAGTCGTCATGGTTGACAAAATCAAATTCTTCTTCATCCATAAGTGCGCCTAGACGCATCACCTGGCTCATCGAAACTCCGTACTCATCCGCTATTTCACTCATCCTATGAGGTGTAGACATCAAGCCCGTATTCATCAAGAAACTCTTTAATCTGCTAGGTAGTATTTTGAGAATCCTAGAGAGCTATGGGGATAAGTAATTAGCAGGACCCGGAACTGAATTTTCTGGTCGATACAGCCGAACTTTGTTAGGTGATTCTTTGACTCCTTTTTGGTCTTCAGGCCATCTTTTCCAGTAAAAGTCTGCATCGGGACCATGTTCCATTAATTCTATTTCTTCCGGCATATGGTCGTCAAAAACCACTCTACCTTCATCTGGATTGCTCCATCCTAAAAGCGTTACTTCGAGATATGCTCCTTCCTCAGAACTGAGCGAATCAATAATATTAGTAGTTCTTTCTGAATCAACGTAATCAAAAACATTATTGAAAAATATGGCGTCGTATTCACCAGAAGCATTTCTTACATCCTCTATTCTTATATTATCTACAGCGGAAAAGCTATTAACATCTTTAAGTACCTCTTCCCAGTTATAACTGGCTTTACCGGCATCTGATAGCGTTAATCTATCTGGCCCATCTTCTCCAACGCCCTCTATTAAATGTGCCCAGGTCACATCATCCTCATGTTCTTTAGAGTGGTTTTTGAGTTCTCTAATTCGGTGTAATGATTTTTCACTATCCAAGTTCTTTGCACCCAACTTATCCAATAGTATTTCGGAAAAGCTAAACTCTGGCTCTTCTCTTTCAAATTCGGACTCATATAGTATGTCTTCCGCAAATCCATAATCATGGTTCCACCAGTTCGAACTAGCAAAATCCTGATGTTGTTTAATATTATTGTTTAAATCCTCTCGGTCAATTCCTATAGCTTCTAACTCGGTTCGATAATTCCAAGTATGTAATACCCCATTTTCAACTTCTGCGCTATAATCGAAAAGCTGTGCTTTGACTTCGTCTTGGTTATAGCCTTGGGCAAACTGGTGTGAGACAAAAGCCTGTAGGTATGCTGTCAGAGGATTTCTTTCTACAACATCTACATCGGCTTCAGGATGGTCGTCTTTGAAGTCATGAGCGTACATGGTGCCTCCGACAAAGAGGACATCTGAATTCTCGTAATCCAGACCGTCCTCTTCAAAAATATCTGCTACATCTCTGAAGTAGGGAAGGTGCTGATTAGGATAAACATATACATTATCTTCATCAGCAAAATGTTCCTCATTCATGTTGTTACTTTATAATTGCAACAATAAAAGCATTACGGTGCGAAACTTTTCAACCACTTTAATATTTTAGTAGAAACAAGGATACAGAGATTCTGAAGCAAGTCCTAAACAAGTCCTCGGGACAGTCAGGAATCATTCAAGGTAATAATGCAATCAGAAGTGTGAAAACTGTTTCAATTGCTTTTTCCAAGCCTGAAAGAAGAGGAGAATCTCCTACAATTGGCAGATTCAAAACAAAAGCAAATACAATAGCGAACATAGTGAGGGTAACGAGAACCTTCACTGCCTGACTAAAATCTACTTCTGCAATATCCATAACTTATCTATGTACATCAAATTTACAACAAGAATTCCGGAATAAATCTCTATGAATACTGCCAACTATGATGTTGAAGACCTCAAGAACTTTCTTTTGGCTTCAATAATAGGCGTAATATCGTTAACTGTAATCGGTTATGCAGGTTGCTCTATACTTTCAAAGTTGGGCGGGACTGCAATTAAACGGTGCCAAGCTATTAATTTGATGATTTCACTTCCTTCAGGAATATTCATCGTATTATTTTTTATTCTGATAGGGATATTGGTTAAATCCTTTAGAGATAGTCAGGGAGCCAGAGCAAGAGCTTGAAATACAAAAGAACTCAAGAAAACCGTCGGCAGTTCCCACATCCCTATGAAATGTGGAGATATGCAATTGGCAGGACCCGGATTTGAACCGGGGTCCAGACCTCCCAAAGGTCCGATGATAGTCCACTACACCATCCCGCCAAAAGCGTATAGAAACAGGTTTCCTCCAAGTCTTTTAAACCAATCCATCTGGCCGGATTATTTTTAACCTATCCGGACGAAAGCTTTGTTTATGCCGGAAAAAGTGGTTGTAGCGGGCGCAGGATTCTTCGGACTAAACACCGCACTAAAACTAGCGGCAAAAGGCTACGAAGTAGAACTACTTGATAAAGACAGGCAGCACGAGCACACGCCCGGAATAATCGATATATTCAGGGACAGAACCTCCCAGAAAAAGTTACAGCTAGACCTGGAAGAGTTTCTAAGTGATACGGAGGTAGAGTTTTCGGAGGAAAAGATAAGACAGATCCTGCCCGAAAAGGACAGGATTGAAACCGATTCCAGCGCATACAACTACGACTACCTTGTACTAGGTCTAGGTGGACAGCCAAACACGTTTGGAACCGATATAGAAAATGTGGAGACTTGTTACAGTCTTTCGGACGCGAGAAAGATCGATCAGAGGCTTGACGAATCCGATTCCGCGCTCGTAATCGGCGCAGGATATGTAGGTGTTGAGGTCGCCTCCGAACTAAAAGAGAAAGGTCTGGAAGTCGAAGTTCTTGATGTTGCGACAAGACCTATGGTAAACGCGAATATAGATGCTTCGGAGATAGCCCTGGACTACATGAACGAAAACGATATTGTTTTCAGAGGAGACAAAAACGTTGAAAGCGTTGAAAGACACAAAGCCATACTTGAAAACGGTGAAACGGTTGAGGTCGACATGGTAATATGGACGACCGGCATACAGGCATCAAAAATTGTACAGAGAGATTTTGACACAGGTAAAAACGGTTTAACCGTAAACAAAGGTCTTTGTTCGCAAAAGTATTCTAACGTCTTCGCTGGAGGGGATTGTGCTGACGTCGAATGCATGAAGACAGCTCACAACGCCATGAACCAGGCTGAAACAATAGCTGAAAACATAGGCAGGCACGATTCCGAGAACCTGAAAATGTTCAAGGAGAAGTTCCCGGCCATATTGATCTCTATGGGCGACGATGGAATGCTGGAGTACGGGGAAAAGGCGTACAGATCAAAATGGTTCAGAAAACTCAAAGACCTGGTAAGGATAAGATACTACTACATTTTGAGGAAGAAAAGGTTGAAGCTTAAGCTTCTCAGCTTCATCCGTTAACTCCGCAGACTTTATGTTCAGACTTTTTCAACAACTACCTATTATGGAAGAGTTTGATGTTATAGTGGTAGGCGGGGGTTCAGGTCTTGAAGTCGCCTCAGCCTACGTAGCAAGAGGCAAAAACGTTGCAGTAGTAGAACCAGGGCCTCTAGGAGGCACATGCCTCAACAGGGGATGTATTCCATCAAAAATGCTTATACACAGAGCGGATATCGTTGAAACTATCGAGAATTCTGAAAGCTTCGGTATCGACTCTGAACTAAACAACATCAGCTTCAAACAGATAGTTGAAGACGTAAACACTACAGTATCAGGGGACGCGGAAAATATAGCAAACGGTCTCGAAAGCTCCGAAAGCCATACCTTGTACAGAGAAGAAGCCTGTTTCAAGGATGAAAAAGTATTAGAGGTCGGAGATGAAGAGATCACGGCCGAGAAAATCTTTATCGCCGCAGGAACAAGACCTATGATCCCACCAAGTGAAGGTCTTGAAGAAACAGAATTTATGACAAGTAAAGAGGCCTTGAGACTCGAAGAAAAACCGGATGAACTAGTTATAATCGGGGGAGGTTATATCTCGGTCGAACTCGCACATTTCTTCGATTCGATGGGTACAGAAGTTACGATACTTGAGATGACAGACTCCCTTGTCGGAAGAGAAGACAGAGAAGTTTCGGAAAAATTCACTGAGCTTGCGAAAGAGAAATACGATGTTAACCTGGGTTTGAAAGCTTCTGAAGTAAGACAGGAAGACGGAAGTATTGAAGTAGTAGCTGAGGACAAAGAGGGTAATACTGAATCGTTTGAAGGCGATAAGCTTCTGGTTGCTGCAGGAAGAGTTCCGAACTCCGACAGGCTAAAGGTTGAAAACGCAGGTATCGAAACCGGTGAGAGAGGGTTTATCGAAAACAACGAGTACCTCGAAACCAATGTCGAAGACATCTACGTCTTAGGAGATATTGCTGGTAACTTCCTTTTCAAGCACAACGCCAACCTTGAGGCCGAGCACGCATTCAAGAACTCGTTGACAGGGAACAAGCATCCTATAGATTATACTGCGATGCCTCACGCTATCTTCTCCAGTCCAAGAATTGCAGGAGTCGGAAAAACCGAACAGCAGTTAGAGGAAGAAGAAGTTAGTTACAGGAAATCGGTCTACAACTACTCAGATACCGGTATGGGACTGGCTTTGAAGGAGGAAGACGGTTTCGTAAAGGTGTTAGCTTCGGAGAATGGCGAGATACTTGGATGCCATATACTAGGTCCTGACGCACCTACACTGATTCACGAGGTCTTGGTTGCGATGAAAGCCGGTTCAGGAAATGTAAAGGACTTGCAGGAAACTGTTCACATCCATCCTGCTTTGAATGAAGTGGTTCAGAGGGCTTTCAACCAGCTTTAATTCTCTTCTTTAGTTCTTTGAGGTTCTTCTTTGTCGGGTTCGCCGAAACCAGCGCTCAGGATCCTTGTTAATGCCTGTTCGGCGTTTTCATCCGATTCGCTGAATCTTTCCTCGTCAAGCTCCACCACAAATCCTGAAGTTATGTTTGGAGCGGTAGGCACGAAAACAACGTCCCTTTCGTCCTCAGTCTTGTTGCCTGTCTTGAAGCCTGTAACCCTTAAACCGTTTAAATCGATTTTAACCGGTTCCCTGAACTCTTCCGCGCCGCTCAAAACAGTGTCGAAAGTAATTTTTGAGATGTTGTAAACTGATCCGAGGAAAGGGATTTTCTCGAAACCTGAGTCAACCATTTTCTCGGCCTCGAAACCTTTACTGGTTCTCACAGCTCTCCCCACTCCTGTAACAATAACTGCGCCAAAAACAAGCAGTATTCCTAGCTTGAAGCTCTGGTTGATGTAGTAATGATTGGTTATATCGAAGTAGGTGTTGCCCGGTATCTCGGCGATCTTGGAGAAAAGCCAGTCCACAACAAGCAAAGTAATCAGTATAGGTGCGACAACAATAGTTCCGGCGACAGCAGGCTCTTTCGCCTCTATGGAGGAGATGGCTTTCACGAATTCGTTCCTGTTCTGCCTGTAGTAGTCTATCTTCTTCCTCTGCTTCTTACTCTTCTCTATACCGTGTTTTAGAAGGGCTTCTGTTCCTTTCTCGAAGTGTTTCTTGCCCTCGCTGAGGTAGTCGTCGTCCTCCTCGCCCATACAACTTAATGGTCACCGTTTCTCTTAACTTTCCCGGTTATACCACCTCCAAGGCTTTCTCTGTTTCTTCCTCTTCTGAGTGTTGTTCGCAGAAGATTTTGTTGCTTTTAGCGTATTCAAGGCATTTCGGCTCGCAGCAGATCATTTAGTATATCCCCCTCTCCCCTTACCGTAAAATCAACTCCACTCGGTTTAAAAACGAGCGAGGAATGTTCCGGCAGTTCCGCTAGTAGTCGTAGAATATATCGCCAAAACCAATCTCCAAAGGAACTCTTACATCCGTATAAGCACCGTCAGCGTATTCAAGATCCATACTCAAGTTAGCACGTCTCACACCCATATCAACATTCTTACACGCCGTGTCTAAAGCCACTTGGACAGTGAACTCGCCACGACTTGGCACATGTTCGGTCTCACTCTTTGCCGAAATAACTTCTGCCGAAAGACTGAACTCGGAGTTATCAATACTTCCGGAACCTTCTAACTTGGTTTCAATACCTGTAGAGCTTTCCAGGTCCACGTCCACCATAGTATGGTATTCCTGTTCGCCTTGGTCTCCGTCCGAATCACACGGCACAGGCACCCTTACAAAGCCCTCGGTATACGAAATGCCGCCCGGGCTCTTCCTAAACTCCGGGGCTTCAAACTTCAGGTTATTCTCTTCACCGCCCCGGTAATCAACGAAAAGCTCGTCGCCGGGACCGGCATTAACAAAGCTGACAGTAAAGGATTCACCGGGATCAACAGTTTCAGCCCCGTATTGATCCAAGGATTGTTCTCCCGTATTCTTCACCGTAACGTTTAACCGGGAGTTGTTGTCTAGAAGCCTTTCGCCCGCCCAGTTAGTGTTCCTCTCCAGGTTAGCTGTTTCAAAGTCCGCCGGGACCTTAACCCACTTCATCGAAGTAATCCTTACATCCTGGTTCGAAGCCTTCCTGATTTCGCCGGGCATCAAGGGCTCGGTACCGGTATCTTTAGGTCTATTTGACTCTAGGTCTGGCTGCCAGACTAGAAGTACGGGAAGCAAGAATATCAGGAATACAAATATCAGGCCGCCGGCTACCGCCCTATCCATAAATATTTATTTCGTCTCTGAATTTGATAATGGTTTTGCTGAAGAATCTATAAAATTCGGAAAGTTTGAAAACTTTTCAAACAAATTAATTTGTTATGAATAGGGTTTGTACGGTACTCACGGTTCTCCTTGTCTTCCTGATCCCATTATCTTCCTCGGCACTCAAGACCTATGAGGGGGATCTAACTGTTTGGAAACAGGAATGCAGGCAGACAGGAGGAGAAGTAGTTAACTCGACTTGTAGCTGTCCTGAAGAAGCTGTAAGGTTCAGCAACCAGTGCTGGGAGAAAACACCTAAACAGGCATGTAAGGAAAAAGGAGGTAAGTTCATGAGATCTACCGATATCGAACACTGGGTATGTGAGGATCCAAAAGCAGAGGTTTACGACGAAATCGAGATAAGTCCTGAGAAATACAGCCAAACTTTACGTGAAATATCCGTAAATGAATCCGATTCAATCGACACCGGAAACCGGACAGTTGAAGAAAACAGCGGAGAAAGCTCTAATGGCTTAGTTTCGGGTATAATAGGTTTTATCTCGTCTCTTTTCTGAAGGGTCGGCATCCCTTTATTTAACTGTTTAGGCAGCCATTCATTTTATACAGAAAAATGCCTCCGTGGCTCAGTCTGGCTAGAGCGGCCCCCTTGTAAGGGGCAGGCCGAGGGTTCAAATCCCTCCGGGGGCTCTACTAATTTCGGTTCCATTCTCTTGCTAGTCGGTTGCTGTGAACATAAATAGCCAGATCCGTTTCTCTTTTACATTCGCTATTACTAGGGTGTCGTCCCAGTGCTGGGTTATGTCGAACCATTCTGACCACTGCTTGTTATTGATGCGTCTGGCGAAGAAATCCTCATAGTTTTCGTCAAAGAGTTCGGTTTCAAACTGTCGGCCCCATTCCTTTGCTTCTGCCTGTGTTCCATCAAAACTATCGTAAGCGCCTCCTCTTATCATTAACCAGGCAATATAGCCATCAACGAAAACCGGTTGATACCAGTCTAACTCTCTATCATCATTTGTCTCATCTTCGTGATCTTTGTTCCAGTGCCAGCCTGAGAAACCATTTTCCGTATTTAAGCCGCCTATACTCTCATTTAGCTTCTTGGAGGTCAAAAATCTATGTATGAACCTGCCGTTCTCAATTAAGGATTGAGTAGCGGTAATTGTGCCTTCCGCACGATTATCTGACTCTACGTGTTCAAAGATTCCGTTATCATCAACTATCCTAAATTTACGGAGAACTGTTTTCGCATTAGGTGAAACAGAGGCAACCTTATCAACAACTTCAATTAAATCCTCGTTCTCAACTTCCTCTTCCTCTATACTTAGTCTCTTCGCCAATTCTCTATATTCCTTGAAGCCAAGATCATCAGGATCCTTGTCTAAAGGGTCAGTACCAAGAAAACTCATTAATACCTCCTCTGTATACGTGATGATCGGGTTACGAGACATATAAATATATCTTCTTTTGGACTCCGATATAGAATCTCTTAGGTTTCAATTTCGGTTCTTATCTCTCTAATCAAAATTCAAGGCCAGTCCGGGTGTTGGTTCTCTGATTCCTTAGGGTCCCTTGTGTGTTCTAAACTATCTTCGTCGTAAGCTCCAATTTCTTGAAAGTTTTTGATAGCCTTCTTCAGTGTGATGTGGTTGGGCCCTGAAACTTGTTCAGGATTGTCGTATCTATTGCGTCATCCTCCCAAAAAACAGACAGGACAGATATAATATGTGCCT
>JBEQBQ010000004.1:0-65327 GCA_041639695.1 Candidatus Nanohaloarchaea archaeon
CGTTAGCTGCTTCAGACTACTTCGTCAGGGTCGCGAACTTTATTGACGATCTGTTAGAACAGTTCTACGGCCTCGAACCTTACTACAACGTAGAAGAAAAAGAAGACCTTGTAGGCTCTCTGGTAATCGGACTCGCGCCCCACACTTCAGGAGGAACAGTAGGACGCATAATAGGATTTACAAAAGCCAAAGGAATCTACGCACACCCATACTGGCACGCAGCGAAAAGACGTAACTGTGACGGGGATGAAGATGCTATTTTACTTCTTATGGACGGCTTACTGAACTTTTCACGCGATTTCCTCCCTGATATGACGGGCGCGAGGACTATGGACGCACCTCTAATTCTTTCAACTGTTTTAAACGCTGATGAGGTTGACGACGAAGCATGGGCGACTGAAACTATTGATGAGTATCCTCTAAGTTTCTACAACGAGACTTTGGAGTACAAGAAGCCGTGGGAGCTCGATACAGATATTGAGATTGGTGAAGATATTGTTCACTCGGATGAGCCGTACAGACACGGTTACACCCATGAGACTTCTACTGTTGAGAACGGGCCTAACCAGTCAGAGTACGTTACTCTGGATGAGATGAGTGAGAAAACTTCTTCGCAGCTCGGACTGGGCAGAAAGACGAAGGCGGTCGATGAGGATGCTGTAGCAGAACTATTGCTTAACAAACACTTTATTCCGGATATTAAGGGTAACTTGAGAGCGTTCTCTTCACAGAAGATGCGCTGTGTTGACTGCAACGAGAAGTTCCGTAGAATTCCTTTAACCAACCAGACTATCGCAGCCTCAGGCAAACCTACGGCGGAGTGCCCGGAGTGCGACGGTAAAGTGCTGCTGACTATTTCGGAAGGTACTGTGAAGAAGTATATGCAGCCTGCGAAGGATATAATCGAGGACTTCGAGATCTCGCCGTACACAAGGCAGGAGATACTTATCTTGAACAAGACTATTCAGAGTCTTTTCGGTAAAGATGATAGGCAGAGCGGTTTGAAACAGTTCACTGGCTAAAAGATAGGAATCATAAAGATGTCTGCATATTTCTTTCTTGTAAGGTGATCTATAATGAACGGAGAAGTCGAGATTAAGGAGGTAATGACCGACGGGGTTATTGCAGTAGAGAAGGATAAAACTATAGTAGAGGCCGCAAGGCTGCTGAAAGAAGAGAACATCAGAGGCCTTGTGGTTGTTGACGATGGAGAAGCTGTAGGAGTAATTGTCTGCAGGGACATAGTCTATGATATTGTCTCACAGAACAAGGATCCGCGGGATGTAACGGTTGAGAACGTAATGTCCACAGATCTAATCGTTGCAGAGGAAGATGAAGTTCTGGATGAGGTTGCTATGGCGATGATAAGAAACGAAGTATCGAGAATCCCTGTTGTAAGAAACGACATGCTTGTCGGCATCCTTACACAGAGCGATATCATCCGTGCATGGCCTGGTTTCGCAGAGATCATGGAGGAAGAGCAGGAGCTTGATGCAGAAGCAACTCCAAGGCCTGAAAAGCAGTCAGGTACATGCGAATCGTGCGAGAACTACTCCGAGAACCTTATGGAGTCCGAGGGAATGTTGATGTGTCCTGAGTGTAGAGGACGCTGAAACAGTTCCCACCTTATTTCTTCTTTATTACAGCGAGTGGTTTTTTATCCAACTCAAGACTATTCTAGATTTATGGACATAACCGAGGAGGCGGTACGCCGGCGACAGACAATAGTGCTTGATGATCCAGAGTCCGCCTACCCCGAGTTAAAGGATCTCTTGGAACGTAGAATGTCCTTTGACAAGGTAGTGGAAGAAAAGTACTACCACGATATTGACGAGGGAACCGTAAGATCAAGAATTAATGCAGTTGAAGAATTCGACTTCCATACTGTAATGGAGTTAGAGATATTTCTGGTGATTAGAAAAGATTCAAGAGAGCTAGATGTCCAGGTCAAAGGAAGCCTTGTAACCCACTACTCAACAGAAGGCTGGAAAAACAACCTCTGGTACTACGCATATAGAGCTCTCTACGACAAGTTCCTGTACGGTGAGGTAAGACATGAGTGGGAGCATGCTGTTGAGGAAAAAGTCGAAGAACTCATGACAAGACTCAGACAGACGGTGGAGGCCTAAAAAATGACTTTGTTCAGGGAAGACGTAGGTACAAAAGAGGATCACTTCTTCGTTAAAGAAGATCCTGCAAGAATCTACAGAGGTCTTAAGGACCTGCTTGTCGAGGAGTTTGACATCGACAGGATTGAAGAAGGCAAGATGGAATTCAACGTGGCTAAGCCTAAGGACAAGATAAGGATGCACGCTTTCAAAGAGAAATCGCCACATACAACACTTTATTTTAACTTAAGTTTCCGTGCGAAGAGGCCTAAAGATATTTACGAAATGGAGAGACCTGATGATGTACATAAGGCGCGTGTAAAGACTTCTGCAAAGGTTTTAACGGTTTACCCGGGCGGCGCACCAATACCGTGGGAGCCAGGAGGATTGAAACAAGATCCGTACGATAACTGGGAGAAGCCAGGTCTTTCCCGGGAGCACAAGTCGCGTTTCCAGAAAACCAAGTTATACGACATACTTACCGGTATCTGGTACCACAAGTTTTACTCCAAAGAGATCCACATGTACGAAGAGGAGGCAGAAGAGATAATGGTGCATATTCAAAACCTGATGAGAGAAAAGTTCGGGGTCGAGAAAACGATTCACCGCTCCGGATCATCGCATTATAGCCCTCCTTGGAGCTGAATTAATTAATGAGCGAAGAACCTCCATTTTACAAGAAACTTCTCGGATGGCTCCACGCTCCGGGAACATACAGTATAGGCGAGGGTGGAGAGTGGGAAGAACACAAGTTCGCTGAAGGCGATGATATTTGGAGCGATGTACACATCTTCAACGACTGGATGGAGATACAGAACCGTGTAGAGTGGTACGAATCGCCTAACATCCCTTCTATTTACGAGGAGCACAAGTATATCTTCAAACAAAACATGGAGATGGGGCGCCCTATCGAAAAGTTCTTCATGCAGAACAAGGACTCGAACGACTTCCGTTCCACTATGATAATTACAGGTGACCTGCCTAGCAACGGCGGAGGCTTCAGCTCAAGCCTCAAAATTAAGACCCGGCTAAGAACTAGGACACCTCCGTCCGGAGAAAACGAATTCGGAGGTATCGAATATCTGGTTAGAACCTACATGAAGTATGACATGCCGCAGGGAATCCAGTTTCTTCCAAGATTGGTTACAAGGCCGCTTAACAAGTTCTTCCGCTGGGCGTTCATGTTCTACGTAGGAGAGGAAAGAATCGACTACGACGGCGAGTATGCACGTGAAAAAACCAGGGAGTACTTCCAGTACCTAAGGAAGTATCATGGAGAGGAACCTGTACAGACAAAAACACGTCAGGCCGAGTTCAAACCTGTTCCAGAGGAAGGAGTGTTCTTCCAGTAACCCGTATTATTTAACAGTTCGAACTGAGTCTTTACCCATAGGCTGTCCTGCGGTCAGCGGACGAGACCTTAAGGGACGGGGATGACCGCCCGTGTTACAGGGCAGCCACATACTATGACCACTGTCAAACTAAAAGTAGAGCCTGATTCGAACGAATTCAAGGTGGAGAACGGCTTCATGCCTAAAATCTATCTCGAGAATCGGGCTGAAAACGGCAGGGCTAACGCAGAACTCAGGTCCCGGCTTGAAGAAATCCTGGGTGAAAGACCTGGAATAGTTTCCGGCACAAAATCAAGGAGAAAAAAATTGAAGCTCGAGATGAGCGAGCAAAAATTCAACGAAAAGATCGAAGAGGTTTCTAAAAAATGGGAAAAGTAGCACAGAACTCCGTAAAGTACATGGTAGAAGCAAAGCTTGAATCAACAGGTCTGGTAGAAAAACCGGATATAGTTGGAGCTATATTCGGGCAGACAGAAGGTCTTCTCGGGGACGAACTAGATCTAAGAGAGCTTCAGGAGAGAGGAAGAATTGGAAGAATCGATGTTCAAGTAAACGAGGAGGAGGGTAGGTCCACAGCCGAAATTAAAATCCCTTCATCACTTAACGCCACAGAGACAGCTCTTCTAGGGGCTTCTCTTGAAACAATTGAAAGAGTAGGTCCAACAAACGCCGATATAACCGTTAAAGAGATAAGAGACGAAAGAACAACGAAAAGAGATTACATAGTTAAGAGGGCCAAACAGTTGCTCGAAGAGATGCAGGACGACACGCCGGAGAAAGGTAAGATAACGGAAGAGGTCAAGCAGGAGGTAAGAACCACAGAACTAACGGAATACAAAGGTTTCCAAGCCGGTCCGGAAGCTCATTCTTCTGAAGAAATAATAATTGTTGAAGGTCGTGCAGATCTACTAAACCTTCTTTCAAACGGCGTAAGAAATGCTATAGCTGTTGGAGGAACATCTATTCCGGACAATATCGAACTTCTTCCTGAAGAGAAAAAAGTTACTCCGTTTCTTGATGGGGATCGAGGCGGAGACTTGATACTGAAGGAGCTTGAAGAAAAATCTTCTCCGGACTATGTGGCACGGGCACCTGAAAATAAAGAAGTTGAGGAACTGGGAAAGGAAGAGATCTACAAAGCCCTGAGAGATAAAGAGCCGTTCCGATATGCTGAAGAGCCTGAAAGCGATGAGGTTGACGAAGAAATTCTTGAAAGTCTTGGGAAACATGTCCAGGAAGTTATAGGCACTCGTGCGGCGTACATAATCGGGTCGGAGATTGAGGTTGAGGAAAAGATGCCTCTCGACAAGCTGGAGGAGGCAGACTCAGAGACCTGTAAAGCCATAGTTATCGATGGTGAGATAGATGATTCAAAGGTGGATGAGGCAGAAAGTCTTGGAGCCGACTTTATTGTAGGTATGTCGCGTTCCGGTTACGCTAACTCAAGTCAGCTCCGTATACTTACAAAGGATGAGGTTAAAATGCCTCAAAAACCTGAATAATCTTCACCTTGTTCATCCTTCATGTTTTTGTAAAGCTCGGTTAACTCAAGGCCTATGATGCCTAGGGCAGGAATAACTACTAGCAGTATTAATCCAATAGATGAGCTAATCCATTCTGCCACGTAACCTAGATAGGGCACGCTATAGTTTACTTCGCCTATAAGTTGTTCGGCTTGTACTCGTCCCGGATCTGGTTCAGGGTTGGCATCTCCTTTGGTTTTGAAGCTGTACTCCGGATCCTCTGAGACGTTTACCACACGGTGTGTCACGGTGTTACCTGAGCCTTGAGAGAATGTTATGACGTCACCTTTCTCGATCTGTGAGGGCGGTGTGTCTGAAACCCAGATTATTGATCCGGTTGATATGGCCGGTTCCATCGATCCCGAAGTCACCACGAAAGTCTGTGAAGTCCCGATCAAAGAAGGAAAAGCTAGGGCTAGGAACGGCATTACAAGTATCAGGCCTGCGATCGAAACCGCAATATGCTCTGGTTTCATGATAAAAAGAAAAGAAGAGGGAGCTAGTTGGACGATACTGTAATTGGCTCGTCCATTTCTAGCTCGATTCTTTCAGGGTTTTCAGAGTCTCCGGAGAGAATTTCCCAGGTCTCTAAGTCACCCTGGTAGTACTGGTTGTAGAGGGGAGCTTCCTCGTTGAAACGTGGTTCGATCGTGAACTCGAAATCGTTTCCAAGTCCGTTAAATGCTCCGCCATCTGTTCCTCCGTCTCCCCAGGTCCAGTTAACTTTGTGGGGTGAGGAATCTACGTCCCAGCGGTCGTAGTTGCTTCCCGATAGCTCGCCGTTATCTTTCCTGTAGAGGTCGTCCTTGACGTCCCAGTTTCCATCACCAAGGTTTTGAATGGTGAAGCTTACTGAGCCGCCGCCGTTGCCGGAGTAGCTGTTTGCCTTCCCATGTACAGCAACTAGGCTTAGGCCGTCAGTTCCGTTGTACAGCATTAGAACAGATCCATCTTCTTTCTGAAGGTTGAATGTTCCTTTGGATCCCCAGTTGAAGTTTCCTTCGCTGATAGCTCCGTTTTCCTCGGTTTGCTGGTCTTCAGGTAGCTGGTACTCGTAGAATTCTTCGACTGTCTGGTCGCCGTTGATTGCTGTTACTTCGTAGGTTTTGTCTCCCTGTGTTACTGTGTAGTTTGTACTGGCGTTGTAATTTGCGGTGTCGTTTCCTTCTTCAGGTTGCTCAGGTTCTTCAGGGTTTTCTGGTTCTTCTGGCTTGTCGTCACCTGAGTTCCATGGGTTGTTCGGGTTCTCGTTGTGTCTCTTCTGTTCTGTGTAGAACTTGAAGTCGTACTTGAGTAGGTCTGACTGGGCTTCATTTCCTACATGTTTTGGAAGCCACCATTCTACTCCCAGGTGTCTGTTTGTCTCGGAAGCTTCGCTGTTCCAGAACTCCTGTGCGAGGAAATGTCCTTCTCCGAGATTGCTCTCGATCATTTCCTGTCCTGTTCCGTAGAACAGTGTTTTCTCGTCTTCCTGTTTGATTCCGTCTCCGTCGTCGTACCAGAGTCTGAACTTGATTTTCGAGTCAAGCTCTCCATCTGAATCTGTGTCTCCAACCTGTCTTTCTGGTTCGTTGATCCCGTTTTCCTTGTCTGCTTTCTCTTTAATTCTCATGAATAGGTGTCCGGGGTTGTCATAGATTCGGAGTCCGACCTTGGCTTTTCCGTGGTCGCCGGGTTTGATGTCGGATAGTCCGAAGATAGGTCCGGGATTGTCTGTGTAGTTGGAGCTTTCTACTTTCTCTCCGTTGTACTTCTTCATCCAGTTCACCTGTAGATCGAGCGAACCGGTCTGAAACGTGTTGTCGTGGCTGGTCTCTGTGTCGTTGAAGTAGGCGGATGTTCCTGCGCCCGCAGTTACTGCTGCCAGTCCTACGATGATAAGCGATGTTAAAATCTGTTTTTTCATAGTGTGAAAGTCACCTCTAGTTGTGTTTAATTCTGGTTTTGAGAGTTGTGGTCGCTGTAAATCCTTATGCTCTGTCTAATGCTGGCGACAAAGCACAATAAGGCCTAGACCACAACTGTGAAGTTTGAAAATGTCTTATAATACCTTTTTTACCTTCCAAAGGTTGTGTAGAACCAAAGACAGAGTTTTACAGCAATATATCGCATTAGATGTGTAATAATGTCTTTCATGAGAAGATTACAATATTTTGTGGGGGAAAAGCTACAAGGTGGTTCTGAAAATTTTTTTACGCCCTCCTGATGATGGAGTTCTCGCCGCCGGCTTTCTCTATCTCGTCGTAGACTTCCTTGAAAGCCTTAGCGATCCGGTCTCCATCATCCGTAAGTTCAACGATTTTCTTTCGGCCTTCTCTATTGAATTTTACAAGGCCGTGTTCTTCCATGTTCTGGAGTACTTTTACGGTGTGGGAGTAGGTTGCATCCACCTCTTTTGAGAGCTGGAGGGCGTAGTTTTCGTCCCTTTGCATCCGGATTTTCACAATTATTTTCACCGGCTTGTTCTTGAGGAACAGTTTCTCTATCTCTTCTTGGTCGCTCATCGTCACAGGGAGTAAATACCCTGCTTAGACCTTATTAAACATGCTATGCTTTCTTTCTATTGCTAGAGTATACTAGTGGGATCCTACAAACCTTGTAGTTTACTACAAGATTGTTATAGGCTCTGTTTCTCAATCTGGTTGTCCTCAAAACAGTTGATAAGCTCTATAAAGTGGTCTGCGTACTCTTCGCCTTTGCCCGTTAAAGTGAGAATTTTCTTTCTACCCTTCTTCTCAGTCTCAATCAGGTCGTGATCCTCCATTCTAGAAAGAATCTTAACGGTATGGGCGTAAGTTGTGTCAATCTTCTGGGAAATTAGGCTTCCATAGACCTCATCTCTGTGTTTCCGTATTGTAACTAATGCCATAACTGGTTTTTCGTTCAAAAAGAAGTCTTTCATAGCTCTAAGAACCTCCGCTAGTTGTTTTGTCCATGATTTTCTTCGCACTTGCATCGTTCTCGACTACCATGTCGTCCTCACGATGTTCCTTTGAGATGCCCAGGGTGACTGAAGCAACGTTCTCTGCGCCTTCCTCGTAGAGTCTGTTGGTGGCGTGAAGGAGAGAGGTGCCAGAAATAGCAATATTGTCTACCACAATCACGTTCTTGCCCACGATATCCTCTGTTACATCGATGGTTCCCTCCACGTTCACTATCTTCTTTCGGGGAGATTCCAGTTCGTGGTTCTCCTCTATTGTCTCGTTTCTTCTCAGAACTTGGCGATATTCGAGATCCATGTCCTCAACGATGTCTTTGATTAGTTTCTGCATGTGCGGGTTTACTTCGCCTTTCACGTGTGTTGGGTACATGGTTACGATGTCCCAGTCTCCGTTGTTGAAGTGCTGGCTGAAAAGCTTAGTCAGGCGTTCGTTGAACTCTTTCTCTATTTCTTCGTCGCCGTAAACCTGGAACCAGACCTGTTTCCTGGAGAATTCGTCTTCTCCGCCGTTTTCACGTGTGTAGTAGTCGAGTGAGAATATTTTAGCCGGGTTTTCGTAAAATTCTGACTCTGCGATTCTGTAGAGATGATTGCCTTCGTCACCAACCGTCATGGTTCAAGATATTTGCCTATTTTATTTTAAGGATGTATATTGTATCGGGCAATCATGCGGTCTTTCAACGTCTTAGAAGGCTATATGAGGTATGAGAAAGGGGGGTAGATAACCCCCTATGTCATTAGTGTTTCTCTTCCTCAGATTCCTGCTCTTTCTTGTCAACTGATTCGTTCTTCTCATACTCCTCTGAGTTTTTCTCGTAAGAGCTATCTTCTTCGCTTTCCTTGTACCTGTTTGTCTCTTCATAATCCTTCTCTGTCTCTGAGTCGCTCTTGTCCTTTGAGTAGGACTTCTCTGAGCTTTCTTTCTCGCTGGTTTCTTTGCTGTAGGAGTCGTCGGTCTTTGAAGACTCGGAGTCTTTCTTGTCGTAAGAGCTAGAGTCTTTCTTCTCTTTGCTCTTCTCCGTGCTTGAAGACTCTTTGTCTTTCGTCTCCTTGTTGGCTTCCTCGCTCTTCTTCACTTTGTTGTCGAAGTGTCTCTCGTACGTCTTCTTGACGTAGCCTTCCTGAGAGTTCAGGTAGGACTTGCTGTAGCTCTTTTTAAGCTTCTGGATCCGCTCGTCCTGCTCGTCAAGAGTTCTCTTGTACTCTTCGAGCTGTTCCTTCTGCTTCCGGTACTTGGACTCCATCTCCCGGGTTTCATCTTTCTGCTTGTCGAACTTCTCTCTGAACTTGTTCTTCTTCTGTTTCTCGACTTCAAGTTCCTCCTTCATTCTGTCGATCTGTTTCTCCTTTTCTTCAAGTTTTTTCTCGATGCTGCTGGAGTCTTGCTTGTGTTTCTCAAGCTTCTGCTTGTACTCCTCTCGTTCTTCCTCTATATCGCTCACCTTTTCCGACAGGACGTCAACCTTGTTTTTGTAGTAGTCCTTGTCGTACTTGGAGTCGCTATCGGAAGCTGCTACTGAGCCTGCGCCGGCAACTGCCGCTACGAGACCGATTACGACGAGTGAAACTGTGATCTGTCTGTTCAAAATTCTCACCTCCTTCTGTGTGAAGCCTGTTTCAGGGAGTTAACAGGCAACCCTTGGGAATCATCGCTCCCTTGGCTAGGTTTTCTTCGAAGAACTTTGCCCGGATATCGAAGTACGTGGGATTGATTCTTCTCCAGGCATGTCCAAAGCTTTCCGGACTCGATATAAACGGTTTGTTAGAACTGAAAAGAAGGTAAAGGGTTCTATTATTTCTAAAAACAATAGAGAATGATTAAAGAAAGTAAGAACCGTTGATTTAAGCTACAATTATTTTCTTGGATCTAATCTTCAAGACGGAAGATTTCCTCTACTGCTATGTCAAAGAAATTAGAGAGCTGGAAGGCTAGTTCGAGACTAGGATTGTACTTGCCGGTCTCGATAGCGTTGACAGTTTGTCTCGATACACCTATCTTCTTCCCCAGCTCTCCCTGAGTCAGGTCCTCTTCTGATCGAAGATCTCTAAGATTGTTTTCTATGGCCATATCAACAGTTTCTACTTAACGCCTCTAAGTCTTTTCGATACCTCTATCACGACAGTAAGCCCAACGATTCCGCCCCAAGTCAGGTAGTATGGCGCGACCCAGTCGGGGTAACTCCACTTTCCAAGACCCATTCCGATCGAAACTATGATCATTATGACTCCGCCGAAGGCGCCCGTCCACATAACCGCTTGGTGTGTTGACTCCTCGGCCAGGCTGATATCTCGCTCGTCAAAGACCGGCACTTTGCTCCTCCTCTTGATAATAGAAAGAGCAAGTACTGAGGCTATGATTATTCCTGCGGCCAGAATCTCCATATCTATGTTGAAGGTTATTACAGAAGTTATCATTCCGGTTATAAGCACGATGAAATAGGCTTTTCTTCCGTTCAGCCCGTATTTTTCCAGAGTCATTAACACGTAGATGTAAAGGATGCTTGACATTTAAAAATGTAAAGTATGCTTTACTTTAGGTGTTTGGAGGGTCAAACTAAAAAAGAGGAGAACGCATTTCGGCGATAGAGCATGAGTTTCCTGACGGAAAGGAAGGTTCAGATCTCTACCCTTCTAGCAGCGGCAACTGTGACAGCACTCAACTACCTTGCAAATACACCTCTGATACTTGTGGCATCACTGCCGGGGCTAGCAGCTTGTTACTACGCCGCCAAAAAGCTGAAGCGACAGTTCGACATACCACTAGCCTTCGTCCGGAGAGAAAAAACCAACTACTGGGGTGGGGCGTTCGGAGGGCTCATAGGAGGCATATCAGGAATCTACGGCGCTACCCGAAGTTTTGAACAGTTCTCCGTCCTGGAGTTCGGGGCAGAGCTCTCCTTGATAACAATCTTTCTTGTGCTAGCGTGTCTTCTGTTTATGGGAACGGTCCTGAAGGACATCGAGGACGGCTATATAGAGATCTAACCCTTTATCCGGGCTCTTTGACCATCTGCTGGCATACAATCTGTAAAATCGCAGTAAGGTAAGCTAGGCGAATCTCACTCAACTTACTTCTAGGGTTTTAAATAACGAAAATAAATCTAGTCCACAGGTGCGTTCGTATTGGATCAAGAAGAGATTGAAAGGCGTTTGAAAAATCTGGAGGAGGAGAATAAAAAGTTAAAAAAGCTAATTAAGGAACAAGAACCTCCCAGTCGTGGGAAGAAATCGTCAGGAGAGGTTTCCCGGCGTGGTTTTTTGAAAAAACTGGGTATGGGCGCAATCAGTATTGGGGCGCTAGGTCTGTCGTCTGCTGCATCCATAAAGATTACAAAAGACGGTTTTAATCACGGCGGCAATTCTATTCTGGATTTCAAGAACGATAATATATTGAAAACGGATTTAGACCTACAAGGAACCAGTTCCATTAAAAATGCGCAGTCAGTTAGTACAAACAGCCTAGTTGTCAATAGCAAGCTGTACGAGCATGATGGCACTATAAACGAGACGGGGTCTGAAATCACCTATAATGTAAACGGTAACTACGAGGAAATGGTCTTAATATCTTCCAGAAATGTGCTCGGCCTAAATGCCTTACGGGTTAATGGAGACACCGGTACTAACTATAGTTACACTGATTTGGCGGGTAACCAGACAACTGGCGACAGTTACTGGCGTATACCTACAGCTGACAGAAGAGGGCCTTTGATTATCAGGGCGGCTCGGAACATAGGTATAGGTATCAACGTAAGGCCTACGGCCGCAAACACGGGTTATACGGTTGCCGGGTTTAACAGTAACGTTGATGGCCCTATCAGCCAATTTACGCTAGTTCAAGTAAATAATAACTCATACAACGAGAAAATAGAGGTCTACGGCCGATCTATATAATTCCAGTTTTCTCTGACCGGAGACAGCTATTTGAGAGCCCCGACCGGGATTTGAACCCGGGGTCTGTCCCTGTCTCGAATGTTTACGAGGGGACCGCTCTAGCCAGGCTGAGCCACCGAGGCACAGAAACGGGTTCGTTCATAATTTAGTTAAATGGTTCGATGCCGAACCCACTTAAACCAGATAAGCAAATTAGAACCTAGGTTAGGTTCATGCAGGAAAGAATAGGCGAACTTGCTGGCTACGTTTGGCGTTTCCTCGAAGAAGAGGGCGAAACCTCCGTTTCAGGGGTCACAAAAGCAGTTGATGCACCAAGAACCAAGGTGAACATGGCGATCGGATGGCTGGCAAGGGAAGAAAAACTCGAGTTCGTCGATAATGGGAGAGGCACTTCGGTAAGACTGAGTTAGATGGAGACAAGAAAGATTCCGGCGAAAGCCAGCAAAACACCAAGAACTTTCTTTCTACTTGAATCTTCGTTAAGGAGCAGGGATCCGATTACAAATATTGCTACCGACTGAATCCCCTGTAAAGGATAGACTGCTGAAGCCTCACCAAGCTTTAAAGCAGAATAAAGCAGAAATGTTCCGCCTGCGCCGAAAACCGCCGCAAGACCTATCTTTGACAAAAATCTTGGCGACATAGATTTTTTCAAACCAGAAATGTCCTGTGAGAAAAAGTAGTAAAGCGACTGGAACAGGGAGGCGGAGAAATACATAGTCGAACCAAGCGCAAGAGCCGAAAAATCCGCGAGAAGAACCTTTGATAGAATGGCGTAAGTAATCGAAAAGCAGAGAGACAGGAGAAGAAGCTTAAGCCCCCTATCAAGTTTAGGTGGTGTAAAGCCATTTCCAAGTATAAGAAGCGTTGAGATACTGATAACAAACGCCCCTAGTAAATTGAAAATATTGGCGCCTTCTGAAAGCAGAATTACGGAGAGCAGAAAGACCAACATGACGCTTGCAGACTGTTTTACCGGAATATATACGCCGGCATTCATCTCTTGGAGGACCTTGAAATAAAGTATGCCGGAAGCGGCGTAAATCCCTCCTAGTGCAAGGGAATAAAGTACTATCTGCTTTCCGATACTGACAGACATTATCAACGCGAAGAAGAGCAGGATAAAACCATCCATAAGCGACTTTATCGTGTTTGTAGCTAACGCGTCGCCATCATTATTCATCAAGTACTTGTCAATAGAGGTGGACAAAGCGTAGGAAAGGTAGGCGAGAATCCCAAGAAACAGCCATTCTTCCATGTGTTTGGAAAGCCTCCGCCACGAATAAAACACCTACTTACTTTAGAGTTGTTTATGAGCCTGAAGGCAGGAGCGGAAACTATAGTCGACCAGTGCCTGAAAATTAGTGATGACGAAAATGTACTGGTCTTGAATGATTCGAACGACCAAGACTTAATTGATTCTCTACTAGAAGTTCTTGAATCGAAAGATATTGAGCACGAACTTGTTGAGTACGAGGAACCTGAGAGCCAGGGCGATGAACCGCCAAAAAATGTCTCAGAGAAGATGAAAGAGGCAGATGTGGTAATAGCTCCGACAGTAAAGTCTCTTTCACACACTGAAGCAAGGAAAGAAGCTAATGAAGAGGGCACGAGGGTTGCAACACTTCCATCAGTAAATAAACAGGTCTGGAACACTTCTCTTCAAGCAGACTATGAAGAGGTGAGAAGAATAACTGAGAAAGTGTACTCGATGCTGGAAAATACTGAGAGCGTAAGAGTGGAAACGCCTTCAGGGACAGAAATAGAGTTTGAGGTTGATATAGATACATACATCATAGACACAGGCATTATTGCGGGAAGTGGAGAGATGGGGAATATTCCGGCCGGAGAGCCTGGAGGGTTTCCAGAAAATATAAATGGAACACTTGTAATCGATCATTTTCCGTTCGCCCCGTCAGGGACGAAAGTTGAGATTGAGGGCGGAAGGGTTGTGGCGATCGAGCATCCTGAAGGTGTAAAGAGTTCTGAGTTAGCTGAAGCGTTTGAGAAAAAGCCTTGTTCGCGTAAAATCGCTGAGTTCGGTTTCGGTACAAATCCTGAAGCAGAATTAATTGGAAACGTCCTACAGGATGAGAAGGTGCTTGGAACGGTCCATATAGCTTTCGGAGACAACACCACATATGTTTCAGACGGGAGATCTAACCCGTGTGGAATCCACTGGGATACGGTATGCGAGAATCCTACGGTCTGGTTTGATGATCGAAAAGTTTTGGACAAAGGCGACCCACAGTTCGACTGGTGAATTGGCTTAGATTATAGCTAACGTCTATAAATGAGCGTATGTAATTCGGTTCTAGGTTGATCCGGTATTCGGGAACTAGACAGAAATAGCCGCCAGTACGCCGGTATAATTTTGAAGACAGCAATTTTCCTAGCTTTGGCTATGTCTTTCACGGTTTCAGGGGCTGCAGTATTCTCATGCGACTCAGGATCAACTTCAACCGCCTGTACCGTTAACTCAACTAAGACCTTAGATGACGGTCAACTGATACAGGGCTCCGGAGATCTAATTATAGGCAGTAATGGAACAGTAAAGAACACAACTAACAGGGCAGACTTCAAGCTATCCTTTTCATCAGTGAAAATAAATTCGGGGGGCACTATCCGCGGAAACGTCAATATATCTGCCAATAATCTTACTCTAGAGGGAGGCGCCCGGATAAACGCTACTGGTTTAGGTTATAAAAACGACGAAGGGCCGGGATCAGGAGGCAACAGTACTTACAACGGTGCAGGAGGGGGATACGGAGGCCAAGGAGGAGATAGCAGCGATTCCTCTGGCGGTAGCGCATACGGGCAGCTTTATAGGCCAACCGGCTTCGGATCGGGCGGCGGTAATAGCGAAGGGGGCAACGGTGGAGGCCGTGTGGTTCTGAACGTCTCAAACGTAAGGTTTAACGGTACTATAACTGCGGATGGCCAAGACGGCGTGGCAAATGGTTTTTCTAGGGGTGGCGGAGGAAGTGGTGGAGCGATACTTGTCGATGCTGACGTCATGATGGGAGAGGGAAGTATGTCTTCCCGGGGAGGCTATGCTCCGAGTGCGGACTCTGACTACGGTTCAGGCGCAGGAGGAGGAGGCCGTATAGCCATTTACGCGGATGAAGAAAGTTTTAGTGGAGACATACATTATTCGGGAGGCACTTCCATTATAGATAATGGTGATGATGGTACAGCGTTCCTCGAGCAGAGTGTTATCTGTGCTGAAGACTCGGGAACCAGTACGTGCACAGTGGATCAAGAACGTTCTGTTTCAAAACTCAATCTTTCGGCCTCTGATTTAATCGTTAACGCCCCCGTAACTGTAAAGGAGAACATAAACTCAGAGGATCTTAACTCGATCGAAATCTCTGACGGCAGTATGGAGTTAGGAAGTACAGGGACTTTGGCCGACATTAACTTTTCCGGTAATAATTACTCGCTTGATGTCGGCTCAAATCTGAACATGACGGAGTTCCTATCGAATTACTCGCTTTCTAACGATTCCGACTGGGCAAGAAACGGGTATATTAATGCCACAGGTTACCTGGATTTCAGGGCTGACGATCTGAATATAACCTCGGATTTCAAACTACTCGGCGGAAGCAACTCAAGATTGGCCGTGGATGACCTCAAAGTTGAAGGTAGGGCGGAGTTCACAAGTGCTGATCTCCGAGGCACAAGTTCGCTTAATCTATCGAGCGGGATCTTAAATGTTGCTAACACTGTGGAGTTCGGAACCGGGAACTCAATTACTGTGTCCGACTCCCGTTTGAATCTTGGCTCTATCACGAATAGTGAAAACACTGATTTCTCCGGAACAGGCTATTCTCTGGATATAGGAAAGGTTAATCTGACCGAGTTCCTGTCAAGTAATTCGCTCTCCAACAGCGATGAGTGGGCGAAGACAGGATACATCAACACAACTAACTCTCTGAATCTGACTACGGACGAACTGAATGTTAAACCAGGTTTTACTTTGAAAGCCGGATCGAACTCCAACCTCAAAATCGACAACCTGACGGTTCAGGGCAAAGCAAATCTGGATGGTAAGACAGAAATTCAGAAATCTCTCAATATTTCAACAGGTCGTTTAGATGTTAAAAATATTACAGATACAGAAGATATAGGCTTTTCAGGCACGAATTACTCTTTCGATGTATTATCTGACCTTAACATGACGCAAATTCTCTCAGATGACTCTTTGGTCGCCAGCGAGGAATGGACAGAAACAGGTTATATCAACACAACCGAATCCTTCTATTTATCCACGGAGCATTCTCTTAACATAGAGAATGGTTTCAAACTGGTTGCCGGGAAAGATTCAAAGATTAAAGCCGATGATATAGAGCTTAACGGAACCTTAAAGGTTGATAGAAACCGGAAAAGTTTTAGAGTGGAAGCTAAATCTCTGAAAATAGAACAGGGAGGTGAAATCCTCTCAAATATAGATTTCTCAGGTCAAAACTTTACAGTTAAGTCTGGGGGTATCGTACAAGCTTCGGGGATCGGATACTCAAGCCAGTCAGGTCCGGGGGCAGGTAGTGCTGGCGGTTCAGCTTACTCTGGCGGAGGCGGAGGATATGGCGGTGCCGGAGGCGATAGCCATGACGGAAACAGTGGTGGCATAGCATATGGAAAGCTTCTAAACCCAACAAGCTTAGGTTCTGGGGGCGGAACCGGATACTCTGCTGGCACAAGGCCGGGAGGGTACGGTGGAGGGTCCGTAATACTGAGCGCATCCTCAAAAGTTTCGATTAACGGCACTTTGGCTGCGAACGGTCGGGACGGCGACGGTAATGAGGACGAGGGGGGTGGCGGAGGAAGTGGAGGCTCCATTCTTATTGAAGCCGATACGCTTTACGGCGAAGGCATTATAACTGCGGACGGCGGGAACGGCGGAGGTTTCTCGTATAATTATGGTGCGTATGGGGGCGGAGGAGCTGGCGGTCGCATAGCTCTCAAAACAGAGGAAAGTCCTTACCAGGGCGCAATATCTGTTTCCGGGGGTTCAGGCTATCAAAACGGTGTAGATGGTGCCATCTTCCTTTGTAATTCTGTGACTGACGTCAGCTGTCTTGGCGAAACTGATTCGGGTGTAAGTCTAGAGACGGATTTAAACAAGACATCTAATGACGTGTATCTTGAAAGGGATATAAGGGACGATTGGAGTTCAGGATACCTTAACTGGAGCGATAACGTATCAGAGTCTGGAGGTTCGATCATTAATGCAGATTATACTGTTACAGGTCTGCAGGAGAAAATAGATTTCAAAATCCTGAAAGACGGCCAGCAAATACTTGAAACCAATTCCGGAAGAGATGAGCAGATTAGAATAACAGAAGACTGGTTCAACGGTTTAGAAGACGGAGTAAGTGAATGGACGGGAGGCAATTTCTACCATAAATCCGACTTCAGCTATGAAGGAAGCTATTCAATAGGATCGGCTGACCAAGGCAGTATCGATGCCGAGCTCGTGCCAGATGGCTGGCCTGGAGCCGCCAAACCCGGAGAGATAGAGTTTTACTGGAGGGAGGCTCAGGAACAGACAGGTTTCACCGCGGACTTCATAAACTCATCAGGGGGTTACGTCCTCAGGTCTGGAGGAAACAACCCTCAGTGGGAGCTAAGTGATGGTCAGGGCGACATAACCGTCTGGGGAGGCAACGATAACTATGCCCGGTGGATTAAGTACAGTTTCGACTTTGACTGGCAAAACTGTCAGTATACATATGACTTCCAAGATGTGGAGAGCGGACACACAGAGACGGGTAAGAGAAGCCTTAATTCGTGTAGCGGGATCAAGAAGATAAGACTTTCTAATGATAAGTGGGGTTCCGCCGACTACATGTGGTTTGACAACTTCAGGGCTACGGGTGTCGGGGAGATTGAACCTAACGGCACAAGAGATGCCGGCACGACAGTTGAGTGGAAAGGCGCTAATGTGGACGACAACGTTACGGATAGAAACGGCTATGAAATAGAGTTCGCAGAGAACTCAACAGGGTCCTGGAGATGGGAGAACAACATAACGGATCTCTCAGATTCCAGATTTATACGATATAACATAACTGAGAACAGTAATCCGCCTTCAGAGTTATTCATATCAGAACTGGAGCTCCAATACAACGATCCGGATGAGCGAACAGGTATTATTGACTTTACTACAAATTTAACAGGCAAACATAGTTTTGAACTCCTTGAATCAATTAATCCTGTCAGCAAGAACCAGAATCAGGACGAAAACCTGATAGGGGCAACCCAGTCGAATAACTTATCTGCTGAGCTAAAGGATGGGCAATCGGGCCTTAGTAAGGCCATACTTGCTACAAACGAGTCCGGAAGCTGGAAAAACACTAGTTATACACAGAGCTATTCCAGTCCAACAGACTTCACGGAGGCGGATTTCCAGTGGTCCAATACCTCATTCGATGGTGAGAACGCTCAAATATCTTGGAAGATATGGTTCAGGGATGCCGCGGGCAACTGGAATGCCACTGACACTAAATCGTTTGAGGTTGATGGTAAGCCACCTCAACTCTTTGACTTCAGCTGGCCTCAATGGGTCGACGTTGACTCTGGTACGGCAGATATTTCTGTTAATGCTGACGATACAGATCTCCCGGTTGACAGCGTGATCCTGGAGCAGAACTCGTCAGGTGGCTTTGCTAATCAGAGCCTTTCGGGCTCCGGGCCCTACACCGGACAGATCTTAAGTTCCAGTCCTGCTATTGTAGACTTCAGGGTTTACGCTAATGACACGGTCGGTAACTCGAATATATCGGAACCTCGCACCGTACGCTTTGCGAATGTCTCGATCAGAGAGGACCTGAACGCTTCAAACGTAAACTCGAGTGAAGCCATCGGGGTGTGGGGTGAAACAACGTTACTTCCGACCGGCGAGAAAGTTTCCGGGGTCGTCAATATGTGGAAGGACACGGGTTCAGGTTTCACTTTGGCAGGACAAGATGCCCTTAACGCGGGAGTCTATGTTATTACCACATCAACAGAGGTAGCGGGCACCCACAAGCTGAAGGTCAACGTCTCAAACAGCGATGACATCTCGGGACTGAACACCACGATGTTTAACGTCAGCTTGGACGTATCAAACACGGACGCGGAATACAACTCTTCGGGTTCGAACTACCTCGACACGGATATCGAAGATAAAACGTTGAATCTGTCGGCCTACGTTTCGAACTCTACTGATTCGAAAGTTGATTCGGTTTACGCAAACGTTAGCACGCCCGGAACCAGTAAACTTTTCTTCCTCGATAACCCTGCTTCAAGGGATAAATCGCAGCTATGGAGCCTAGACATCGATATGGGTTCAGAGTTCTCAAGCCTCGGCCGCTACAACGTTACTTACGGCGCGAACACTTCGAGAGGGATCGGAAGCAACTACAGGACGGAAAGCTTCTACCTCGAAAACGTATCGGTCAACGCCAGTATAGATGACTCTCACGTCAAGACAGGAGAGGAAATAGAGGTTTCAGGGTCTGCAAGCCTGGAGCCTTACGGCTCCCCGGTGACCCAGGACGTTGAAGTGTGGTTGAACGGGGTCAGGACAGTTCTAAGTACGGATGGTTCGGGAAGCTTCGGTGGCACAGTCGATACGCCTTCCCAGGCAGGCAACTATACTGTAAAAGTAAATGTAACTAATAGCGACGGTATCACAGGATTTAATAACTCGAAAATAAGCGTTTACAATCTTTCAATCCTGGAAGCAAACCCAGAGGATTCAAATAGTAATAAAGTATCCCAGTTCTACAGGAACGATGACACGGCTCCGGAAGTCTTCTTTGATGATAACATAACTCTTGGAGAGGGCAGCCCTCTAGCATTAGACGGTATCGAGCTAACATACAGTGTGCCTTCAGACTGGGAGGAATCGAGCACAAGCAATTACGTAGGTACGCTTCTACCCGGCGAATCCGGGCAGAACGATCCAAGCTTCAAGCTTCCGAAGGACGCAGAACTTGGGAGGCGGATAGTAAACCTCTCGGCCACGTCCTCAGAAAACATTAACGCCTCGAAAAATAGGACTGTCGAGGTCTGGACGCGTTCGACACCAGAATTCACAGAATTAAGCGGCGGAGAAGTTATTTCCCGAGACAGTTCTTATTACATAGTCGAAGCACAGGTCAAAGACTCTGTCAGCGGGGCCGGCCTCGGAGATATTACCGCCAATCTTTTCGATGGAGATAATAAGATTATTTCTGCTAAATCCAGCGCGACCGGTCATGTAGAGTTCAATTGGAGCGTAAAAGACTACTCTACGGGCGACCACAGACTTGTTTTAACTACAAGCGATGAATATTCGGAGTTCGTTAATTCGTCGGAAACAAATACGTACGTTGATGTTGATATTCTCGGTCTTCTAGATCTTGGCAGCTATGGTCAGACCCAAGAAACGGTTTACAGGCATGATGATTCAAGTCCGTCAGTTACTTCGTTCTCGCCTACAATAAGGGACTCAAATAACGAGAAAGTAAATAACGCGACGGTTTACTACAACGTTAACGGCACGACATCCAGCTGTAAAACAGGGGATGCGGGAAGCTCCAACAACCCTAACGGAACCTGCACACTATACTATAATCCAACTAAGAACGTGGATCCAGGCAATTACACGGTCGAATTCAACGTTTCGAAGCCTGAATTCAGCACACTCGAATTCAACAAGTCGATAGAGGTGAACGGCGAGCTTAACATAAACCAGAATTCGGATAGAACGATCTACACCCGTGGATACTCATACTTCCTTAACTCGACGGTCAAGAACGAGTTCGGTTCAAAAGCTCCTGGAGGCGTGGCATGGATGCTCGACGGTTCCGAGGTTGAGACCGGGAATGAAACCAACTGGGATGTGGATACTTCAACCCCGCTGGGAACATATAACCTGAAGGCAAAAACAGGTCGGCCATACTACAGCAACGATTCAGACACGAGAACTGTATCGGTATACGGCCTTGCAGATCTTAAAGAGCTGTATCCTTCTACTTCGACGATACTTCCAGGAACTTCGATTAATGTAGAGGCGAAGGTGGTTGATGCGAACACGAGCGCCGCTGTAGACGGGATGCCGGTAAGCTTCAAGGTTAACGGTTCCGAAGAATCTGAGGTAGAGACGAATGCTACAGGTTATGCAACATTTACTTGGAGTCCTTCTGAAGGCGTCTACAACCTGTCCGCATCCATCGAAGATAATACCGGACTTAATTACAACGTATCGGAGTCGTTCAGGTCGTCGATGATTGAGATAGACAAGGAGAAATATCTGGATAATTTCACAAAGTCGAGGAATGAAGTTTTCAAGTCGGACTTCAAGTCTCCTAACTCGGTTGACTTCGAAGTCAACCTGTCCGAATCATCGGCAACGGATGAAGTAATACCAGGAAGCGGACTGAACGTAACCTTCGAAATAAATAACACGGAGAAGATTTACTGCACAACAGACTCTCTAGGTTACTGTTCAACGACCTACAATCCTGACACTGTTGATGTCGGAGAACTCGATATTGAAGTTACAACAAACGTCTCCGGATGGGAAAACATCAACTTTACAGACTCCATAACTGTGAAAGGTACGTTGTTCGCATCGATCCAGAAGCCTTCAGAATCGATCGCTAACAGAGGAGAAAATATCTCTTTAGAACTCCAAGCAGAAGACGGTTCAGGGAAGTCTGTAAATGTTCCTGTTAACTGGAGCTACCGCGGCAATAACGTTGGTAAAGGTAAGAAAGCTTACTGGAATCCGGACACATCTGATTCGACAGGTAAAGGAAATCTGAACTATTCGGCCGCCGGCAAATACTATGAAAAAGTTCAAGGCTCAAAGCAGGTTGCGCTATACGGGCTTTCACATGTAAACTACACTGCGCCGTCGAATGCATCGAAAATCGGTTACGGCGAATCACCTACGATAAGGTGTGATGTGCTGGATTCGATTAACCGAAATCTGGAGGATTATCCTGTCGAGTTCCGGCAGAACGGCACCAAGTTCGCCGAGTCGAAGACTGATGCTACGGGAGAGGCGGAAGCCGAATGGAACGTACCTAACAGGATCGACACGTTCGATATAAGCTGCGCCATCAAAGATAACAAGACACTGGCTTACAACACAACATTATCAACGGATTCAAGGATTTACAATACTAAAGATGATGTTGCGCCGTTAATCGGCAACTTAAGCTTTAATTCCACGATTGTAGACCCTCAAGACTCTGTTGAGATTGAGTTTGATGTTTCGGATAAAGTTGGTGTCGACTCCACATGGATAGTTATGGAGAATCCTCTGGGTGAGAAACAAAGTTTCAGAAACCTCAACAAAGTGGATTCGAACACCTTTAGTCTTGTCTATTCGGATACCTCCTCAGATGGTTCATACACGGCCAACTTCCATGCCAACGATACCTCAGGCAACAAAAACAAGGACAAGAAAACGTTTACTGTCGATCCAGGCGGAAAGATAACGGTCTCAAAGTCATCGGTAGAAGTAGGCAGCATCACATCTAAGAATTCGAAAAAGTTTGAAGTTGGGACCTCGCTCTTCGTGAACGAATCAGCCTCCGGTGTTAATATAACGGCTAACTCGAGCTCAGCCCAGATCTCGTTCAACACCACGAAGTACAATATATCTGATCTTTCGGAAGGAACCTATGTAAACAAGACTTTCGAGGTAACGGTTGAGAAAGGCACATCCCCGGGCACATTATTCTCGAACTTTGAGGCCGAATGGACTAACTCTAACAACCCGACATCGATAGATGGAATTACAACGATAAAGATAAAGGAGAACCCGGTTCTCGAGGAGAACAACGACGACTGGTCGGACACAATCGCCAACGATGCATCGAAGATCAGAACGTTCGAAGTCAATTCCACAGGAAACTACAGGGTTGAAGACTACGAAGCTGAGTACAGCCAAGACAATCTTTCGAGCTCATGGACAGACTTGAGTAAGGCGGCGGATGCAAGTCTCAACGTAGGAGAAACGAAACAGACAGAGCTTGAAATATCTGTTCCTGAAGGTACTGAACCAGGAACTTACAAAGGAGAACTCGATTTAACTTCGACCAACGCTCTGGATATTACGAGAAAAATTGAGGTCGATGTTCCTGAGGATCCATCTTTCAGCTCGACAAATTCCAAGATAGCGACGGCGATAGAGGGCGCCGAGAAACTGTTGACGAAAGTCTGGGTTAACTCGACGGGTAACGTCGGCTACCCGGTTGAAACCTCGTTGACCGGAAACGCCAGCTTTATCGACGCCGGCGACTTCGATCTCGGAAGACAGCAGAACTACAAATTCCCTGTATACTATGGAAACGGCACGACTCAGTTCCAGCCAGGATACTACGAAACAACGCTAACATTCGATTCAACAGAAGCATCTAACCTCTACAATTCGTTCAATCCGGAATCAACCGCTCTCGGAATTAAGGTCATAGAGTTTAATGTAGGTGTAAAAAGCGCCAAGTCGACAGAAGAAATCTATCCTGGTAACACTTCTAAGGTAGAGTTTAACGTCAGTATTGGTGGGAACCTGAGAACCGGCAATCTTGACAGAATGATATTTGTCAACGGCACGGAAGCAGAGATTAACGATGTCTCGGTATCCGGCAATATCTCTGAAGTTAACTTTACGATTCCCGATGTTCCGGATGCAAGAAAACATGATCTGACGGTAGAGGTTACCGATAAAGAGAACGATGTCGCAACTTCAAGAACTATCGCGGATCGTTTCCAGGTTCCCGATGTCACCGATCCAACGATTCTGGATGTGAACTCGACGGATGTCGAGCCAGGAAGCAACGTTACGATCAACGCATCGATCAACGACAACAATCTTGCAGGGATCTCAAACGTTAACGTAACTATCAAGCCGTCGATCAACAACAAGACAAACTATTCGATGATCAAGCAGAACGGTTTCTGGACGATTGAACTTTCGAATGTTTCGGAAGCTGATTACAAGGCCGAGATAGTCGCAGAAGACCCTGCAGGAAATAATGAAACCGTGAAGGAGAGATTCAGGGTATCGAATTCAACTATGGTCTCAGGAAGCTTTACCGATGCATCAGGTAAAGCACAGTCAGCATCTATGGAATTCAAGCTTCCGGGGACGAAGAAGGTTACCGATAAAATAAACATAGGTAAAGACGGATCTTACTCCGAGACAATACTGAACGGAACGTACGACGTCTCGATCAACTACAGCGATAACAAGATCGGTCTTCAAAACGCCTCAATCAAGAACACATCGAACCCTGTGAAGTTAGATGAGCTAGATGCCGTTAATTCTCCATCGCCGCCTAACTCTTCATCGAAAGTGATGGGGCTAGGGGTCAAGAACAACATGGAGATCGATTCCGCCAAGCTAAAACTTGACTACTCCGAGTACTCGGGTCAGATACCGACTGATCGTGATGAGTCGGAGATGAAGCTTTCACGTTGTACGAACTACGATTACGATAATATAGAGTGTGAGGGTTCATGGCAAGAAGTAAGCTCCAGTGTGGATAATGTGAGGGATACTATAGCTGCAGATGTCCCGGGCTTCTCGGTTTACACTCTTTTCTTCCCTGAGGAGCAGGAAGAGCAGGATGAACAAGAACAGCAGCCCGATTCCGGCGGAGGCGGTGGTGTCGGAGGTTCCAGTGTTTCCGGTATAGAAGAACAATTGAACGATATTCAGGATACTTTAGATGAGAACGAATCAGAGAAAGTTGGTTTCGGTTCGAACTCGATCGATGCACAGTTAAAGCCGGGAGAACAGAAGAGAGTGTCCATCTCCATAGAGAATAGATTGAACACATCACAGACCTTCGAATTTTCGTCGGGAAGTACTGTCTCAAGCTTCGTGGAGACGCCAGGGCCGGTCCAGCTTGAACCTAACTCAGGGAAAGATATAGTTGTTACTGTTAGTGCTGCGGCTTCCGAGCTACCAAACAGCTACTCCGGATATGTTAACATAGAATCGGATGAGGTTGACGCACGTATACCGGTTAACATCGATATCCTTCCGCCAGACAAGAAACTTCTGGATCTATCGGTAACTCCGGTTTTCGATACTGTTCAGCCTGGAGAGACCTTGAAGGTGGAAACAACTTTCAACAATCAGGGATACGCGAGAAACGTTGACGTTGAACTTAAGATGGGTCTTGTTGATCCGGATACCAACGAGACACTGACAACCAAGACAAGAACGTTTGCTGTAGGAACTACTTTGACCCGGGTAGTGAGACTTGATGTGCCCGAGAATGCGGATAGGAAGCAGTATGAGATAACAGCGTCCTCAAGGTATTCGAACCTCAATCTTTCGATGGTTGCCAGAGCAGTTACCACGGTGGATGTACAGACTCCGTTCTGGTCTAGAAGCATCTTGGGTCTAAGTTATTCGAACCTTGGAATAGCGCTAATCGTGCTGATCATCACGTCTATAAGCGGTTACGCCCTCTATGAGTACAAGAGAAAGAAAGAGCTCAAGAAGAAGCGTTACAGAGAGCAGATCGATCTCGACACTATTCCAAGCGGAGGAAAGAGGTCTGCCTACATGGGACAGCTGGCTGAAATGGGCACACGCACATTCATGAACATAGATGATCTTACAACTCACGCACTTATTGCAGGAGCCACCGGGTCAGGTAAAACGGTGACAGGCCAGGATATGGTAGAGGAGGCGCTGAAAGAGGGTACGAACGTTATTGTTCTCGATCCTACAGCTCAGTGGTCCGGCTTCCTCAGAGAATGCGATGAACCAGAAATGAAGCAGCTTTACAACGACTTCGGAATGCATGATGACGATGCTCAAGGGTTTGACGGCAATATTAGAGCTATCGAACCCGGCGAGGAGATTGATATAACCCCGTACCTTGAGAGCGATATGGAAGGCCAGATTATTGTTTTCAGCCTTCACAAGCTCGACTCAAAGAACATCGATGAGTTCGTTGACAAGACGATCCAGCAGGTTTTCGACTATAACCTGCCTGAAAGAAATCAGCTTGAAACCTTGATTGTGTACGACGAGGTACACAGACTATTAGAGAAGTTCGGTGGTTCGGGTGAAGGACTCAAACAGCTCGAAAGAGGAGCAAGAGAATTCAGAAAATGGGGAGTTGGTATGGTGCTCTTATCTCAGGTTATTTCGGACTTCTCGGGAGAGATCCGTGCCAACATAGGGACAACAGTACAGATGCGTACGCAGTACGAAAACGACCTAGACCGGCTTAAAGACAAGTTCGGTATGGATACTGTTCGTTCGGTTGCGAAAGCAGAAGTAGGTTCGGGCATGGTTCAGAACTCCGATTATAACCACGGTCGGCCTTACTTTGTGAACTTCAGACCGCTGCTTCACTCGCCTCACAGGCTTTCAGATGAGATTCTGGAGAAGTATGAGAAGTACAACAAACGGATTGACAAGATCGAGCAGAAGCTCGATGAGTTGGAAGATGGGGGCGAGGATGTCTACGAGCACCGCAGTGAGCTTAAGCTAGCTAAAAGAAACCTCAAGAAAGGCAGCTTTAATCTTGTAGATATCTACGTAGACGAGCTCGAGGAGAACCTTGGTTTGAACTGATGATTTTTTAACCGGCTCCGCCAAATAGAGACTATGGGACTTCTTGGATCCTCCGAGGACGAGATGGAAGGCTCAGTATCTGATGCGGTTTCGGAGGCACAGGACCAGGTAGAGGAGCTTGACGATTCACAGCAAGGCTGGGATCCGAAAGAGGGAGAGCAAGAAGGCGAAGACACTTCTAATTCAGAGATTAATGCCGAAGTACAGAAGATAAGAGCTAAGATAGAGGGAGTAAAACAGAAACAGAAAGAAATAACGGAAAGGAATGAAAGGCTATCAGAGAAAATCGGCAGTTTACGTGAGGAGATGAAGGATGCGGAGAAGGATGCGGAAAAAGCGCTTTCTAATGCATCTAGAGCCGAGGAGATTGTTGAAGAGATAGAGCCTGATGAGATCCAGAGAAAGCTTCAGGAACAGAAGACAGAGCACGATGAGCTGAAAACAAGGATCGGCGATCAGAATCAGAAAATAGAGGACTTAAGAGAAAGTTTCAGAGAATTAAATTCTAAATTCGAAGAAATCGGCTCTATGGAGTCTATTGAAACTCTTAAGGACGATGCCGAGGAAAAGCTGAAGACTGTAGAGAAACTTGCCGATGAATCTCGTGTAAGAGCTAACAAGGTCGAAGACATTTTTCATGAGCTACAATCCAAGAGCGCGGATATTGAAAATATTGGTGATAAACAGGAAGAGCTTGATTCCAGATTTACGGAGATGAGGCAGAGATTCGATGATTTACAGGTTAAGTATGAGGGCCTTCCAAGCGAAGACGAGTTTAACAGTACTAAAGACGAGTTAAGGCAGAAGATAGAGGAAGTAGAAGATCTTGTGCCGGCACTGGAGCAGGCATTCAACGACATAGAAGGAGAAGAAAGTGTTGCCACCGAAGAGATGGTTGAGAGGAAGATTGAAGAAAAGCTCGATCAACGTAACCAAGGTAAGGGCGTTCAGCAGGATCAAGACGAGGCTGATCAGCGGATAGAAGATGTTGAGCAAAACATGGAGAAGCTTAGCTCTAGTATTAAGGAGTTAAACCAGAAGGTGATGGGCTCTGACGACTTCAAACAGAAAGTTGAGAGGTTTAATGAGACGGTTGACCGGATTGAAAGCCGGGTAGAGAATATTGAGATAGAGGAAAAAGTCGATAAAAGCAGTCTTGAGTCCCGTATCGATGAAAGAGACGAAAAGATTGAAGCATTAGTGGAACAAAAACTGCTTGAAATAATAGAAGGCCGTAATGAACAGAGACAGGATATTGAAGGCGAAATAAGAGAGATGAGGGCCGAAACCGGTTCGTTGATCGAAGGCTTGCAGCAGCAGATTGAGGACGTTGAAGATGCCAGGCCTGAAGCCTTGAAAGGCGGTTTACGGCAGAAGGTTGAATCTGGCGAAAATTGGGAAGACGTAGCGGGGAGATCGGACACACAAGGAGTGGACAGACAGGAGTTCGAGCAGATGAGAGATAATGTCGATGATATAATGGATCTAGTTCTGAGATTAATTAAGGAAGAATCCTCAGAAGATTTAAATTAGTCTGGCCACAGAACATGTTTCTATGACGGCAGCAGTTACACAAAAACGTTCTTCTGGACAGCTGCTGTCAGGTATGAAGTTTGACTTTAATTGGATGTTTACCGGAGCCAAGATGTTTAATTAGACGGCTCCGGGGCCATGAGGTGTTCTTCTGTAAATGGTTCCGGAAAGACTTAGCTACGGCGCTTCATGGCTTCTCGACCGATACGACAAGGGCACACGCAGACTTGTATTCATTATGTGCCTTCCGCTTGTCGATGGCGTATTTGCCACTTTACTGGTGTCAGGAGCGGTTGATACATTTTCAAGCATGATTTCGGTAGCCCTCACGGTATTTGCAGGAGCAGGAGCTTTAGCAGTACTTTATTCTGAATCGGAAACGCCGTCAGATGCAAGGAGAATGGTTTTGAAAGCTTTGCCGCCGGTTGTGCTGGGCTCACTTCTGGTATCTTTGGTGGCGCCGGTTTACGCCCAGCTAGTTAATCTTGAGAGTATAAGGCTGGCTGCAGGGGTTGCGCTTTCAGCAATAGGCCTTCAAATGCTTGAGGTCCGTTATGCAGAGAGGTTCTCGGTTCCGGGCATACTTGTTACTGGTTTAGTTCTATCGGTTAGAGCTCCCTCAAGCATTAGCTTCAGTTTCGAGTATGTCGTACCAGCGTTGACAACTTCGTTGGTGGCTGCTTCAGCACTTTACATTTTATCAGAGGCAGTTAGCTGGGCGGACATAGGCTACGTGAGGCGCGCAGGAGGTTTTGTCTTACTTACGATAGCGGCCTCGCTTTTCGGATTAGGCATACCTTCGGAACTCGGTCTAACGGTTTTCGCACTTGCCTTTATGTTCTCGATGCGTTAGAAGGTCTCTACCTCAAAACGTACGTTTGAACTACTTTTGAACCTTCCTACAATTTTAAGCATGATTCTTTGCCGGGTTGGGCCGAAAACAAGCACCAGGCCAAGCAAATCAGTTATAAGACCTGGCGTTATCAACATCAGACCTCCTAAAACAAGTAGTAAGCCTTCCAACATGTTTCGGGAGATCTCTTCCGCTGTAACAGAAGCACTTAGTTTTCTCACGACTTTAAGACCTTCCCGTCTAACTACTTCGGCGCCTATAAGCCCTGTTGCCAGGATAACAAGTAGAGTGTTTAGTATTCCGATCTCTCCAGTAAGCTCCACAAGTATGTAGAGATCTACAAATGGAAGCATGAAAAGCAGAACAAGGTATCGGAGCATGTTTTAACTTTGTCAGACAACTTTCAAACATGGTTCGGGAAAGAAACGAGATTGAACAAAAGTACAAATGGGATGTAGAATCCATCTATCAAAGTGTTGAAGAATGGGAAGAAGACTTTGAGAAAGCGAAAAAAGATATAGAGGAACTTAAGGAGTTTGAAGGTGAGCTCTGCAGTTCTCCACAGACACTTCTCAATTTTCTGGAAGTCCGTGAAGACGCAAAAAGAAGGCTGGAAAAGATATCGCGTTACGCCCGTATGAAAAGCGATGAAGATACCCGTGTGCAGCAGTTCCAAGCCCTTAAGTCGCGGGCTTCAAGCCTAGGCACAAAGTTTTCAAGCGCTACAAGCTTCGTTATCCCTGAAATCCAGGATGCAGGCAGAGAGGAAATCAAACGTTTTATGCAGAAAGAAGAGCAACTTGAAATATATCAACAGTACTTTGATGATATAATAAGAAGGAAAGAACATACAAGATCCAAAGAGGTTGAAAACGTTCTTTCAAGCCTTGGAGATGTTCTTTCAGGTTCTTCGGATGCTTACTCGATGTTGACAAACGCCGACATGGAGTTTGGAGCTGTCGAACACGAAGGCGAAGAGATCGATATCACAAAATCAAACTTTACAACACTTCTACAAGACCGGGATAGGGAGAAGAGAAGAAAGGTGTATGAAAGAGTCTACGACAAGCTTCACGGCTTCAGGAACACCATCTCGACCACTATGGAAACACAGGTAAAGAAGAACGTCAGAATGACCGAGAACAGAAACTTTGAGTCGGCGAGAGAAAGAGCATTAAACGACTCAAACGTGCCTACAGAGGTCTACGATAACCTGATTGACGTAGCAAACCAGAACACGGACTTGGTGCAGAGACACGCTGAACTAAAGATGAAGGTTCAAGATCTAGACGAGATCAAGATGTATGATATCTACATGCCGCTAGCTGACTCTGAATCGCCTGAAATAAAATACCAGGACGCTAAAAAGCATGTTATCGAAGCTGTTGCGCCTCTAGGAGAAGATTATCAGAGAGCGTTGAAGCAAGGTCTGGAATCCGGCTGGATTGACGTCTACGAAAACAAGGGCAAACGCTCCGGGGCCTATTCTGGCGGAGGCTACGACATAAAACCGTTTATACTGTTGAACTATCAGAACGATGTTTCTTCGATGTTTACGCTTGCCCACGAGTTAGGGCACTCGATGCACTCTAAACTGGCTAAAGAGAACCAGCCATACGTTTACAGCGGTTACGAAATCTTCGTGGCTGAAGTCGCATCAACCGTCAACGAGGCCTTGCTTGCAAGACATCTACTAGATACTGTTGAGGACGAGGATTTCCGTAAACACGTCTTAAGCCATTTTCTGGAGAACTTTCGAAGCACGTTTTTCAGGCAGACGATGTTCGCGGAGTTTGAGCAGAAAATACACGAAAAAGCAGAAAATGGAGAAGCCCTGACAGCTGAAGAGCTTGACAAGGCTTACGGGGATCTTAAATCGAAGTACTACTCGAACGTTGAGATAGATGAAAGGATTAAACGTGAATGGATGCGCATCCCTCACTTCTACTACAACTTCTATGTCTTCCAGTACTCTACCGGTATCAGCTCTGCGCTTGATATAGTCTCAAGGATAATGAATGGTGAGGAAGGCGCTGTAGAAGACTATCTTGAAATGCTCAAATCAGGTTCTTCAGACTACCCTGTGGAGCTGCTTAAGGTCGCTAACGTTGATCTGACGACAGAAGAGCCTTTCGAAAAAGCGATGGAACGGTATGAGAAGAGGCTTGACCAAATGGAGCAACTGGTTCAGTAAACCCATTCGCCGTCTTTCTGAACCACTTCTTCGTCCAGAAGTATCTTCCCTCCTCCGGCCTTCTTTCTAAGATCTTTGACAATATCCCAGTGAATGCTTGAGTCGTTTCTCTGGTCGAGTTCTTCCTCCTTGAAATTCATTTTGTATGCATTACCGATGGCGAAATGAACGGTGCCTCCTATCTTCTCATCTATTGCGGCATATTTCAGGTAGCGGTCTATCTGTCTGTTAGTTCCGATCCCAAACTCGCCTATGTATCTAGAGCCTTCATCCGTTTCTATTATTTTCTTGAGGAAGTCCTCGTTGGTCTTAGCTGAAAAGTCCACAATCTCCCCTTCTTCAAGCTCTAGCTCTATACCTCCAATTTCGTTTCCTTTCGCGGTTACAGGATGACTAAATTTTATCTTGCCTTCGACAGATCTTTTTCTAGGCGCATAGAAAACCTCTCCGTCTGGTATATTTCTGCGGCCTACAGAACTTACGCCTTTCCTGTTCTCTATACTAAATTTAAGGTCTGTATCTTCTGAAACTATTCTAACTTCGCTACCTTGGTCAAAGAGTTCTTTGATCTTCTTGTTTTTTTCCTCAAGCTCGTCCCAGTCAACTTTGTTTACCGCATCCATGATGTAGTTCTCTAACTCTTCCTTACTTAGTCCGGCGCTCTGGGCCAATCCCTCTGTTGGAAAGGTGCAAAGTACCCAGTTCTTCTGGAGTCTTTCCTCCATGATCGGCCGAGTTGTTTCGCTCCATTTCGAGATATTCTCTGATTTAACGTTGCTGAGAGCCCTGTAGTTGTCGATACCTTTTATCTTGATGAAGACATCCATCTTCTCCATGAACTCGAGTTCGGCTTGGGAAAGCCTTTCCAGCTGCTCATTTGATGCATTTTTGAGCCAGTAATAGTCGTCAGCTTCGCCTGATTGGGTGTCGTAGAGAATCTTTTCGTGGGGGAAAGCTCCTTTATCTATGACTTGTCTGCGAACTTCTTCGAACAACGGAAGGGCTTCCAGAGATTTCACGAGTATATAGACGTCGTCTCCTTTCTCGACTTCTGCTGATCTTTCAACTAGTGTTTCTGCGTATTTCTTCAGCCGGGGGTCTTCGGACGTCTTCATCTGCTCTAGAGAAATGTGGGGCCGGGAATGTTTTTTATCTTGTGAGGCCCCAAAACTGCGTTATGAGTTACGAAGAGCTTGAAAAAGAGGTAAAGGTTTTAGGAAATCTTGAAGAGGCGGTAGGTGTTCTGGGCTGGGACGAGGAAGTTATGATGCCTGAAAAAGGTTTAGAAGCCCGCTCCAACCAGAAAAGTACGTTAACCAAGTTAAGACATGAGAAACTTGTTTCGGATAGGTTGGGAGAACTTTTGGAATCGATCGACAGAGAAGAGCTGGATGAGGATCAAAGGGCTAATGTCCGTGAGGTCGAACGAGAGCGCGAAAGAATGTTGAGCGTTTCCGCAGATTTAATGGAGAAAATTTCTCGGAAAGAATCAGAAACTGTAAATGCATGGAAAAAGGCAAAAAAGGAGGACGATTTCGAGCTTTTTGCTGAAGAGTTGAAAGAACTTGTAGAGTTGAAGAGAAAATATGCTAGACAGATTGATCCGGACGAAGAACCATATAAGGTGCTTTTCAAGGACTACGAGCCATATATAGGCTATGAGACTATGGAGGAGGTTCTGGAAGGTTTGAAACAGGGTCTTGTGCCTTTAGTTGAGAAGATTTCGGAGGCCGAAGATATAGAGCAAGATGCTTTCAAGGGTGACTTCCATGAAGATGAGGAGATGGAGTTAAATCATGAGATAGCGGAGCTTCTTGGATTCAACAAGGAGAAGGGCAGACTTGATTGTTCGGAGCATCCTTTCACGTCAGGTAACACTTTTGATGCGCGTATAACGACACGTATAGAGGACGGAGATCTTTCAGGTTCTTTAATGCCGACAATTCACGAGTTCGGGCATGCACTTTACCAGTTAGGGCTTCCTGAAGAGCATTACGCAACTCCTAGGGGTGGTGCTAGAGAGCTTTCCGTACACGAGTCACAGTCTAGACTATGGGAGAATCAGGTCGGCAGATCAAAAGAATTCTGGAATTTCATGCTTCCTAAGTTGAAGGAAAAGTTTCCGGAAGAGTTTGGGAATGTTTCAGTGGAGGACTGTTACGAGTCTATTAACCAGGTATACGAAGATAACGTGATACGTGTGAAGGCTGATGAGCTTACGTACCACCTTCATATTGTATTGAGGTTTGAGATTGGAAGGGCCTTGATGAAGGGGGATATGGAGGTTGAAGATCTTCCTGAGGAATGGAACAAACGTATGCGCAAGTATCTTGATTTGGAGCCTGAAACGGATTCAGAAGGTGTTATGCAAGATATTCACTGGGCTTGGGGCAACTTCGGTTATTTCCCGACTTACAGCCTTGGAAGTGTTCTGTCCGCACAGATCTACCGTGAAATGGACGAGGAGATCGATGGGTTGGATGTTAAGATCGAATCAGGAGAGTTTGAGGATTTAAGAGGGTGGCTCAAGACTCACATTCACTCGAAAGGCCGACTTCTTAAAACGGAAGAGCTGATAGAAGAGGTCACAGGCGAAGCTATCAGTCCGGAGCCGTTCCTTGAGCACATCCGTGAGAAGTATGGAGAAATCTACAATATCGAACTAGAGTAACTCTACTACCTTTTTCCTGTATTCCTTATTTTTTCTCAAAATAGTTGTGTTTTAGTATAGTTAGCGATCTTCGTAGATAGTGGGCTTAGAATAATCATTATGATCTGGTATAGTTTGCGGTGATCGTCACTTTAACGTCAAATAATTACAAGATCATAATAGTATATTTTCTGTATAGTTGGCGGCGACTAGAATAAAGCGAGTAAATATTTAGTAACGTGCAATTATTATCCTTGTTCATAGTTCAAAACGTTCTTAGAACGCATTAAGACCCTAAATAGTGACTAAGCTATAATGGTTATTATTGGCTATAGTTGGGTGATGTTGTCGGCGATGACCTCGACCTTTCCACGATAAAGTTCGACATTACCAACTGTCCGGATACGATCTCCTTCCGAAAGTCTGATAGATGATTCGAACATCAGAACGGTTATTCGACCGGTTGAATCCTTAAGGTCGATGAAAATATTGCTCGATACATTACTGTAGTCTTTTACCTCGCCCTCGAGTATTACAGGCTTTCCGTTCCATGATGCATCGATAGAACCGACCTCGACTTTTGGAGGCTCTACGTATATCGAGGTAGCGTACATGATCCCGAGACCGATAACTGAGAAAAGGACCGACAGAAAATACAGTTTTTTCCTCAAAGATCCTTCACGTAAAGCTCGGTGTATTCGGATCCTCTAGGTTTTAGATCCGAACGAAATAGTTTCAGCTTGTTCACTTCGATACTTCCGAAGTCATGGTCTTCAAACTCTCTCAGCATCCTGCGCAACTTCCGCTTTCTCTCACCTTTCACATCTTCAACTCTGAGAAGGGATACGTGTGGAACAAAATCGTGGCCGTTGTCGGACTCAACTCCGTGAGAGCTTACTTGGCGATGTATCTCATGGAACTTTCCGTTTTCTACGCCAGCCCAGACCACCCGGATGTAATCCTTAGAGGGGAAAGCACCCACGCCTTTCAGCCTGGAACTAAAGCTTTCTACATCTATCTCGTCCATCGCGTTCTTCAGTTCGTCTATCTCCTCTTCATTAATGTCTTTGAAGAATTCGAAAGTAAGGTGCATTTTTTCCCGTGGAATAGGTTTGAAGCCCAGGTCGAATCGATCCCGGACATTTTCCAGCTCTTCGAGGATTTTTTCGTCCTCTATATCGAAAGCGGTGAAAACCCGCGCCATGTAAACTTTTAACTTTCCGGTGCTGATAAACTTACTATACGGTGCAAAAAATATGTCGGAAAAGCCACGTGGCAAGCAGTTGGTAGGAAAGACAATCGTCTCGGAAGAGCAAGGAAAAAGATTTGGAGAAGTAGAAGACATCTCGTTCGTCGCTGATACCGGAGAACTGATGAACCTGCTTATATCAAATACTACAGAGCATATCGATGAGGTCAAGCTTCAGGAAGACAGGAAAGGAAGAAATATCGTGCCCTTCTCTGCAGTAAGATCTATCGGGGACTTCGTTATTGTCTCGGAAGACGACATCATCTAGTTTACAGCTGCAGGGGCCTCATGGCCACTCTTCTTAAATAATTTTAGAGTTAACTAGTTCTTTGTGGACGAATTTGGGTTTATTGAACGGATTGAGGGAGAGCCTCACTACAGAATAGGCGATGAGGAAGACTATACAACGCATATTCCGATTGTGAACGTTTTTGAGAAATACTTTATTGAGAATAAGTTGCCCGATCAAATAAGCGATGAGATAGATGAGCTCGAAAAGGAGGATGTTCACAGAATAGAAGCGTTTTGGATCAGAGGGGGTTTTGAGGAGACCCAGCAACTTTACGAAGAGTTCAAGCAATTCAATACAGATTTTGAGGAGAACGGACCGGAAGGCTTCATCCAGGAAAAACGTTCCGACTCAGAAGCTGATGGAGAACTCTCTGGAAATCAGCAGGGTCTTGAAGAAGTCTATGATTTTTTCTGTGGGCTAATAACTTACGACCATGTTAAAAGGTCAAGTATTAACCGTATTGATTCTGAGACCTGGCTTGATATGAGTTATGACGGATCTTCTGCACGGATAAACGTTGAGGAAAACGATTCGGGCTATATGGTCAGCTCAAACCTAGAAGGAGAGTTTCTAACGGAGTTCAGTGTTGATGAGAGTAAAGTAGAAGAAAAAGTAAGAGAGGTCTACAATTCTGCTTTCTACACTCTAACGGATTAGGCGTCCTTGATTCCGCCGTCTTCGATGTTGTAGACTGCTTCTCCTTCAGGCATGTAAGGTGAGTCTACTAGTTTAGCGACTCTCTTACCTTTCTTACCTTTTCTGAGGTAGAGTCTGGTTGCGGAGTTGTGTGCCACGATGTGGCCTCCGATAGCTTTTGTCGGGTCGCCAAACATCTGGTCCGGGTTCGACATGACCTGGTTTGTGACAACTACTGCCGCATTATGGCTGTTTGCGAGTCTCAAAAGTGTGGCCATGTGTCTGTTAAGTTTCTGCTGTCTCTGTGCAAGCTCTCCTCTACCTACGTACTCTGCACGGAACTGAGCTGTTAACGAATCGACCACAATTAGTCCGACGTCTTCACTCTGTGCGATGTCCTGTGCTTCATCGGCGAGAAGCATCTGGTGGTCCGAGTTGAAAGCTCTGGCCACATGGATACGATCTAAGGTTTCTTCAACGTCCATTCCCTGGTCTTCCGCCATGTCCTCGATTCTCTGAGGTACGAAGGTGTCCTCTGTATCGATGTAGATTACATCTCTGTTAAGACCTCCTTCGCCTTCCGGTTTCTGGACGTTTACAGATAATTGGTGTGCGATCTGTGTCTTTCCGCTTCCGTATTCGCCGTAGAACTCTGTAATGCTCTGGGTGTCGACGCCGCCTCCAAGCAGCTCGTTCAAGTCGTCTGCTCCTGCGGAGATCTTCTTCATCTCTTTTTTCTGGTCGTAACGGTCTTTACCTGACTCGAATCCGATGTCGAGTTCTTGACGTGCGCCTGTAATAATTTTCTGCGACTTCTTTTCACCTAAGTCGGCTACTTCTCCTAGGTCGCCCGCACTCATAGTTGCGATGGACATCAGGTCGTCGTATCCTGCTTCTCTAAGCTTTTCTGCTGTCTTTGCTCCAACTCCATTCAGATCTTCAAGTTCTATATCATCTTCAGACATTCAATTGTTCACCTTTATGCTAGGACTTCTACAAGTTGTTCTATCTCGTCTTCTGGTTCAATTTCTTCGTACTCGTTTCCAATAAGTTCGAGGGTTCCGAAGTAGTCGTTGTAACGTGTTCTTCCTGAAATACGTACTTCTTTGCCTACTGAGTCTGCTGCGGCGTTTTCAACCGCTTTGAGGTCGCCTTCTTTCTCTGTTTCTTCGTCTATCTCAAGCAAACTTCGGGCCTGATCGCCGAAAAGTACGACTCGGGTGTTACCGGTTCCGTCGTCCACAACGCATGAGAGTGCGAGTCGGTGGTCCGGCTCTTCAACTTCTTTCCCTTCATCGGTTACTAGTTCACCGTCGTCGTTTTCTCTTACTGTGTCTCCGGTTTCAGGGTCTACACGGTAGAAAGGACTTGATGTGTAGACGTCCATTATCATTCCTTTGACTTCGTAGCTTGCGTTTTCGGACTGTATTTCTCTAATATCTACTTTTTCTGTATCGGAGCTTCCTCCTGTCTCGACTTCCGGTACCTCATCGTCATCTACTTTTTTGACGTGTGCTTCGTCTCCAAGTCTTAGTTCTGCGTTTCCACGGTCGTCTTCTACTGTGTATGCGCCTTCGACTCCTATTGCATCGCCTTCACTCACTTTTTCCGCAATCTCCGTCTGTTCATCCCAGAGTGTTACTCTTATTGTACCGGTTTCGTCACCTAGAACCATGTTCTGGACCTTGCCCTCATCACCATCATCTCTTTCAAACGTGTTAGGATCCATTATGTTGGTTACTCTTGCTTTGAGGTTGACTTTTCTCATGTCTGGCACGATGTTTTCTATGTCAAGTGCCTGTCCTCCGGCTTCTGCGATCTGTACTCCGTTGTCTTTGGCGACTAGGTGTACGGCACCTTCTTCTGATACGAGGCCTTCGAATTCGTCCATTTTCTCTTTTACTTCTTCCTTTACTTCGTCCTCGTTTAGGTCGGTTTCTTCTACAATCTTTTCGACGACTTCTTTCGCGTTCATATAGAATTTAGGTGGATACAAAGCTTAAATCCATGGTGTTTGGTGAGAATAAAAAAATAGATAAGGGCCGTTATTTGAGGGCTTCGCGTACGTCTTCGGCTCTTACTGTCTTTCTATCGTCTTCGCCGGCGATTGCTATTGCTTCCTCTGAGACGTCGCCTGCGAACATTTCGAGAATCTCTCTCATTTCTTCAGCGCTGTCTCTTGAAACCCTTTTGTCCCCTTGGTCCTTGATCATTTCTTTCATCTTTGCGATTGAGAACTCCATGGATACTCACATCTAAGGTTCTACCCGCACCTATTTAAACAAATCGGCTTCTGAGTCAATTCTTCCGCGTATTTGAGCATGCCTAGGTGCGTTTATTCGTCATCGAGACCGAATAAACCCGCGGTAACAACATAGTAACCTTGTGATGTTGTCAATACTTCTTTGAGGCTTCAAGACAGTTTTCTCGAATAGAGACTCTCTACTACCTATATAGTCTACAATATACTTTTTCGGGTCAAGCATTCAACCAGCCAAATACCACATCTAACCCTCACAGTAATGGCTTCAGACCGACTTCACTCAGAACAGCTACTAAGAGAGGTGGCTGAAATTCGTAGAACAGCCTGGCTTGTTCGGCCGGAAACCTCTAACTCCTGATAGAGGGACGTAACTTTTTCGAATAAAATCGGGTGTTTATACTCACAAACGCCTGTCCGGGTGTTCGTTCAACATGAACAATAAGGTGTTAAGAAACTTTGAACATTCAAGTGTTTTAAGTACTTAATGTTTGTACCAAACAGTTAATTCGTTTTTCCTGTAGATCGAGTGTTCTAATTTTTTGAACAGTCCGTTAATGGTTAAAACCGGCCCGAGAAACTTCCTACATGAAGATTACAAAGATCCAGGACGACGGAGAACGCTTCATAATCCATGGCGACGGAAGACTCTACTCCCGGCTAAAAGAGGTCTTCGACCAGATGGGCCTGGGCATCTCAGTAACGAAATCAGAGGAGGGCGCCGCACACATCCTCTACACCGAAAACAACCGGGACATAGTTCTGAGAGTCTTGGACGAACATACTGAGTAGACAAAGTTGAGCTCAGACGGTAGATTGTTATAATTTTTAGTGCATAAAGGCTTATATGTCGAGTAAAACCCTTCAAAAGGACCTAAATGAGGAACTTGAATGGCTCTTTGATGATTGTTCTGGTTCTAAGGAGCTGGGCGATGATTTTCTCCGGGAGATAGTCGCTGAAGTGGAAAACCAGGGCTTCGAACCTTTACAGCCTTTTGAGGATCAGAAGGAAAGACACAGGTTTTCTCCGTTAAAGGAACGTGGGCTAAATCCTGCGCTCTATCAGATGCTGCTGGGTTCTTCAGGGCTCTTTGCAGGCCAATACGCATCTGCAGCGATTCAAACCGGGAATTTATTGGTTGATATGACCGTTAAAGTAGATGTTCTTGGTATGATGGCTGGGGCATGTGCCGGCCTATATGCCGGTGGAAAGATTGGAAAAAGAGCTGGAGAGTGGGTTAACGAAAGGTATTCTCGGGATAGAGATTTCAGCAAGCGGGTCCTGGAGGGCGGTTTCCAGCCTGAGCTATACGATTTTATATCTGAGTCGGATTTTATAGCAGGGGTCGAAAGCCCTGACGACGATCTCCTTGTCAGTCATGAAGCTCCTCTAGGTCCCGAAGGGGCGGCAGAAGCGTACAAATCTGCCATGGAGCAACTGGAGGAGGTCAGGGATTACTGGGAAGACGAAATCTTTCTCGAGAACTATGAACGGCTTAGCGACCAAGAAAGAGCCATAATCGAAAGCAAGGACATAGAGCAGCTTAAAGAGACGGAGCTTGGATCTTCTGTAGAGTCTATGTTAGAGGAATTAGAGGCTAAAGAACGTCTTGATGCTAGAAATAGAGAAGGTCTTAAGAAATCCGAGATATCAGCCTTTCTTAAATATAACACGTTCGAGACGGAGTTTGAGGGCCAGGATACCGGTAAATTTGTCTACGATGGTACTGCATACGAGATTGAGATATATCAGGGAGAAGAACTTGTTCTTACTATCGACGGCGTGAACTCGGGTACTGAACCGGGAGAAATTTTCTAGTCTTTCAAACTAATTACGATGTAGCTGGGTCTCAAGAGTTATAGTGAATTACCGATGAGTGTTCGGTGTTTTTGAACTTTCAGCATCACTAACAGCAAGACTTCATAACAAAGAAGGTATATCGGAAATATGGCTACCTGTGTTTATCGGCATCTCTTCCTAGCTTAGGGAAGGGTATGCCAGAAATATCTCGGTTATAATAAGAAAGGTATAACTTCAACCTGTTGAGGGGTAGGTATCGATTCACTCGCTTACGTTATACCTCCTTTGTTCTGGGTGTTTTTCGGGATATGTCGCGAAAATCGGTGAGTGTTCAAAGAAAGTTAACACTCATTACTCTGTGAGTTCCTTTGCTTCATTCCCCTGGCCATACATCTTTGCATAAACTTCAACTGTGCCTGAAACTTTGCCGTCACTGCTTATTTTGCTGTCAAGATCTTCGAGAAGTCTGTATACGCGTTCTTCGAACTCTGTAGATGGTTCTTTCTCTCTAACACTTCTGGCCTGGGCAAGTGACCAACCAAGCTCTCTGTTGGCTCGGTTGTCATCCTCTTCTAGATTGTGGCCGTATTCGTTAATCAGTTCGTAAGCGGCTTCTACGCCATCAAGCTCCGGGTATTCGAGAACTGTTTCGGCACCTAGCATACCTGTAATTTCCGATACTGCCGCATCTCTTTCTTTCTCCTGATAGACTGCTATGGCTTGCTCTCTGGTGCTTTCCAGATTTCCGTCCGAACTCATGTTTGGTTTTTGACAAGTCGGCTTTTTATTTGTTACCTCTTGGTAAGCATAGGTGTGTTCGCTTGAGGACAACACTCTTTATGCTGTGTTTTTACTTAAAAGAACTAACAAAAGGTATTAAAAACACTTGAATGTTCGCCACAAGAGAACACTATGTTGTTCAAACTATTCGAACACTCATGGCTTGTTTGTGAGAACTAGAAGAGTTTGAAACCGCCATAGCCTCTGGATATTCAGAACAAATACCTGAACAGTCTGAAGCGTGAGTATTCTCGGGGTTTATTGGACTAGCTTAGGTGTGCCTAAACCGGGTAAAAGAGGGGAGAAAAGAAATATGTGCGGACTATGCTGATCTTGCCAGGATCTCTACCTCGTAACCCTCGGGGTCCTTCACGAAACCATAGTTGCCAGGACATTCTTCGGGAGGCCGGTAATCTTCACTGCCTGCCTCAACAGCCTTCTGGTAAGCGTCCTCAAGTGACTGATCTTCTTCGGTGTGGACTGCGATATGTCCGTAGCCTTCACCTTTCTCATACGGGTCATCTTCTCCATGGTTGTATGTGAGTTCTAGCTCGGCGGTTTGATCTTCCGGACCCAAGAAGTAAAGGGTGAACGTATCCATCTCTTTTTTCCTCTTCATCTCCCAGTCGAATGCGTTAGTGTAGAACTCGATGGCTTTTTCCGGGTCTGAGACTCTCAGCATCGTGTGTGCGAACTTCATATGTTATGGTTGTGAGTGTTCGTAATGTTAACTGTTGTGCTAACGTACGAGTAACCTCTTCCAAAAAACATTTTAGGCCAGTATTTTAGATTAAAATAGTTTTTACGCCTTTGTATACCCTTCTTTCGAAAATAAGCCGAATATTGGACTTTTTCACAACTTTGCTTTTCTTATTATGGTCAGAAAGTTACGAATGTTGGTGATAACAAACTATGTCGGGACGAGATGACGACTACAACGAAGACGACGATATTGTAACCGAAGACGAAATGGACGACGAGATCGAAGAGGAGGTAGATAACGAGATAGCAGGCTATGAAAGAAGAGAGCTACTTCAGAGCATCGGTGCTGGAGCCGGACTTCTCTCAGCAGGCGCACTCCTAGGGCTTGGAGTTAATGAGGTTCTTGACGGAGAGGATGAAGAACTATACAACGGTGAACGTAATGAAACCGCTAATGAAACCGCTGGCGGAGCTGGAATGCAGCAAGAACAGCAATCATTCCTCTACGACAACATCGAGGAAATCCCTGAACCTTGGTGCTACCCGGGACCTAACGACGGGGAGGACGTCACGCTAGTGGCAGCCTACGATGCCGGAGACATCGATAGTGCATTAGGTCAGCAAAACACAAGAGGCCTTGAACCGGTCAGCGGCAACTACGCTGTCGACCTCAACTATGATAGTAGCAGAGGCGGATACTTCGCCGAACTACTTGGAGGCGGCGACTCACAACCAATCACTCTGACAACAGACCAGGCATCGGATATCGCCGAACTACCGATAGAAGTCGCCTACGCCGACTGCATAGGCAGGTAACGGAGGTGTCTCTCTTGAGGCCCTTCGTCTACCTCTTAACCGCGGCATTCTTGGTCTTCTCAGTCGTTTCTGTATCAGGGCAGGTACCTAATGCTTCCGAGTTCAACACCGGAGGCAACAGCACAGAGAACAGTGTAACACCGGCCTCCGAGTTCAACGATGGTGATGAGGCCGGCCCCCCGAACCCGTCCAGATATAATGACGGGAACGAGACAGGGCCATCATCCGAATCCCGGTACAACGCAAGCCAAGAGACAGGACTTCAGGGTGACAGCCCGGCCAACGCATCTAGATACAACGATGGCAACGAGACCGGGCCCGCAGAACCATCACAGTATAATGATGGTAACGAAACAGGTCCTGCAGACCCATCTAGATATAATGATGGTAATGAGACAGGTCCCGCAGATCCTGAGGAATACATCGGTGACGGTGAGATAGAGGAGCCAAACATCACGGTGCAGGAGTCAGAATCGGGCATAGACATCCTTGGCTTCGAAGCTCCAGAAGTCGTCAACGTAGGCGAGACATTCGAGATCTGCGCCCGAGTAATCACAGATCAACAGGCTGAGGCAACGCTCTACTCAGATGGCGAACGAGAAGACACGATGGAAGTTGAAGGTGACGAAACCATTTGCTTCAGTTCCGCGCTTGAATCTGAGGGTACAGTAACCTACGAACTGGTAGTCCGGGCGGACGGAGTTACGGAGTCAGAGTCGATAGATATCAGAGCAGTCCAAGTTGAGGACGGTGTCGGGTCGGCTGAGGAGCAGGTTGAGCCTCAGGATGTTCCTGAAGATGGTTTCGATAGTCCTAGCCTGATGGCCAGAGCCCTGGTTTCCGTGCTCGTAGGTGGCTCGATTGTAGCGGGCATCCTACTCGTCTGACATTTTCTTTTCTATTCCAATTATTTCTTTTTAGATATTTTAAACTGTCTATTTTGGGTTTAATTCATTCTAGGAAACAAATGAACTTAATAAACCAAAGCTAAAGGAATGAACGTGACTCATAATGCCAGAAGACCAAAGAAACAATCGAAGAGCGGACACAGGCCATGAAATCGTTCCCGACGGCGGCCAAAAAGAAGACAGCGCCTCGGAGCTCGAGGAGGAAGGTGGAGGCCTCAAAAAAGTAGGAAGACTCCTTACAGGCGTATATACCAGGCCTAGAGATGCGCTTTTCAGTGTCGCAGGGGTGTATGGTGATGATGGCGAGGTAGATGATGGGAGAAGAGCTGTTTTACAGACTGCTGCTGCAGGCACAGGAATGGTGGCTGCGGGCGCTATCGGAGCAGAATACGGCGACGAGATTGAAGGACAAATTTGGTCGAATCCAGGCCAAGGATCGGCCGATATAGGGGCATCCGGCCAGCAAGGAACGAACTCGAGCAACTCCGGAAACTCGAATAAAAACGGTTTCAATAACGAAAACAGTTCTCAGAGTGCGCCAGGAGAAGAAGAGTACAACACAGGGGACTCTGATGGTACGCCGGATAACACAGAAAACTCTAGTGATACACCGGAAGATAGCAGCAATAATCAGGAAACAATCTACTTCGATACGATGAACGAGCTTCCTGACGGCGCATGCTACGTTAATGAAGGAGGGGTCTCCGGATACTTCCTAGAGGAAGATATTGAATCGGCTATAGGAAGCGAACCGCTCGAAGACCTTACTCCGGTCGAGGGGGATATAGGCTACGATGTTGACTTCAGAGATTCTGATGACGATGGCGATCCCGACTCCTATGTTGTCCAGCTGAACGATGCTGACTCTCAGGAAGACTTGACGGTATCCCAAGCAAACGAACTATTCGAGAACGCTAACCCCAACAACTACTGCGACTGAATAAATCCCATGAAAAAGACCGTTATGGCCGTTGGACTAATTTTCCTGCTGGCTGCACTTATCCCTCTAGGGATAGGTCAGCGCTTCGCTAGTGGTGACTCTCAAGATGACTTCAATAATGTCCAGCAAGATTCTGCTGACAGGTTTGATAGTGGAGATACTACAGATGATGCCGATGATAGTTCAAGATTCGACAGCAGGGATTCAACCGATGACTACAGTACGGGTGATAACCAGGAGGGTTCAGATTCCGAGAGTTCCGAAAGTTCGGAATCGACAGGCTCTGACCAGGGTACGGATAGCAGGTTTGACAGTGGTGACTCAACAGATGACTCAACCGACTCTCGGTTTTCAAGCGGAGATTCAACCGACGATCAAAATTTGGGAGACACCGAACAGGGTTCAGATTCCGGAAGCTCTGACTCAACTGATTCTGGGGATACGGGAAGCAGGTTCGATAGTGGGGATTCAACGGATGACTCGAATGAGGATGGCTCAAGATTTGACAGCGGTGATTCGACTGATGATGCTAATGAAGACGGCTCTAGGTTCGATAGTGGTGATTCGACTGATGACGCGAATGAAGATGGTTCCCGTTTTGATAGCGGTGATTCTACTGACGACTCTAACGAAAACTCTGGAGGTGGTGAAGACGACTCGCCGGAAGATTCTCAGAACGAACAAGGTTCGGAGGATGACCAGCAGGATTCTTCGAACGATCAGGATACCGAGAGCGGGGGCTCTTCTTCAGATGGTGTGTCTTCGATAGACTGGCCTGATGTGGTTGTCAAGGGCCAGAATCTTGATGTCGAACTGTCGAAGGATCGGGTTGCAGTAGGCGAAGAGGTCTTCGTAACAGGAACCCACGACTTTGCATCCGGAAAAAGGGTAAAGGTGATCGTGGAAGGTGAGAAGGTCTTTGACCGAATTATAGAACCTGGCTCGAGTTTCAGGACAGGTTTCACTCCCTCGGAAGCTGGAAATCTGGATATAGATGTTTCGGTCGGCGGTTCTGCATCACAGAATTTGCAGCTTGAAGTTGTTTCAGGTCTAAGTATAGGTGATATTGACATGCCGCCTGTATCAGATCCGGGTGCTGTAAGGGCCTGCGCTGATATAACAGGGAATGCGGAGACTGTTGTTATTTACAGGAATGGGGAAGAGCAGCGCCAAGAGGATGCAGAGCCACGTTTCTGTACTCTGGTTAACATGGAAGAAGGTTTGAATAGAATCAGGTTTGTGGCCAGAAACGGTGAGATGGAGGCAGAGTCGTCTACTGCTAGACGTGTTGGATCGGGAGGGGGTTTCGAGACCGCTCCACCCGCTTCGTCAGGTATTTCGGCGGGACGTTCGTCGGCACTTGGAGCTTTTTCGGGGTCGGAAACCCGCTTGATTGGGTCGATTCTTGCAGGTCTAGCGGTTGTAGCCGGCGTTCTGTACAGGGAAGGTGTAGGCGTTACTGAGTTCCTTTCCTCTATTGGTTCGTAGTTTTTTCGGAGTCCAAAAACATTTATTCTTGTGATTATTTCTTTTTGTTTCTAAACAAGAGTTTTTGTTGTCTTGAGACTCCTATAACTTACTGAAACTTTCTTTTTGAATATCTAAGATCAAAAACTTTTCCAAAGGTGACTAGAAGTAATGGATCCCAACGTCATGAACGATTTCGAGGTTGAACTTGAAAGACTTACCGTACCGGGTCTAAGAGGTGAAGACGTAAACTAAAAATACTGTTTTTACTAAAATCCTTCTTTTTTGTGCCTTGATTTAATACTGTGGTTCTAGAAATTATTACAGAGGCTGAATGGTCTACACAAGCATACTTCTAAGCATAGGTATTACTGCGGTAATGTCGGCTCTCGGTGCACTCTTCCTTTTCATAGAAAAGCAGAGGATGGAGCGCTACATACCCTACATGATCTCGTTGTCGGCGGGTACCATCTTTGGCGGCGTGTTCATCCATCTCGTCTTCAAGCTTGCAGGAACCTACACACGTTTCACAGGCCTCGCAATTATGGCCGGAATACTAGGTTCTTTCCTGCTTGAAAAATTAGTTCACTGGCACTGCCACCATGCAGATCACCAATATGAGCCTTTCTCTATCGTATTGGTGGTGGGAGATGCGGTTCACAATATACTTGACGGTATCCTGATAGCCTCAAGCTTTTTCGCATCGAGTTCCGCAGGAATCGCCGCAACAGTAGCTGTCGCACTACACAAAGTACCTAAGGAGATAGGCGACTTCGGCATCCTGGTTCACTCAGGTTTCACACGTTTCAAGGCCTTTGGATTCAACCTAGGCATCAGCGCCTTCATGTTTCTAGGTGCTGCAACGGTAATAATACTTTCAAATATGTCAGGGTCGGTCCAGAATGTTCTCCTGCCACTTGTAGTCGGGAACTTTGTCTATATAGCTGGAAGCGACTTGATGCCCGAAATAAAAGATATAGAGGACAACTGGGTGCCGCATGTACTAGTTTTCTCCGTAGGAGTCGGTATAATGTACTCGATACCGTACATAAAAGCTGTCATATGAAGTCCTTGACGGTCTCGAAGAACGAACGATCCTCCTTAGGGGTCTTTCTCATTCCTTCAAGCACTTCTCTTTCCTCATCGGAAACATCTTCGGGAATCTCCACGTCTACTTTAACGTAGAGGTCGCCGTTTCTTCCTCGTCTCGAAGGCATACCTTTTCCGTTAAGTCTCAGAACTTGGCCGGGTTGAGTTTCTTTCGGAACATCGACCTGGATATTTGAGTCAGGATGATCGATCTCAATAGATGTACCTAAGGCAACGTCCCCAACGCCTAAAGTCACCGTTGTAAACAGGTCATGGTCCTTTCTCTCGAGGCTTTCATGTTCTTCAACAGAGACATAGACGTAGAGGTCGCCAGTCTCGCCGGTCGAGCTACGGTTACCCTTGTTTCTGACTCTGAGACGTTGCCCATCCCGGACTCCTTCCGGCACTTTCACGGAAACAGTCTCCTCTTTCTTCTCGGTGCCGGATCCGTTACAGGCTGAACACTTTTCTTCAGGTACTTTTCCTGAGCCGTTGCAGTTAGGACATTCTGCCGCAGTCTCCATCCGTCCGAGCGGCGTTCTCTGCACCTTTCTTACCTGTCCTCTTCCACTACACTCTGAACAGGTCGAGGTATTTCCATTCTCAGCTCCCGAGCCATTACATTCAGAACATTTTGATTTTCTTTCGACCTCAAAAGTCTTTTCGACGCCCGAGTAGGCTTCTTCTAGACTTATTGTAGTATGTATTTTGAGGTTCTTTCCGCCTCTCTTTCTCTGGCCGCCAAAACCTCCGCCTCCGAAGATTTGTTCGAACAGATCCTGAAAGTTTGATGCAGCTCGTCTTTGACCTCTTCCGGCATGGCCTTCGACTCCTTGTTTTCCGAACTGGTCGTACTTCTTTCTTTTGTCTTCATCTGAAAGAACGTCGTAGGCCTTGTTTATCTTCTTGAACTTCTCCTCATCCGCAGTATCCTTGTTAGAATCAGGGTGGTATTTCTTCGCCTTCTTCCTGTAAGCTTTTTTGATTTCGTCCTGACTTGCGTCTTCTGATATTCCTAGAAGTTCGTAGTATTCCTTTGCCATAATTTTTATTTCTCGTTCGAATGATGTGTTTTCATGAGTATTGTCGATTTAGATGATCTTGAGCATGATAAGGGGTTCTGGATTAGTGTGGTTGTTTTTACAACCGTTTCAGCGCTGATTGTCGGCTACCTCGGCGAATACTTGATGTCGATCGCGATTTTTGCATTAGCGATAAGTAATGCGGTTCTCGGTTACACAAAATTAAAGGAGAATTAAGGGAGCTAAAAAACTCCTTTATTCTTTCTTCTCCTCGTCTGTGTCGACTTCTTCGTAGTCTGCGTCGACTACTTCATCGTCACCAGAGTTTCCGGGAGCTCCGCCCATTCCGCCCATGTTCTGGGCTGCCTGTTTCAGATCTTCTTCTGACATGTTGCTAGGGTCGAAACCTCCCATACCTCCTTGCTGGCCGTCGTACATCTCCTGGCCGATCTCCTGTAACTCATTCTCGAGATCCTCTATAGCAGAGTCGATGTGTTCCGATGCCTCTTCAAGATCGTCGATCTCTTCTGCTTCTTCCTTCGCTTCCTCTACGTCTTCGATCGCTTCTTCAATCCCTGCGATCAGCTCTTCGTCTACTTCGTCTTTGAAGTTGTCGATCTGTGTCTCTGCCTGAGAGACTATCTGATCCGCCTTGTTCTTGGTCTCGATAAACTCACGTTTCAGCTTGTCTTCTTCCTCGTGTTTTTCTGCCTGTTCTTTCATCTCCTCGATCTCGTTCTCGTCAAGTCTTGATGTGTCGTCTATACTGATTGAGGCTTCTTCTCCGCTCTGCTGTTCTTCTGCGGAGACGTTGAGGATTCCGTCCGAGTCGATTTCGAAAGTTACTTCGATCTGCGGCTGTCCTGCTTGTGCTGGAGGGATTCCCTGAAGGTTGAACTGGCCAAGGGACTTGTTGTCCTTCGCCATTTCTCTTTCTCCCTGGACAACGTGGACCGTTACCATGGTCTGGTTGTCCTGTGCTGTCGTGAAAACCTTGGACTCTTCAGCAGGGATTGTGGTGTTCTTCTCGATAAGAGTCTCTGTAAGGCCTCCCTTGACTTCGACACCGAGACTTAGGGGTGCGACATCAAGAAGTAGCAGGTCGTCCATCTCTCCTGTAATTGATCCTGCCTGGATGGCTGCGCCCTGAGCAACTGCTTCTGCAGGGTTGACTTCTTGGTCCGGTTCCATGCCTGTAATTGCCTGGACATGTTCCTTTACAGCGGGAACTCTGGTTGTTCCTCCAACAAGGATAACGTCGTCGATCTCTGACTTGCTGATTCCTGCGTCTTCGATAGCGGTCTCTGTCGGATCTGTTGTTCTCTGGATCAAGTCTTCTACAAGATCTTCAAACTTTGAACGTGTGAGTTCGTAGTCGATGTTGTAGGTGCTTCCTTCGTCGTCCTGGTGGATGAAAGGAATGTTGATCTTGGTCTGTTTTCTCGAGGAAAGCTCTTTCTTGGCTTCCTCTGCGTTCTCTCTGACTCTCTGAAGGGCTTCATCGTTTTCGGAAAGATCGATTCCGTTTTCTTCCTCGAACTTTTCGAGTACCCAGTCGATAATTTCCTGGTCGAAGTCGTCTCCACCAAGGTTGTTGTCTCCTTCTGTGGACTGAACTTCGTAGATTCCGTCTCCCATTTCTAGGACGGTTACGTCGAATGTTCCGCCACCAAAGTCGTATACAAGTACTGTTTTCTCACTTTCATCGTCTAGGCCGTATGCTAGTGCTGCTGCAGTCGGCTCGTTCAGAATTCTCTCTACTTCTAGTCCTGCGATCTCTCCTGCATCTTTGGTTGCCTGTCTCTGTGCGTCGTTGAAGTGTGCGGGAACTGTGATAACTGCTTTCTCGACATCGTCTCCAAGTTTGTCTTCTGCGTCATTCTTGAGTTTCTGGAGGATCATCGAGGAGATCTGTTGTGGCGTGTAGTCTTCTCCCTCTAGGCTGACTTCGTAGTCTTCGCCCATGTGTCTTTTGATGGACTTGACCGTGTTTTCCTCGTTTGTCAGCATCTGGTTCTTCGCTGGCTTACCTACAAGTCTTTCGCCGTCGTCAAATGCGACTATTGAAGGTGTTACTCTTTCACCCTCTGAGTTTTCGAGGATTTTGGGTTCTCCGTCTTCTACTGAAGCTACTGCGCTTCTTGTTGTTCCGAGGTCGATTCCGACTATCTTCGCCATTTTATTGATTCACCTTTAGAATAAACTCTATTTTTGTTTACGTGATTAAAAATTTTTAAAGAGGTGGATGGGGTGGCTTGGTTCAAGAAGGGTGTGGAGGGTGAAGTTTTTGAACAAGGCCGATGAAGGAAATATTTAAAAGTGTTACTTGTTCATAATAACATATGACTGATGCTTACTCGGACGATGATATCTCTTATGACGAAACTCTAGACGCAGTAGTCGCCTTAGACGGCGGACCTGAAGCAGAACACTACAATACTCCGGATGGTGTGGTAGTAACTGATGAAGGAATAACTGAGACTGTACAAATGCTCTTTGAAGATACCTCTGATGATAGAAGGACTAATGCACTTGAGATTGGTGAAAGAGGGGGATTCTCTCTACAGACGAACAAGGTTAATGAAGTTCTTAATGAGAGAACCGGCACTAAAAATGCAAACTTTGATCATCTGAAGTCTGCTGCTTATGAGCTTGGAGTGGCTTTGAAAGGAATTTCTAAGGCCTCGAATACTCCTGGAAGCCCTGATTTCGAGGGGATGGCTGATTATCTTGCTGAGAGTGCGGGTAGAGAACTGGGCTCAGCATATTCTTCTGACAGAAGGGTGGCAGAAAAGACGAGGAAGGTTCAAGAAGGAATTAAAACTGGAACTCAAGAAGCTTTGGATTATATCGAAGACCAAGATCTTAATCTAGAGGATTTCAGAGAAGAAAGGTCTGAAGGTTTCCTAAGTTTTCTCTGAATTTTCTTTATTTTTTCTTGCTGAAACTACCACTTCGGCCTCTCTCAAAACCTTGTCACCAAACATGTACCCCTTCCGCTTCTGCCTTAGTACTTTGTTCTCCTCTTCATGCTCTTCGGTATCCACGGCTTTATGCAGTCTTGGATCGAACTCTTCGCCTTCAGCATCGATTCTTTCCAGACCTCTCTTCTCCAGCTCGTCCATTAACTGGTCGGCAACCATCTTTACTCCCTGTAAAACGGTAGAGTCTTCGTTGGCCGAGGCAATCGCGCGCTCAAGGTTATCCATCACCTGTATCAGGTCCTCGGCAAGATCCTCTCTAGCTCTATGCTGCCATTTCTCCTTCCTTTCGTCCTGTTTCTTCTTGTAGTTCTCGAAGTCCGCCTTCACCTTTTTGGTTTTCTCCTCCCATTCACTCTTTTCCTGTTCTAGTTCATCCACTTCTTTTTCGAAGGTTTCTAGGGCTTCCTCAAGTTCTTCGCGCGAAAGGTTTTCGTATTCCATCACGTAAAGTTGGCGGGCTCTCAAGCTTTTAACTCCCGGCCAAGATCGACCTTTTATGAAGGTACGGTAAGCTATACTTCTCCGTGGCCGACAAAGCAGATACAGAACAGCTTGAAGAAAGCCTTCAGGATGGTGAAACACAGGTTCTGGATGTCAGGGATGAGGAAGACTTTTCACAGGCCCATATACGTCATGAAAACGCCACAGTTCTGAATGTTTACTACAAAAAGTTTGCTTTCCAGCCTGTAGAGAAACTTATGGAAGAATTTTCTAAGGAAGAACCGGTTTACGTAGTGTGCTGGGAAGGAGAATCAAGCAAGAAGATCGCCGAACTTTTGAGGAAGAAAGGTTTCGACGCCAGAAACATTAAAGGCGGGATGGAAAGCTGGAACAGCCTCTGAACTTTCTAGAACTCTATTTCTTTATCTAAACCGTAAAGGCCGAAAAGAGCAAACAGTCCGTAAAGCCCTGGCTGGTTGGTAACTGTTCCAAGGACTCCTAGAACGCCAAGAAACCCGAGATTCGAAAGGTTGAATTTCATGGAAAAATATTGCTCTTCCAGATTTGAAAAGTTGTAGTGTAAAATTGATATACTTCCTTTGTTAAGAAACTCCGTATGGGCGACGAACATCCTTTCGTAGATGAGGAGGCAAGAACCTCTACAACCATAGTTACAAAGCATTCTATTGCGATTCCGGAGGACGAGCAGAAGTTCAAGAAAAGCGAGAGGGCGTGGAACTGGGAAAAGATCGTCGACCTTTTCTTCCCTCAGGAACAGAGCCCTAAGAGGAACAAGTACGCTAAAATATTCCTGAGAGAGTTGAAGAGTGAGGGCGAGATCGATTCGGAGAAGCTCAACGCGTTCGACGAATGGGGTCACGAGAAAGGCAAGTCCAACCTAAAAAACAATATATTGCCTAAATTGAGGCGTCTTGGCGTTATAAAGTACGAGTACCTCGAGTACAGAGGTCCGAGAGAAGGTAAGAAGGGCCGGAGAAAGGTTATTAAGCCGGCGAGAAGCTTCACCTCGATTCTTGACTCGATGGCGAATGGCTGGGCGGCGTTTGAATCGGCTTCCATGGAGTAAAAAGAGAAGAGAGGAAGGTTTTACAGGGAGATTTTGCCCTGTAGGCCGGAGTTTAGAGACAAAAATACTAGTATAGGTAACAATAGGCTCCGGCTATGGGAGCGCTCCCTGCTTAAAGTGCGGTCGCTGTCAAAACCGTTGCTTCCTGCGAGAGTTCTGTCTCTGCCCGATTATTGTGTTCGTGTGTGGCCTGAAGCTCGGTTTCGAAGTGCTTTGCGTTTGCGTCTATTGTAGGCACCCTGTTTGATGGTTCTGTGTTGATCTGGAGGTTGAATATGTTCCGGGAACGTACTCCACCCTTGCCAGGCAGAGCACGTTCTTTAAGGAAAGTCCACAGGTGTAGGAAGCGGCAGGACGTTTCCTCAGAGTTTTTTGGTGTTCGCGGTCGGCGTGACTGGCCTCATCATCGAGGCCAAGGCGTCATCCCGCTCTACTCTGCCAGGAAATATTTAATAGTAGAGAAGGCCTTGGCCCTGATAGAGGTATAGCTAACCGGTCCCACATGCATGGTCCAGTTGGTATTCAGGGCCGTACTCATAGTTTTTCTATCAAAGTGTTGGGTAACGAGTTTTATAAGTCTTCTGCCGAATCCACGTAAGGTCTAAAGAATTCGCGTGTTAGGCGCTCATGAACCATTTCAAGCAACTGTTCGAGATTGACTGCATCGTAACGGTTATATTTCACAAGTTTCTGCAGAGCTTCCTCATCACCTTTCTCGTACCGTTTCCACAGCCGAACAGCTTCTCTTCCGTCGACATCTTCAAGCTCCCTCTCGATACCTAGCTGTTTTTCGATCTTCTTGAGTCCGCCGGACATTCCCAGGCGTTTACAAGGATACCGGAGATCGATATGAGGCTTCTCTATATTCATGTCGTAGCTCTTTTCAAGAAAGGGAACGTCGAACATCTTTCCGTTAAATGAGACAAGTACTGAGGATTTCTGGATCTCCTGCTTCAGTCTTTCACGTGTAAGGTCTTGTCCTCTTACAAGAACTTTTGACTCTCCAGCACGATGAATTCCTACAGTAGTGACCTTGTTCTTCTGCTTATCTAGTCCTGTGGTTTCTATGTCGAAGAAACAGGCGTTTTCCTGAAAGTTCCTGTAAATTCTCCAAGATTCTTTACTTGGCATCTTCTCCCCAAAGAAATAGCTGTTGTTTACCTCTAGGTTCTGCCTTGCTTTCTGTACGAAAGAAGTTATGCGGTCTTTTTTAGCATCAGAAATATTTGAGGTGTCTTCTACGTGGTCCCAGTGGGTTATTCCTTTCTTCCAGAGTTTCTGCTCTGTTTTTTCTCCTATTCTAGGTATTTGGATAAAGCTGTTCTCCAGCCTCATAGAATAAAGAAAGAAAAAGTAGAGTTAAAAGTTGATTTACTGCGACGCTTTGATGTCGTCAGCCTGCACCGTCTTTCGGCCAGCGTGTCCTGCGAATTCCTTCGCATCACGCGCTCTGTCCTCTGCGTAGTCTTCTAGCTCATCTCTGAGTTCTTCTACTGCGTCTTCTGAGACTCTGTGAGCGCCTGCCTGCTTGATGATCCTCTTAACAGGTGCAAGTGGTAGTTCTGCCATGTGTTTTTCACCTCCGTATCTAGTACGTAAACCTTTGTATTAGAAAGATACTCTACGCCGCCTTATAAATATAATCGTGGTTTAGGAAGTTGCTATTCCTGATCTCCGATATCTCCACGTGGCTTTCTAAATTCGGCCCGGTCTCGAAACATCAAAAACCTGTGGGCTTCTCCACAGTACTTCATGGTATTCGAGAATCCGGGTCTGACACCCGAACCATGAAAATCAAGAAAAAAGGGTTTAGAGCTGCTTTAGCTCGACCTCAAGTTCTTCTCCGAACTCGGCAACAGCGTAACGTCCTTCCATTACAGGACCCGGATTTACTACATGAGTTCCCGAAAGCTCATGTTCTCCCCAGGACTCATGGATATGCCCGGTAAGAACCAGTTCAAAGTCTTTCTCCTCGATTAGACTTCTTACTTCCTCGCTACCTACGTGATCGCCTTCAACCACATCAAGGTTTGTCCCTGCAGGAGGCATGTGTATAACCGCCACTTTCGTGTCGGACTTCATTCTGCCGTAGAGTGTTTCTACAGCATTAGATATCTCCTCGCCTGTAGGCTCGAAAGGCGTGTCAAATGGTGTCTGACCTCCGCCAAACCCTACGGCCTCGAACTCCTCGAAAGCCGCAATCTTCTTGTGGATGTTCATCCTTCTCTCAATAAGATTTCGTACACAGACCTCTTCAAGATCCATATTACCGGGAACTGCTTTAGCCATGTTACCCTGTTTCTCGAAGGCCTCAAGAACCTGTTTCAGCTTCCCTTCATAGTCGTCAAAATTGTTGGCGTCGGATAGATCTCCTCCGCAGAGAAGAGCATCAAAACTTTCCTTTTCGACAATTCTCTCAAGTTTTTCGACATCTCCATGTATGTCAGTTACAAGTAGGACTCTCATACAGGAAGACGCGAGCTCTGAGGTTTTAACTCCTTGTGGTCTTCTAGGGCTTACTTAACTCTGCGGCCGAAAAAAAAAAGACATGGAACTTGAAATCCGGATAGCAGACGTCGACTACAGAACTGATGACGAGGAAGTAACTGTTAGGTGCTTCGGTAAAACACCTGAAGGCGAGAACGTACTGCTTCTGGACCATGATTTCCTACCCTATCTTTATGCGGTGCCGGTTAAGGGAGCAGATATCGATAAACTGGAGGAGAAAATAAGGGAAAAAGATTTCGAGGAAGAAGGAGAACCTCTTCCCGTAGAAAAAGTTGAGAAAAAGGAAATGCTGGATCTGGATGAAGAAAAACAGGTTCTGAAAGTTTACTCCACTATTCCGGCCAAAATACCCAAATTGAAGAACAAGCTATGGGACTTGGAAAGGGTAAGTGAATGCAGGGAATTCGATATACCGTTTTACAGGCGTTACTTGATCGATAAAGGAATTAGACCGGGAACTTTACTGACTGTTAGAGGGGAGGATGTAAGTAATGAAGAATTTGACCATGCCCTAGAGCTTAACGAAATTGTTGATGTGCCGGAAAAACAGGTTGAGAGCGATTCTCCATCCGAAACCGGGGAACCCGGCGGTTTCAACTGGAAAACGTTTGCGTTCGACTTAGAAGTCTACAAAGACGAGATAATAATGGCTTCAATTTACGGAGAAGATTTTACCAAGCTTCTGACAACAGAGGATATAGAAAGGGAGTTTGTGGAGGTTGTAGATAGCGAGAAACAGCTGATTGAAAGGTTCGTTGAGATAATTAGAGACGAAGATGTTGACATTCTCACAGGATACAATACCGACGAGTTCGACTTTGATGTGATGCGTGAAAGATCAAACGAACACAATATTGAACTTTCGCTCGGCCGCGACGGCGAACGCATGAAGTTCAACCGCAGAGGCCGTTTCAAAGGCGCCAGACTAAAAGGCAGGATGCATCTTGATCTCTACCCCTTCGTCGAACATATCATGTCCCAAGGTCTCGATTCCGAGACACTGGACCTTGATTCGGTTGCTGAGGAACTTCTGGGAGAGAACAAGGAGGACATGTCCTGGGAGCGGATGAAAGAGTCCTGGAAACAAAAGAAAGATCTGGAAGAGTTCGCTGATTACGCTCTGAAAGACTCGGAGCTCGCCTTCAAACTAGCTAAAGAACTTGCTCCGCAGGTACTCGAACTCTCAAGAATCGTAGGCCTAATCCCTTTCGATGCATGCAGGCTTACATACGGCCAGTTAACGGAGAACTATCTCTTGAGAGAGGCGCATGAAAGGAGCATGCTGGCAAGGAACCGTCCTTCGCAGGACGCAAGATCGAAGAGAAGAAGGCAGGGGACTTACTCCGGAGGCTTTGTATATACGCCGGAAGCCGGCCTCTACAAAGACATCGCTCTATTTGACTTCAAGTCGCTATACCCAACAGTAATGGTTGCGCACAATATCTCTCCTGACAGTTTAAACCTTGAAGACTGTGAAAATATTCTAGAGCTAGACGAGTTCGAGCACGAGTTCTGTCAAGACAAACAAGGGTTCTTTCCCGAGCTTGTTGAGGGCCTCGTAAAAGATAGATCCGAGATTAAGCAGAAGATGGCGGAAACAGATGATGAACAAAAACTTCAAGAACTTGATAACCGCCAACAGGCCGAAAAAATACTTGCAAATTCGTTCTACGGCTATCTTGGTTATAACGGCGCAAGATGGTATTCAAGAGAGTCTGCAGAGGCTACAACATATCTAGGCCGTAAACATATCCAGGAAACTATCGAGTTAGCTAAGGACGAAGGCTTTGAAGTTGTGTATGGAGATAGTTTAGATCATTCCCGTCAGATTGTAGTCCGCAGTTCTGAGGGCGAGCTCAAGTTCATGCGTATAGGGAGATTTGTGGAAGACATAGAGAATCCTACTGATTATGAGACGTTGGCTTTTGATATTGAAAATGAGAGTGCTGTCTTTAAACCTGTCAAAAAAGCAGTAAAACATGATTACGACGGAGAGATGGTTAGATTTGATACCTCTCGTGGAAGAACCAAGGTTACGCCGCAGCATTCAGTTTACAAATTTGAAGATGGTAATATTCAGCTTGCAGATGCAGACAAGCTTCAAGAAGGAGATAAGCTAGTATCACTATCAGATACTCCGGCTCAAGAAAAAGTCGCTTTCCATAAGGGCGATATCTTGGACCTTACAGAACTCGAACTTAGTTCAGACATGAGAGCTTACATAGACAAAAAGAGATTTCCGGCCGAAAGAGGCAAATGTCCTTATTGCGAAGAGGAGTACTTTCTTTCCTCGCACGTTCATGCTAAACACTCGGATAGGAAGGTGGAGCTTGGTAAGGTTAAAGATAAGCATAAATTTATAGGAGCCAAGAATGCAAAAGCTGGAAGAATACCTCGCTATTGGGAGTTGTCAGAAGAATTTGCTTGGGTTCTAGGTTATTTTTGCGGCGATGGGTCGGTATCTTACGGTAAAAAACAGATGATCTCTTTCGGAGGCCAAAAAAGAGAACTAATAGATAAAACGAAGTCATTTTTTGATGAAAAATTGGAGGATAACCTGAAGATAATCGAGGATTTAGACGAACGAACAGGAAACAAAATGTATTACTACAGAGTTCAGGGAGAGCCTATAGCGGAGTTCTTCGTTGAAGGTCTTGGTATCGGCAAGGGGTCTGAAACAAAGAGAGTACCGTCAATAATAATTAATGCAGATAGGGAGCTAAAGAGTGCGTTTATAGAGGGGTACACCGATGCGGATGGGTCTGTAGAAAGTGACGTTGATGAACGATATAACTCTGAGAGCGTACGATATTCATCCAAAAGTTCATTCTTATCTAACCAAGTTCAATATATTCTCAAACAGATTGAAAACGGAGAAAACAGGTACGGCAGAAAAATTAACGATGTTTCCTATAAGTATCGAGAAGACAAACCCAAAATAAAATCTATTAGGACTACAGCCACTCAGAAACCGGTTTATAATGGATGGAGTTTTACACCTGCAGAGATAAATAACAAAGTCAAGGTAGAGCCGGAGAAGGATAGAGTATATGATATAGAGGTTGAAGGACACCATAACTTTGTAGACGCAGAAGGATTGATGCTCGTACATAACACCGATTCGGTATTTCTCAGAGGCGAAAACATCAGGCAGAGAATGGACGGATTTCTTGATGATGTGAATGAAAGGCTTCCAAGATTTATGCAGCTTGAATTCGAAGGTTTCTTTACCAGAGGGTTTTTCACGTCCACAGACTCGGGTGAGGGGGCTAAGAAGAAGTATGCTCTGTTGTCGGAGGATGGTTCTATGAAGATAACAGGTTTTGAGCAGGTTAGAAGGGATTGGAGCCCTATTGCGAAGAAGACGCAGAAGGAGGTGCTCCGAAAGGTTCTGGAAGATGAGGTTGATGAGGCGGCCGAGCTTGTCAAAGATACTGTGACGAAGCTTCAAGAAGGCGAGATAGATGTGGAGGATCTCAGAATTTACACTCAATTGACAAAAAAGCCTGAAGAGTATGATTCTACTGCGCCGCACGTTGAGGCCGCAAAGAAGGCCATGAAACGAGGCGAAGAGATTTCTCCGGAGGATACCATAAGCTATGTTATTACAAGGGGTGGCGGCAATATTTCGTCCAGAGCAGAACTTCCAAAGTATGCTGATAGCTATGATTCAAGCTACTACATCGATAATCAGCTTATACCTGTAGCTATGAGGGTTCTGAAGGTTTTTGGATATACTGCGGACCAGTTGAAGGGAGAAGGGAAACAGAGCGGTCTAGGCAGGTTTGGTTAAGCTACTTTTAAACCAAGAAGTTTTACAGTCTAATACATGGTTCTGGGCTTTACCGGATTTGCAGCGAACGCCGTTATAGGTTTTCTATCGATTATTTTTCTGGTGTTCGGTGCTGACAAAGTTGTTGAAAAGATGCAGGGTGTTGCAAAAGCTTTTGGAGTCTCAGAATCGGTAATTGCGGTTTCAATAGTTTCTCTAGGAACAAGCCTTCCGGAGCTTGTACAGCACGTAGTAGGGTCTCTTAGAATCGTTTCAGAGTTTGGCTGGCTTGAATCGGGCCTTACTTCGATCAACTGCGCTAATGTCGCTAACACTTACTGCGATATATCCTCTTACGTACTTGGAAACAATATTGGCTCCGATGTTATACAACAAACTCTTGTTTTAGGTCTTGTAATCATAGCTGCAGCTTGGATGAAAGGCAATAAAGAGTTCAGGTTTTCCAAAAAATTCCTTCTAAGGGACTACGCTCCTATGATGGGTACAACGCTCCTAACGTTCTTGCTGGCATGGGATGGCGCGCTTTCACGTATCGATGGCGGTATTCTTTTGAGTTTCTTCGTGGGCTACATGTATTATCAGTATACTAAAAGAGAGGAGAAGCTTGAGAGGCAGGGGGATGCCGAACCAAGCAAAAGACCATACTTTGATCTAGTTCTAGGACTACTATTGATGGGGGTCGTTATTACCTCCGCAGATATATTCCTTAGGGTTGTGGAGATAGGTATTGCGGCCACAGGCCTAAGTGGATCTATGATAGGCGTTATTATCGGCGGTGTTGTTTCTGCCTTACCTGAAATGACCACAGCTATACAAGGCCTTAGGCAGGGTGCTGAAGGCATATCTCTAGGAACGCTCATAGGTTCAAATATACTAAACCCATTACTCGCCATAGGTGCGGGTGCTTACATTTCGACATACGCCGTTCCAAGGCCTCTCGTGCTCTGGGATCTGCCTATGGAGACGATTACTGCCGCAATACTGCTTACATACCTGTTGAATAAGGATAGGATAGGCAACATGCTTGCGGGGCCAGCCAGAAAACTTGGGAGGGAAGGCCTCGCGCGAAGATTTGAAGGCATGGAGGATAGAACGCTTACGATCTGGGGCTCCTCTCTGCTTATCGGGATGTTCGTCATCTATGTGGTGGTACGCTGGACCGTCTTCCCGGCCGACTTTTAAGTTTTTCATTTTTTAACCTAGTCTGGTATGTCCGCATCACAAGTAGGGCAGATTGAAACGCTTGATAGAAATTTTGATTATGTTTCAGAGATTGAAACATTATTAGCTGGCCGTGAGGAACCTCTGAATCCTAAAGAGGTAAGAATTGAGCTTGAATATGGGGAGAATGGGCTCGAGAGGGCTCCGGAACTTGGTGCAGATGATATTCAAATCTACGTTGATAATGCGGTTAATGAGATAAAAGAAAAGAGTGAAAAAGGTTATTTAGATCTTGCTGTTACTTTAGATGCGGAGAGCGGACAGGAATTTTACAGAATAATGGATTAGCCATCTAAAGTTTGGCTCTCCTTTTTTATTCGTCTCTTGATATAACAACGTTATATGGGTATTTCTAGGGACGGACGTAACCCTCATGTGCCCGAACCGTACAGAAAGGTGTGGCGGGACCTTAGAGGCCTCGAAGAAATACCCGAGGAGTCCTATTTTAGACAAGACCTCTATGAAGACGTACCGGAAGAACACAGAGAAGCTTTAATATCGGTACTAAACCTTGTAAAGGAAGAGGAGGCTTTGACATTCGGAGAGATCAATTCTCGCTTAGAACAGGATCCAAAGGCTTTGAAAGACGCGGCAGAAGTGGCCTCATTCACCGGAGCTGTATGTTACTTGGGCGATGACGGTTACAAGCTCTGCTCTACTTGAAGACTTCTCCGGTCTCCATCGACCAGAGAACAAGGTCTAGCGCCTGAATATCTATGCCAGTCTCTTTTGAGATTTCCTGCATTAATCTTTCGTCTTCTAGATACTCCTCGCGGTTTTTCGGAGGCTCAGTATTTTCTTTCTTGCCTAGGGAGTAAAGACTTTTCGATATATAGGTGGAGGCTATTGCAAAGCTGTCGCCGTATCCTATGTTTCTCAAGAAATGTGAAGCGCCTTTCCAGCTGATTCCTTTGATGTTATCCGCAAACCACTTCCGTGTTTTCTCTAAATCCTCTTCATTTATCTTGTTCTTTATCTTGAAGCTTTTCGTAGGATCCTGCAAGGTGGGCTGTGAAAGCTTCTTCCGATTTTCAACGATGTAAGATGCTTTATTTCTCTCATACTGGATTTCGTACTGTGCAAGAACCTCTTCAATCTCCTGTTTGTCTCCACGTTCCAATAGTTGAAGCTCGTCAAGCTTTTCGGCAGCTTCCCACGCCTTCTCCGCAGAGGTTTGAGAAGTAAGAAGAACAAAGATAAGTTCCTTGAAAAGTCTTCTATCCTCCGCATCCCTCAAAGACCTGAACTCCTCAAGCCTTGAATCTATCTCTTCTTTCTTCTCCTCGTACTGTTCAAGGATGTCTTCGTTTTTCATTTGAGCTGCTGTTCGATTGCGGCCTTCAGGCTCGAATACCTGTTAGGAACTGATTTGCCGTTCACGAAAACTGTCGGTGTTGAAGTAACGCTGTTGCTCTGGCCGTCACTGACGTCCTGGTTTACTTCGCTAAGTGCGTCTCCGCTCTGCAGACATGCGTTCATCTCCGAACGGTTCACGCCTTCGTTGACTGCCCAGTCTGTGATCTTTGATTGGACGTTGCTCTGGCTTAAAGTTCCCTGGTTCCTGAATAAGGTCTCTTTTACGTTCCAGAACGCTGACTCGTTCTGCCTGTTAACACATTCCATGGCTTCTGCACCGCTTTTAGCCCATGGGTGGATCTGTGAAAGAGGATAATCTTTCCAGTAGAACTTGACCTTTCCGGTATCAATATACTCTTCTTTCAGTCTTGAGAAGCTCTGTGCCTCGAAGCTTCTGCATGCAGGACACTGGAAGTCCCCGAACTCGACAACTGTAACGTTAGCATCAACACTTCCCATCATGGGCTCGCCTTCCAGCGTCAACCCGTTGGCCTGTTTACCTGCTGGACTGCTCATTAACTGGAGTCCTACAGCGATTACAAGTGCTAGTGCGGCTCCTCCTGCGGTAAAATATCCAAGCATTCTTTTTCTTTCCGCTTTTTTCTTCTTTTTCTCCTCTTCAAGCTTTCTCTCGGCTTTTTTCGCCTTATCTTTCTGGTGAGAGTTAAGATCTTCCTCGTGTTCACGCCAGTGGGCATGAAGCTTAGTTTCAGATTCAAAATTTTTGCCGCAGAATTCGCACTCTGTCATATGTTTACGTGGTGGGTTCGGGGCTTAAATAGCTTAGTTGACGTCTAGGTGAGTTAGGTAGAAAATCCTAACATCTTTGTTTTTCTGGTCCAAACTTCGTTTTCCGCATTCCAATCTCGCTTAAAAAGTGTGTTTTCTATGAGATAGGGCCTTCGATAAGTGTGGAACGGATCAGCCAAGAAGGTGGTTTAACACAGAAATATCTTTTCTGCCTAGCGCAACCCCCCAAAACTGTTTTTCGGAGGCTGACGCCTAATAATTGTCATCGACTCGTGTCTTCGACGATTAAATTTTTGGGGCGCTTAGTTGTGGACGCTCCTATTTTCGGCATCTTCGCATGCTTCTTGGAAAACCTCGGGGAACGTTGGGTGAGCATGAATAGTGTTCGCCACGTCATCGGTATAAGCACCCATCTCTAAAGCTAGAGTGGCTTCGGCGATCATGTCTGAAGCACGGGGCCCTACAATCTGGGCTCCAAGAAGCCTTCCATCTTCCGAGGCAACCACGCGACAGAAACCGTCTTCTTGGTGAGTCGTCAGCGATCTACCTGAGTTGGAGAAATCAAACCGGCCTACCTTGATATCTCCGTGTTTTTCTCGGGCTTCTTCAGGATTAAGTCCTACGGAAGCCATTTCCGGATCGGTATAAACAACTTTAGGTATGTAATTGTTGTCGAAAGCAGCGGGCTTTCCGGCTGCAACTTCTCCTGCAACTTTACCCTCTCTGTAAGCCTTGTGTGCGAGTAAGGGCTGCCCCACAATATCTCCTACGGCGAAAATATTCTCGTCTGCTGTTTTCATCTGCTTATCCACTTTAACAAAACCGTTTTCACTGAGTTCTACATCTGTGTTCTGCAGTTTCAGAGAGTTAATGCCTTTTTCAGGTGTTCTGCCCACCGCAACTAGAACGTAGTCTCCTGAAACCTCAAGGTCTTCTCCTTCCTGATCTGCGACAACTACAGGCTTCCCATCCTCGTACTTTAGTTCTTTAGCTTCTGCATTCGTGTAGATCTCGTCGTTGTAGCATCCGGATACTTCCTGTATTTCGTCCACAAGCTCTCTATCGAACACGGGAAGAACGTTTTCTCTTGCTTCAACCACTTTTACGGTTGCGCCGAACTTGCAGAACTTTGTGACTGCCTCCATTCCTATGTAGCCGCCGCCAATAACAACTATCTCATCAGGTACTTCTTCAATTTCCAGAAGCTCTCTTGAGGATATAACTCTGTCTTTTTCGAACTCGAAGCCTGGTAGCTCTATAGGTGTCGAGCCTGTTGCGATAATTGCGTTTTCGAACTTTATTGTCTCGGCGTTGTGCTCCATCTCAATTCGGACAGTATTCGAGTCTTGGAAGAACGCCTCACCTTTCTTGAACTCAACTCCATGTTTCTTGAAGAGCTGTTCTATACCTGAGTCAAGCTTTTCTACTACGCTGTTTTTCCATTCCTGTATTTCCTCGAAATCAACTTCCAGGTTATCTGTGTGTATTCCTATGCTTTCCCAGTGTTTAATGCTTGACTGGAAGCCTGCGGAATGGATCAAAGCTTTAGCGGGTATGCATCCATGGTTGAGACAGATCCCGCCGACCTCTTCTTTATCTACTACTACAACGTCAAGCCCTTCCTGAGCGGCTCTAATAGCTGCGGTGTAGCCTCCGGGCCCTGCGCCGATCACGACTAGATCGCATCCCTGTTCAATATCTCCTACAACCATTTTTTACTCCTCCAGTAGCATTTTCTCGGGGTTTTCCAGCTTTTCAATAACAGTATTCGTAAATCTTGCCGCCGTCGCACCATCAACCACGCGGTGATCGTAACTTACGGAAAGCTTCACAGTATGTCTTGGAACCACTTCTCCATCCACCACTTCTGCTGTCTCCTGTATCTTACCTAAACCAAGTATTGCGGTTTGAGGATAGTTAATGATAGGGGTAAATTCTTCTCCTCCAATAACGCCTAGATTGGTTATGGAGAATGTTCCGTTTTTCATGTCTTTAGGTGATAGATCGCCGTGTTTGGCTTCCGCTGCCATTTCTCCTACGGCTTCAGCCAGTTCAAGTATGCTTTTACCATCAACATCTTCTATTAAAGGTATCATCAAACCTCTTTCCGTGTCAACGGCCATGTTAAAGTCGTAACTTTTCCTTAAAACCAGTTCATCGTTTTCTTCGTCAAGCTCCGCATTTAATTCGGGATATTCTTCGAGGGCTTCCTGCGCCGCCTTCAAGATGAACGGCATATAGGTTAGATGGACGTCAACATCGTCCTGAACTCTTTCTTTGAGATTAACTAGGTCGGTTACGTCAGCTGTATCTACATGGGTTACATGCGGTGCGGAGAACTTCGACTCGGTCATTCTCTCCGCAATCATCTTCCGAGTTCCTGAGAACTCTTCCCTGACATCGTCTTCTGTTTCTTTGACCTCGTGTCCGTCATCTTCTTCATGTTCTTCCTTACTGCTTGATTCTTCTCCGTAGTTCAGAATATCTTCTCTGGTAACTTTTCCGCCTCTTCCAGAGCCTTCAACATTTTCTATATCGATTTCTTTTTCTCTGGCTAGTTTTCGTACTGAAGGAGTTGCCTGAACACTAGTTGAAGAAGTACTGGTTTTTTCCTGGTCTTGATTCTCTTCTTTCTTTCCGGTTTCAGTACCCTCGGCAGCCTCTAGGACTTCTTCCTCTGTGATTCTCTCGCCGGTCTTGATTGATTCAAGCTTTACTCCTTTCTCTTCAGCCAGTTTCCTGACTTTTGGTAAGGCCAATACTTCAGAGTTCGAACTTTCCGTTTTGGTTGTCTGAACATCTTCCTCAGAATCGTTTTCTTCCTCCTCGACATCTTCTTCGGGATTTTCTTCCACTTTTTCGTGGTCCGCAGGTTCAATTATCATTATGACTTCTCCGACCTCTACCTTGTCGCCCGGACTCACTTTCAACTCATCTACTTCTCCGTCGACAGGTGCAGGAACATCTACAACCGCTTTGTCGGTTTCAACCTCTGCAACAGTTTGATCTTCTTCTACTTCTTCACCTTCGTCTACAAGCCATTCTAGAAACTTTCCTTCTGTAACTCCTTCTCCTGTATCCGGGAACTCGAACTCTAGGCTCATCTAGAACTCCAATACTTCTTTTAAACCGTTTACCGCTCGCTTTTTGTTAGGCATGTAGAAATCCTCTAAGGTGTAGAGAGGGTAAGGTACGTCAGGCGCCGTAACACGTTTGACAGGCGCTTCCATGTTTAGAATTGCATTTTCCTGAATCCTCGAACTTATTTCTGCTCCGAAACCTGCGGATTTAGGCGCCTCATGTAGAACCATCGCCCTTCCGGTCTTCTTAACAGATTCAATTATGGTTTCAAAGTCTGTCGGGTAGATTGTGCGTGGATCCACGATTTCGACCGAAGCATCGATTTCATCCGCTGCATCTTCTGCCACAGGGACCATCGCGCCCCATGCAATTAACGTAACGTCTTGTCCTTCCTGCACGATTCTTGATTCTTCAAGTTCGACTTCTTTCTCTCTATCAACTTCTTCCTTGAACGCCCTGTAAGTCTTCTTAGGTTCTAGGAACACGACAGGGTCATCAAGCTGGATAGATTTTCTTAA
>JBEQBQ010000005.1:0-63413 GCA_041639695.1 Candidatus Nanohaloarchaea archaeon
CTGGGTTTCTATCCATCTTTTTTCGTTCCATTCGGGGAAATAAGTGTCTCCTTCATGTTCTTCATGTACTAGGGTCAGTTCCATTCGATCTGCTTCCTCTAAAGTCTGGCTGTAGATACTGGAACCGCCTATAATGAATACTTTTTCGGCTTTGCCGGCTTCATCCCATGCATCTTCAAGGTTTTCCGCTAAGGCTACGTCTTGAGGCAGATCGGGATTTGAACGAGAAAGCACAATATTTTTTCTTCCGGGTAAAGGCCTGTACTCTGCTGGGAGCGAGAAAAAAGTCTTTCTACCCATTATTACAGGCGAACCCATCGTCAGTTGTTTAAAACGTTTCAAATCCTCTGGATGGTGCCATGGAATATCTCCATCCTTTCCTATAACCCTTTCCTCGGTCATGGCCGCTACAATAATCTTCTTCATTCTTCTAGTGGCCTGAAAATATATTCTTGGTTTTCTGGCTCCTTTAACTTGGTCATTTTTACTCCGCTATACCGAATTTTATGCCGGGGTGAGGGTTGTAGTCTTCTAGTTTGAAGTCTTCGTACTCCATCTCATCTATAGGTTTGTCTGGAACTTTCATTTCAGGTCTTTCCCGTGGCTCTCTTGAGAGCTGCTCTAGCATGCCGGGAACGTGGTCTTTTCTGTCTTCTGTCTGTTCTGGAGCATTTTTCTCTATCCAATCCTTTATTTCTAGGTAGTCCTGTTTTTTCTCGGCTTCGCCTATTTTTTCCCTTAGTTTTTCTATGTTTTTTCCGTACCATTCGCCTCTTTCTCCCTTTCCGCAGTAGATGTGAGAGTCAACTATGGTGTGAGCGAACTCTCCTAGTTCGAGATCAGTCTGTTTTGCGATAATACGCATTATCAGCGAGTACGCCGCGATATTGAACGGTATTCCAAGGGCTATGTCGCCTGAGCGCTGTGTTAGGTGGAGGTTCAGCTTTCCGTTCTGTACGTTGAAGGCAAAGCTGTAGTGGCAAGGCGGTAGCTTGGAGTTTGCTGCGTTTGCAGGGTGCCAGGCATTTACAACGATTCTACGGGACTTAGGATTATCGTTCAGCTGGTCTATAACATATTTTATCTGGTCGAAAGTCAGTCGGCCGTCTTGCTCTTCGTTCACCCATTTATTGTCTTTCTTGGGCCATGCCTCGCCTTCCAACTGATCCTGTTCTGATGGAATTGGGAAACGTCTCCAGAAACGTCCATAGGCTGTTTCCAGAAGTCCTTCCTCGTCAGCCCAGGCGTCCCAGATCTTTGTCTCCTCTCTAAGGTTTTTGATATGTTCCTCGCCGGAAAAGTACCATAGAAGCTCGTGGATTAGAGAGTTCCATCTGTAGCCAGACATGTCTTTTGTTGTGAGAAGAGGGAAACCTTCCTGCTGGTCTATACGGTAAAAGTAGCTAAAATGAGATATGGTATCGACAGCAGTTCTGTTAGGTTTGTAGTTTCCGTTTTCAAGTACGTGTTGAACAAGATCTAGGTACTGTTCCATTAAATCGCCCACTCCCCTACAACAATATGGTTACAAAGTAGTTTAATATTTTGACATCTGAACTAGATAAGTGACGGAAGAAATACTATCGGCTAACGAAGATGTCTGGGGGGAACCAACACTAGACCAGTCGATCGAACTAGGAGAAAATACAGAAATTTATATGTCAAGACCTTACTCCTCTGTTTTCAGCGTTGAAAGCGGGGTAGCAACGCTGGCTCTATGTGAAAAGGATGGTTTCTATGGAATAGAAAATTTAGATCCGGAAGATCCGAATTACGGTGAGATATACCGCTAGAGCTCTACCTCCGAATTCTTATAGAGAGGGAACTCTTCTAGAAGCTCAGAAACCCGGCCGCTGGTTTTCCTACGTACTTCGCTACTCTTCGGGTTTTTCACGATACGGCCTACCATTCTTCCGATCTCCTCAAGTTCTTCCTCCTCCATGCCTCTTGTTGTAAGTGCTGGAGTTCCTATTCTTATCCCTGAGGTTACCATCGGAGGCTCCGGGTCGTAAGGCACAGCATTCTTGTTAACTACGATATTGGCTTCTTCAAGAGCATCTTCAGCCTCCTTGCCTGTACATTCCTCATCTCTCAAGTCCACAAGTACTAGATGCGTGTCAGTTCCATCCGAAACCAGTTCCAGTCCCTTTTCACGTAGACCTTTGGCCAAGGCCTTGGTATTGTCCTTAATCTGTGCGGCATATTCTTTGAATTCGGGTTTCATGGCCTCGTTAAAGCAGACAGCCTTTCCTGCTATCTGATGCATCAAAGGTCCGCCTTGAGAGTAAGGGAAAACAGCTGAATCAACGTCATCGGCATATTCTTCTTTGCAGAGGATCATACCGCCTCGCGCACCTCTAATCGATTTATGAGTGGTGGTTGTAACTATATCGCACTCTGGGAAAGGATTTGAGTGCTCTCCTGCTGCCACAAGCCCCGATATATGAGCTATATCGCACATAAGCAGTGCGTCGACTTCGTCCGCCACTTCCCTAAACATCTCGAAATCTATCTCTCTTGGATAAGCGGAATAGCCGCATACAATCAGGTCAGGCTTATGTTCCTTGGCAGCTTCCATCACGTCCTCTTTCTCAAACCGCTCGGTTTCCTCATTAATACCGTACGTTTCGAAGTCGAACAGATCGCCTGAAAAGTTTACGCCGTGACCATGAGTTAAGTGTCCGCCGTGAGAAAGTACCGGTCCAAGAATCTTGTCTCCTGCTTCTAGCTGGGAGAAGTAGGCTGCGAAGTTGGCTTGTGAACCTGAATTTGGCTGGACGTTAGCGTGGTCGGCATCAAATATCTTACAGGCACGCTCACGTGCCAGGTTTTCAACTTTATCGTGATACTCGCATCCGGCATAGTATCTTTTTCCTGGATAGCCTTCCGCATACTTGTTTGTTAGAACGGAGCCTTGTGCCTGTAGAACCTGTCTCGGCACGAAGTTTTCGGAAGCGATCATCTCAAGGGACTCGCTTTCCTGCCTCTCGATTTCGTTCTTCAAAGCTTTGTAGACCTCTGGATCGGCCTCAGAAAGATCTCTGTGTTTCATAGTGTAGAAACGGGTTTTCAGAATGAAGTTAGTTTCGAAAGAAAAAACTGATTTATTGTTTACGGATTCTAAGACTTTTATGTCGGAAAATGACGAGTCTGATAGGCTTGACTCCAGATTGCAAGAACAGTCTGGACACAGATTCGTCAGTCATGATCTAGATGAAGATGTCAATCATCTCTCTTCAAACATCTTCAATCTGGTAAAAGAACAGAAAGGTGTTGAAGCAGCCGCCAAAGTTCAAACTGGTTTTGTAGAAGCTTATCAGTTTCTTGAAGGTAGAAAAGACAGCTTTAATCCTTCTGTAGGTCCTGATTCGGCAATCGAGTATCTGGAGGAAATTCGTCAAGACTACGATGTTTCAAGGCTTTCGGCAGAAGATATGTGTGCTGAAAAGGTTCTAGATAAGGCAATTCATCTCGGAAAAGTGGGTAGGGCGCTTGAAAGATTGAAAGACGACTATAAAAATGAGAGAGACCGGTATGTGTCGGCAGATATTCTTCTCCCCCCGTCTGATAATGTCGAGTATGAATGGGACGGTTCTGAAGAGTTAGAGGAGGCAATTTCAGATATGAAGATACCTGGAAATGAGCTTTGGGGTCTTAGTCATACACTCGACAAAAATGACCGTGATCATGCCAAAGGTTCTGGAAACTTTACAATACGGGCCGGTACTTACGGTCTTGAAGAGTTTGAGGAACAGTTTGAATGTGCGGACGATCCTGATGGCTACTTATGGATGGAGTTCGTCAGTGAGGGCGGCTCATATCCCAGAGGGAAAAAGATGACCGACCTAACTAGTTTTGATCCTTTAGATAGCTCCGGTCTAGGACTTTATGCGTGGGATGCAACCGTTAAGGAGTTTGGTGGCGGCCATTTCATATATGAGAGAGACGGAAACTTCGTTGATGGAATTATTCTACCTTACAGGGAAGAACAAAACGAAGACGAAAAGAAAAAATTGGCTTCGCCTGTTTGATTACTCGTCTGCAAGCATTTGAACTACTAGCTGCAGTATTTCTACGAAGACTCCCATGAAAGCTGTGTAAAGACCTATAGCGTTAAGGAAAGGTGTTCCTGGCCTTGTCTTCGTAACATAGATCTGATGAATCAGGTAAACTATGAAGCCTAGAAGGGCGAGCACGAAAGCAATCATTACTGCGGTCCCGCTAAAGCTTCCTAGGAACGAGATGCCTAAAACACCAAGGAATAGGTAGTTTGCGTACTTACCCCAGCTGGAGAAGTCGTGGCCGGTTCCGTAAACTAATAGTCCTGAAAGCAAGGCTATAACCGAAGAAACAACAGCTGTTATTCCAAGCGCTGCTGCCTGCAAACCAGGGGAAACGAGCATCGTCAGTATACCGGCTCCAAAGATGCCGTAACCTAGCTGTACTAGTCCGGTTCCTGCTACAGCTTTCTTGATGTTTCCTGCCTTTATACCGGATCTTGAGATCCAGAGCCCTCCGCTCAAGAGCGCTCCGTAGACAAGTACGCCTACGAAGAAGTTGAATCCGAATACCATGTCATTAATGCCGGAAAGGGGTGTGAATACAAACATCCACATTATTCCGATGTTTAGAAGTATTAGGCCTGTAGCTATACCCAGACTTTTCAGTTGATCTTGATTAAACATGTTAGAACAATTTTCTGGAATTGTTTTAATTCCGACGGATTCAAAACCTTCCGTTCCCAAGATCCGGTTATGGAGGAAAGAGAACTTCCCGGAAAGTTTATTGTTGTCGAGGGCGCTGACGGCGCAGGAACGACAACCATGTCGAAGAAGCTAGCTGACAAGATTGATGCTTACTGGACCCGGGAGCCCGCGGAAAACAAGATTGGGGAAAAAGTCGATGAGATGATCTCGGGGGACGAACACTCTCCTGAAGCTATCGCACTAGGATTTGCAGCTGACAGAATGATCCATCTAGAAGAAGAGGTAATACCGAGATTAGAAAAGGGAGAAACCGTTGTTTCAGATAGATATTATCATTCATCGCTTGTCTACCAGCATGCGATGGGTATCGATATGGAGTGGCTGAAAAAGATCAATCGCAGAACGCTCAAACCAGATCTTACATTTATACTTGATGTGGAGGCGGAAACAGGTATGTCCAGAGTTGAGGAAAGAGGACACGATGGAAATATATTTGAAGAGCTTGATTTCCAGCAAAAAGTCGTCTTAGGGTACAGAAGACTGGAAAACGAGATTGATGAAGATATCAGTTATGTTGATGCTTCTCAGTCGAAAAAGCAAGTCTTCAAATCGGTAAGGAAAGGTCTTGAATCAAGAGATTTTGCTTAACGTTTTTTATTCGGTCTTAACCCGTTCTAGAATATAGGTAACGACATGAAAGATGCGGAGTCCGATGAAGAAGTTGAAGAAACCAATTCTGGTGTCAAGAAGAAAGGTGACTGGAAGCAGATCGCAAAGTTCGGTGAGGAGGTCGTTGAAGCGGTAGAAAGCTCTGTAAGCGATGAGTCTGTCAAACGGTTTGAGGAATGGCGACCCAAAGTCGAAGAATCAGAGAAAGACGTCAAGAGAAAGACTGTTGAGGAAGCAACACTGAAGGAACGCGAACTTGAAAAGGAAAGCGAAGGCGCTCCGAACGACTTTAGAAATGCTTCGGGGAAGATGGCAGAAGCAGGTAAAAAAGCAGCAAAAGGCGAAAACCCTGAGAAAGAAGTAATAGAAGCCTCTAACGATGCGGCTAAGCCTTTCTATTCAGGTATTGCAGGTTTAATTAGAAAGATTGAGTCTAAGGTTTACTCTTGGTTCGCTCTCAGATTCAATCCTTACTATCTAGATACTGAAGACTTCTCTGTCGATGTAAAACATAAGAAACAGGGACGGTTCGAGATGGATGTTGCGGTTCCCGAGGAGGAAAAAAGGAGTGAACTGAAGGAGAACTTCGGGAAGGAGGAAGAATGAACGACATAGTTACTGTAATTGCGTTGATGGCCTCAGTTTTCATGGGTGTCTCTATAGGTGCATCAACTGTCGCATCAGCTTTTGGGCCGGTTAACAGCGCAAGATCTGCAAACGTCCTTAGATCAGCTTTTCTAGCTGGCATCTTCGCGCTTATTGGAGCAGTTCTCCAGGGCGGTAATGTTGCAAGAACGGTAGGTTCAGGGATATTTGTGGGGGAAATACAGGTTCTTCAGGCAGGTTCAATACTTCTGATAGCCGCTCTACTTCTGATTATAAGCGTTCTGGGCAACTACCCGATGCCGACCGCCTTCACGGTTATAGGGGCTGTGCTTGGCAGCGGTCTGGCATTTGGCAACGGTATCCTATGGGGTTCTGTTCTAAGAATTATCGGGTACTGGCTGCTGATACCTTTCCTTGCGGCAGCCCTAGGTTATGGTCTAGCAAAACTTCTCAGAGGCTTTATTTCGAAGGAGAATTCTGAAAGAAAAATAAAGGCAGGTCTGCTTGTAACAGGGTGCTATGTTTCGTACTCGGCCGGAGCCTCAGCAGTAGGGCTTGCGGTAGGACCTCTAGGAAGTTTCATCGACTCAACTAACGCCTTGCTTCTTATGGGCGGTCTCTCAATTTTAGTCGGTGCCTGGGTTTACTCGCCAAGAATTATACGCGCTATATCGTTTGACTACTCGAATATAGGTCCGAGAAGATCGATCGCGGCTTTAGCGACTGCAGGAATTCTCGCCCAGATCGGGATATTCTTCGGTATCCCAATATCCTTTAATGAGGCTGTTATTGCATCAGTTATAGGCTCGGGAATGGTTGAAGGCAGATCAAATATTGATGGTCGGAAGATAGGTAAAACGGTATTAGCTTGGGTGGGGGCTTTTCTGCTTGCTATGGTTCTCGCGTTTGCTGCAGGGGTTCTCCTCTAGAGTCCGGTAGGTTAAAATTTGAGTGTTGATAGAAAGTTCTCTATGTCTCGACAAACTGTGTTCATTAACGGAGGAATGACTTTCGAGACTAGGAAGGACTACCTCGAATATCTGGAGAATATGGATATAGATCTACAAAGTGAAGAGACATGGGATGAAGGTAATTATCTTGAGAAAAGCCTGAAATCAGATCTTGTAAGGGTAGATATGCCCTGTAGCACAAACGCAGAGTACGAGGAATGGAAGATAACATTCGAGAATTATCTGTCCAAACTTTCCGGCCGGCTTGTTCTTATTGGGTTTTCTTTAGGCGCCACATTCCTCGCAAAGTATCTATCGCAAAATAATCTATCGCAGAAAGCGATCTCTGTGTATCTGGTGGCGCCACCCTTTGACGATGATCTAACTGGAGAGGACTTGGCAGGAGGATTCCCATTAAACCCGGATCTTAGTCTTCTTGAGGAAAATTGTGAGAAACTCGTACTATTATTCTCTGAAAACGATGATGTGGTTCCGGTAAATCACGCTAAGAAGTTTGAGCAAAGTCTCTCTGAAGCGGACATTTTAGTCTTTGAGGATAAGGTAGGTCATTTCCAGGTTCCTGAGTTCCCCGAGCTCTTGGAGAAAGTAAATGAGGATCTAGGTTCGTAAAAATGATTATTAAGTTGGCAGGGGGAGGATTTGAACCCCCGTCCGTACAGCCCCACTGTACGATTATAGTCCGCTAAACCACCCCGCCGTCCGAAGCTTTCTGTATTCGTTTTCTCGAGTTCAAGGTTTTAAACCTGACTTTGGACAGGGTTGTCCGGTTCTGGATGAAACCACTTCAAGGAAGGCATCGCAGAGTTCGCAGGTGGAGGGGAAAAACTTGAATGGTTACTCCTGAAGAGGTTGGCGAATGCCCTGTATGCGGCTCCGAGGAGTTTGAGGAGGATAAAACTCTGGGTGAGACTGTCTGCCGGAACTGCGGTGCTATAATAGAGGAGGATATGGTCGAAGAGGAAGGCGGTCCAAGAGCTTTCACACAGGAAGAGAAAAACAAGATAGAGCGCACAGGAGCACCTCTGACATTCACGAAGCACGACAGGGGGATATCAACCCAAATGGGTTCAGGTGGAGCGCTTAGAAACGTATCACCATCCAAAAGAGGCCAGTACTACCGTATAAGAAAATGGAACCGCAGACTATCAGGTTCCAAGCCTAGAAACCTACGTTATGCGCTCTCCGAGATACAGACGCTCGTAGATCTGTTGAACCTGCCTAGATCGGTTCACGAAGAATCCGCAAGACTTTACGAAAAATCTTGGGAGGACGAAGCGCTTAAAGGAAGAAAGATCGAGAAAATAGTGGCGGGAATAGTTTTCCTTGTCTCAAGGATGCAAGGTGTTCCGAGAACTTTGAAAGAGGTAGCTGAAGCATCAGGAGTGGATAAACGTGAGGTAGGGAAGAACTATCGTTATATTGCGAGAAAACTGGATAAACAGGTGATGCCTGCTAGACCGGAAGAGTTTGTCTCCAGGTTCGCTGAAGAACTTGATCTGCCTGGAGAGGTGCAGGCATATGCTAAAAACATAATCGAAGAAGTAAGAGAGAAAGAAATACTGTCGGGTAGGAGCCCTGAAGGCGTTGTCGCATCAGCACTTTACATCGCTTCTAAACTTGAAGGGGAAGATAGACCCCAGAAGGATATCGCTGAGACGGTAGGAGTAACTGAGGTCACGATAAGGAAAGGTTACAAGGACTTCGTTGAGGCTCTAGAGTTAGAGAAAGAGATGGAAGGTGCCCGCTAGTTCTGTTTTGCAGCATAGTCAAGCACTTTTCCCTCAAATTCTCGGTAACGTTGCTTAAGCCTTCTTTCTATCTCGTCTCTATTTTTCCAGTTGAACTTTTCACAAGCCAGATAAGATCTAGTTCTGGTTTGACTGCATCTAGAGTCCGAGACCGTAAAGTTCTGGCTGGGAAGGATGTTGTTTTGGTTAGACGTAACATAACGTTTCTTTTCTGCAAAGCTCTCGCACTGGTTTTTTGCAAGGGTTTTCTCAACGTTGTAGGGGGTGTTTGAAGACCATTTAACGCCTTCCGTAGAGTTTATCTTCATCTCGCAGTCGCACATCTGGCTTTGCTTATATTCGCCTGTGATCTCTACCTTGGGTTCGGGTATTCTGCCAGAATCGGAGAAGAAAGCTCCTATCCCGGTTGCACCCTGCATAACTCCTATTATTGTATCAGATTTCTCTTGGCATGATTTAAAGCTTAATGTGTTGCCAGAGCTTGAGACGGCATTAGAAGAGCTTAAAATACCTGAAACCTTTACTGTCTGATTCACATAGTCCCCGCTGTTAGAAAGCTGCTTAATTGAAACATTTTCAGGTCCTGAAAGCGCAAAGGCGGTTCCTAGAACGGCTAGAATAATTATCGCAGATACTCCTCCGGCTTTTACCCAAAATCTTTTGTTTGAACGATTTTTTGGTGTTTTATCACTTTTTGAACTCGTATCGTCTTCCCTAGCTGACTCGATTGCTCTCTCAATCTGTTCTTCTGGAATGTTTTCTTCAGCAAGAACATCTCTTATATCGTCAAAACTATATCCTTCCTGTCTTTGCTCGTTTATCCAGTCCTTTAGCTCTTTAGGGTCCACGGATAACCGTTTAAAGAAGCTTTCTTTTCAAGCTTACTTTAGATCTGACTTGCCTGGGGGCATGGCCCTCATAATGTAGTCTAGATCGAGATCATTATCGAATCTTTTCTGGACTTTCTTCGCGATATCCGACTTCTTTTCGTGTCCGGGTATAATCTCTACTGCTTTCCCGCAGTGCTCTTCTACAGCTTCCTTCGGACCGCACATAGGAACAAAAATATCTTCATCTATCTCGTACGCGCCTATAGCTGCTTCTACAGAGACATTACGGATGTACTCTCTTTCACCTCTTATTACGAATGCTCCTTTCGCCAGGTACTCGCCGGACTCCGCCTCTTGCGTAACCTGATCTGGTTCGACGTAGTAAACGTCATCAGCACCGATACCGGCTTTCCAGGTCTTTGTGAACGTAACTGCGGCCTTAGCAGCCTCTCTTCTGGTCTTTTCACCTGCTTCTTGTCCGTCCTTCACTACTACGGAAGGCGCTCCATCAAAGTTGGCGTGGAAGTAAAGATCGTTTTTCTCCATGTGTTTCTTCACAAGCATCTCGTTGGTCTGTACGTCTCTACCCATTAAGACCAGGTAATCCTCCGAGGATCTGAACCAGCGGTACTTCTCGAACCATTCCTTTTCCCGTTTCTGGGACTTGTCTTCCATAACTTCATCGAGGTCTATATCCTGTTCGCCAAGCTCTTCCAGCTGTTTCTCCACGTTTTCAAGTGCCTCTTTCGCACTTTCGATCTTGCTTTCTGACTCCTTGGCCTTGTCATATAGCTCGGAAGCGGTTGCCTCAAGGTCCTGGAAAAGACTGATCTTCAAAGTTTTGTCTCCTACATCTATTGAAATGAATTCTTCCTGCTCGTTCATCCCTTTTATTTTCTCAATATCTCCGTGATCCTCGTCGCTTTCCTTGGCCTCCTCAATCTTCTCCCTTGTTTCAGGCCAGGAATGTTCCTTTACTGCGTTTTCAAACTCGGTCTTCAGTTTTTCCAGTAGCTGGTAGTTCTCGTATATGGATTCCGCGTCCTCCCGCTTCTGTTCGGCGGACTTCTTCAGACCCTCAATCTTCCTTTCCATCTGCTGTTTCTGACGTTCCAAACCATCTTTCTCTTCTTTGTAGACCTTCCTTCTCTTCCTTTCCTCTTTCCGCTTCTCCCGGCGGTAGAAAAACTCGTCCAAGGCCGTACTAAACAAGTCGAACTCCTCTACTTCAAGACCGGAATACTCCTCAAGCGGGAAAGGCGAAGCCCGCTTAAGCTCCCTATCATCACTATAAACCCGGGGAGAGCGTTCACCCGTAATAATATCTTCAATCTCCTGGTTAATCCTCTCTACTTCCTCTTGCTCAAGATCTCCAACTTCGGTATGTTTGTCAATATCTGCACGCGAACACACTTCCTCAGCATAAGTACCTCCCAGACTCAAGTCTGAAGCAATACTTCTAACCACTTCTCCCTCACTCAAGTTTTCAACATAGTCATCCATCTCTCTTGGATCGGGGGCAGGATCCGGGTAGACATATTCTTCTCCGACCTCGATTATCCTGTCGGCCCACTGTTCCTGCCTTAAAGCGCCGATTATCTTCCCGTCCTTTACTAGGATAAAGTTGCCTTTTCCAAAGATCTCACAGATCAGTTTGGTGTCTCCAGACTTCAGTTCAAGTATTCTGTCAAAACCTCTCTGTTTAACTTCATCGAGTTTTCCTAAATGTTTTCTAAGTTCCATCGCGAAGCCTGGCGGCTTTGTGGGATTGTCTCGCTTATACTTAGACAGGAAAGCGTAGCTAGTACCGATTAAAAGCCTCTTTTTTCCCTCTCCGCCGATGTAGACCTCGACCGTTAACTCCTTGTCTCTCTGATAAACTTTCTGGACGTGACCTCTCTCCAACTGCTTGAAGTCGTCCATCAGTAGTGAAAGATCGAGGCTTGTAAGTTCCATAACTAAGGTTAGAAAGGTGAGTTACAAAAAGCTGGATGCTTGTTTAATCCGCTGTAACCGGTTTTGAGCTTGAGACTTCGATTTCGGTTTCGGAACTTTCGTGTTCCAATTGGGGTTCTATATTTTCTGCCAGGGTCTCTCCGGTCAATTCTGATTCGTATTTGTCCTTGAAAGCTCCAGGTATTGAGTAAGCTATAGTTGCAGACTTGTACGCAGGCAAGGCCATTATACCAAGACTATCGGTGGCCAGTTCTTTTGCTTTTCCTTTGGGGTTCTCCGATTCTAAAGCTTCCCCTCTGGCTGCTGCGTTTACATATGCCCCTGCGGTAAGTAAAGTGGCTGTTCCGTACGCGGTAGCTGCAGCCTCTACTTCTCCTGTGGCTGCGACTTCTGCTGCTTTCTCGTAAAGCATCGGTGAAAGCAGCGTTCCTCCTATGTCTGCTGTAAGAACTGCACCGTATCTACTTGGGCTTAGTGCTGATTTGATATGACTCCAAGGCTTCTCGGAGACTGCATTAATCTGGCCTTTAGCCCAGGTTCTTCTCTGTTTTAGGTGTTCTTTAGGTTTTTCCGGAGCTATTGTGTTTATCTGCAGAGCTGGAAGATATTCGATATTTTCGCCCATCTCCATCTGGAGTATGTTGGTTAGTTCTCTGTCGTCTCCGGCGTAGTTGCCGCTGTGTTCTTCCATGGCGTCCTTTATTTTCTCAGTTTTGCCTAGTGTTGCTGTTCCTGAAGCAGTTACAATTCTAGAGTTCTCACCGTTTGAAGTGATTCGATCCACTCCACGTCTCATCGTATATTCGAGCTCCTGCATCTTCTCGTAAAAGTTTGCTACAACTCCGTCGCCGGCAGTTTCAGGTATCATTCTAGTCATAGCTGCTGCCGAGTCCGTAGAGTCGAACTCCAAAACGGCTTGATCTATGCTTTTCGGGTTCTGGATATAGGAGTCGGCATCTATTGAAAGCCAGTAATCTTCTTCCATCTGGTCGGTGCAGTGTTTCTGGGCTCCGAACTTCCCTGTGTTCTCATCCATCTCTATGAATTCCAGTTTTTCGGACTCTGAAGCGAATTCTTCTATTATTTTGGCCGTAGAGTCTTCGGATCCATCGTCTACCGCGTAAGCTGTCTCGTAGAGATCGGAATTTTCGACTGCTTCATCGAGATTTGTCAGTGTCTTTTCTACTATGTCTTCTTCGTTGTAGAAACAAGTTACTGAGCCTAGAGAAGGCAAGTCTTCGTAAGGGTCTTCTCCGACTTGTTGTATTCCCTCGGCCTGTAGGTGAGAGTTCCGAAACGAATCCATTTATATTGTTACTTTGCCATAACAACATAAAAATGTTGTGGTTCTGTCCGAGCCAAAAAAGATCCGGGCTTGTAAGATCCAAATGGGAGGACAGAGTTTGAATGTCCAGGAACTTAGGTAGATTTATCTTAATTTCAAGGAATATTATTTCTATGAAATCTGAAGAGGCAGAAGTAGTTTTTCACTTTGACAAGGATTATCGTGAGGGGGTTATGGACGGTAATTTAGATAGTTGGATTGAATTATCCGTGCGGGCAGACGATACCTATATCTATGGTAAGGATAAGAGCGGAGTGACTGGATATGCTGACAATATTCTTATTCAGCTACTTGAGTCAGTAGAAGCTATTGAGAAAGGACGTAAGTATATAGTGGAGTTTGAATTTGGACCGACATGGCTGTCGATCGAACCTAAAGAGGGAAATAAAGTGAGAATTGTCGGAGCTACCACTTTAAATGGTGCTAAAAATCCTGAAGAGCGGTTAGATATTGACATAAGCAGAGAGGTATCACAAGAATCGTGGAAGGCTGCAGTACGCCGGTCTTCTGGTGTGTTCATTAATGAAGTTCTAAAGTTAAATCCAGAGCTAAGAAGCCAAGATTTTGTCCAAAAAGTTCAAACAAAAAGGGATAAACTGTTTTAGTTTAGGTAAGGCGGTTTTTTTAGAACATGTCGACGCCTTCCTGTTCTCCATCCCGTCCGGCCTGCTCGTTCTCGAACTGGTGCTTGAATTCATCGACATCTGAGAGATCAAAGTAGTCCAAGAAGTGGTCTGTAACATCTAGGATTGCGGTTCGGCCATCTTTCTCCTTAGAAATGAATCCCCGGGACACAAGCTCTTTCACGTGCTGGTACGCCCTGTTACCTCTTATTTCAACGATATCGGTCTGTTCGACAGGTGCATTATAGGCTATGAGGGAAAGTGTTCTCAACTGGCCTTCGTTAAGGTCTTGGTGTGGTGCAAGGTGAGATACATGGTCTAAATGGTCTTTCTTAACCTTCAATTCGTAGCCTTCAGGGTTCTTGACAAGTTCAAGGCCTCTATGATCTTCCTCTAAATCATCTCTGAACTCTTCAATTAACATGTCTACATAACCCATAGAACCTAGGTCGAGTATATCTGCTATCTCGTCCGAGTCTACAGGTTCCTCTGCTAGGAAAAGCGCGGCCTCAAGTCTTGATTTCTTGTCTTCCATACTGAGAGTTTAGTGCCTCCATTAAAAATACTTAGTTCGCGACCTTTTCCTCTTCGTCTCTAGGTTTCACTTCTAGGTCTCCAAGCCATTCGTCTTGTATGCAGTCGACTTTTCTGTCGTTCTCTAGATGTAGAACGTGGAGGAACTTCTCTATCTGTTCCTCTTGGTCTCCGGATTCAAGCAATTGGTTGAACTTGACTTTTTCCTTGCTTGAACCGACTAAACCGTTTAACCTCGAGAAAAGCGAGTTAATCTTCTCGTTCAAGGACTGCTCATCAATATCAACAGGGTCATCCATTTGCTCTCTCATCTCCTGTCTTTCTTCCCTCTTCTCTTTTACTTCCATCGCATCATCTAGCGCATCTTTCAACTCGTTCAGGCTCATACGTCTTTTCGGCTTGGCTTTGACAGGTACTTCTAGGTCGGGGCCGACCTCGAGATCGGGGCTCTCATCTTCCTGCATCTCCTCTTCTTCGATAAACTCTTCTTCCTCAAAGTCCATAGGGTTTTTAGGTTCCTGCTCCTCTTCTTCCTGATAGTCTCCAGCCAGAGCAAGGGTTTTCATCCTGAGAAGTGCTGCGGAGATCCTTACTGCTTTGGCAGGTACTTCCAGATCGAAATCTTCGAGCTCAGAGATATATTCTCTGTAACGTTCTGTTAGAAGGCAGATATCGATGTTCTGGGGGTTCATGTCCGCAGTTAGTACTTCTAAAGTTTCTTCCCACGGCTGCTCTGCAAGGGTTTCAGTATCTATATCGAGTTTTTCCATTATTAACCATCCTTTTCTCCCTCGCTCCCCATTTCCTTGTTAGAAGCCCTTTCTTTTAACTTTTCAGGTGGTCTAGGCATCTAGCTCGATGCTTCTCATCTTCGAGACGCCCTCCTGCATTGAGACACCGTAGGCTCTCTCGGCGTGTCTCACAGTTATCTCGTTGTGAGAAATCACGATGAACTGGTTGCCGTCCGCGTAGTCTTTCAAGAGTTCGGACAGCTTCTTCGAGTTTGATTTGTCTAAGGCGGCATCGATCTCGTCCATGATGTAGAAAGGCGACTCCTCGTATTCTAGAATTGCGAAAACAAAGGCGATAGCGGTCAAAGTTTTTTCTCCGCCGGATAAAGCCTGGATGATGTGAGGTTCTTTCTTTGGAGGTGCGGCACGGATTTTCAACCCTTTTTCTATATCATCGTCCTCTAACTCGAGCTCGGCGTTACCGCCATCAAATAATTGGGTAAAGATTCTGGAGAAGCTTTCCTGCAGCTTTTCCAGGGTTTCCATGAAGCATTCGCGTTTCTTCTTGTCGATCTCGTTGATCAAATCCTCTATTTCAAGCTTCTCCTGTCTTATCTCAGAAACTCTTTCCTTGAAGTCGTCGAACTCTTCTTTCTTCGTCTTGTATTCGTCTATCGCCCGCATGTTGACCGGGCCCATCGAGTTCTGCTTTCTGAGTACTTTCTTCTTTTTCTTCTTCAGATCCTCGGGACTGGAGTCCAGGCCGATTAGTTCGTCCTCATCGAAGTCGTACTCCTGCTCGTCCTCCTCGATATTGTCAAGTTCGGCCTTCAACCGGGCTTTCTTCGACCCTACATCATCAATTTTTGTTTCAAGCCTTTGCTGCTCGCTGTACTTCTCCTGTCTCTCCTCTCTTAACTCTCTCAGGTCTTCTCTTATCTGTTTTTTCTCCTCTGTAAGATCTCCGTCGGTCTCTTCTTCATCCTCTTTGTTTCTCTTCATCTCCTTGAGCTCGGCAACATCCTTCTGAAGTTTCTCAATCTCCTTCTCAACTTCTTTCTTCTCTTTCTTTTTCTTGTCCGGGTCTAGAGATTTCGAAAGTTTCTTCGTGTCCTTGCTTCGCTTTTTCTTCTTTTTACCTCCGGACATCGCACCTCCTCGAGACATAACGTCTCCGTCCAAGGTTACGACACGGACGCCATCAATATTCTTTACAGAGTCTAAGTCTTCAGCTATTAAGGTATCGGAGAATACGTGGTTGATCGCTTTCTCGTACTCGTCGTTGTAGTTGACAAGGTTTGATGCGTAGTCGATAACACCTTTCTTCTTTTTCGCCATCTTCGATTTGGCGCTCTTTGAACGGTCTTTAATCTTGTCAAGAGGAAGCATTCTGGCCCGTCCAATATTCTCTCTTTTCAGGTAGTTGATTGCGTCGACCGCGGTATTTCTATCTTCAACCACAACGTCCTTCATGTGGCCTCCTGCCGCTGTATCGATCGCGACTGAGAACTGGTCGTCCGCCGAAATCAAGTCTTGGAACGCACCTATAACCTTATTGTTGTCCATAGAAAGAACGGCGTCTACAGCCCTTGAACCTGTGTTTTGCCGTTTCTGCATCTTCTGAAGATCGTCTATCTGTTCTTCGAGATCTTCTAATTTGTCTTTCTTGTTCTCGATCTTCCCTCTCTTTTTCTCTATCCTGTTCTCAAGGTGTTGAACGTCAGAAGTTCCCTGTGACTGGTTTTCCTCAATCTCGTCGATACGATCCTGTTTCTCCTCTATCTCTTCATCAATTCTTTCAAGCTCTTCCTCTAATTCATCGATTCTCTCTTTTTTCTCTGAAGTATCGGTATTAATGTTTGCTAGCTGGTTAGATAGTGCGCGTTTCCTGACCTCGAGGATTGAGGCTTCAAGTTTTTCTTTCCGTTCTTCAAGCTCTCTGTACTGTAGTGCCAGCTCCTTGTCTTCCTTTAACTGTTCTAGCTGTTCTTTCTTTTCTTCTAGTAGTATTTCCTGTTCCTGTAACTTCGACTCAACCTCCTCAAGCTCTTCCTCAGCTTCATCCTTTTTCTCATCGAACACCGCCACTCCCGAGAGTTCGTCGACAACTTTTCTTCTCTCTATCTCGCTCTGTTCGACGATCTCGGTGACTTTTCCCTGTCGGACGAAGTGGTAGCCTTCAGGATCGATATTGGCTTTCTGAGCTATCTCATCGATCTTTGATTTCTTGCAGTTGGAGCCCTGGAACTTGTAGATCGAGCTTCCGGCTTGCGTAACCTTTCTCGCGACCTTTATCTCCTCTGCTTCATCCTCTTCTTCCAGAAACTCGTCGAAAATCCCTGAAGAGTTGTCGAGGTAGATCGAAACCTTGGCGTAGTCGGCTTCTTTCCTGTTCTCTCCGCCGTTAAATATTAGCTGTGTAAGCTTCTCGGCTCTCAAGTTAGAACTTCTTCTTCCGAAAACAAAGCTTATGCCGTCAATAATGTTTGATTTACCGTTCCCGTTCTCTCCTACGATAGCTGTGAGACCTTCGTAGAACGGTACTGCGGTCTTCTGCTGGAATGACTTGAATCCTTTCGATGTTACCTTGTTTATCTTTGTCGAGCCGTTTACTTTCTCCTCTTCTATCTGTTCTTCCATCTGCTCGAGCTCCTGTTTCTCCTCCTCGAGGTCGATATCTTCGGATTCCTGCGCCACAGCCTCTGTCATCGCTGAAAAAGGTTTGAACTGGCAGGAATAAAAAGGCTGTTGAACCGTCGTCTCAGGGTAGAAAAAGGTAAGAAAAAGAGGTTTTGGTGGCAGCTAGAAAAACGCTCTCTAAGTTGGTGTGGTGTTCTCGGTCTGGTTCATCTCTTCAGGGGTCTCTGTCATGTTCTCGGTCATATTTTCTTCTGTCTCATTTCCAGGAGTTTCTGTAGGTGTCTCTGTCTGGTTTTCAAGTGTTTCTGTCTGGTTCTGTGGCGTAGCGGTCTCTTCTATTTCAAGATCGTCTCCGGGTAGCTGGCCCCATTCTTCCTGTTTCCTTAGAACCAGTTCGGAAGCGATCTCTGAAGCCGGTCCTGTGAAAGGTTCTGCCTCCATCCCGGTTGCTTGTGAAACTGTTTCGGCGAAGTTTTCAGGTCCTACTGCCCAAATCTCTTCAGCCTCTACATCTTGAAGAGACTGGTTGACGTTTTCCGGATCTACCGAAATTACTGCGGCGTTTGGAACGTAAGATGCCGGTATCGAGTAGGTAAAGTTCTCTCTTGACGTCACTACGAGTGTGTCAACTCCGGAGGTTTCGGGTCGTGCCTCCTCGAGAATCTGGTCTACTGAACCTGTGTACTCCTGAGTCTCTATTCCTGTGATGTTGCCGACTTCTCCGGTCGTGAAGATGTTGGCGGTTTCGGGTTGAAGCGTACTAATTGCTTCGTTTGTTGTGTTGGAAGCGTTCTCTGAGACGAGTAGTGTAGGTGCATCGTTCGAGTGGACTGCACCAGCCATTAGGTTGAAGTCGTCTTCAACTAGGTTGACTTCCTGGCTTCCTTCCTGCCAGAATCTCTGTGCGACTGTACTTGCTGTCTCTTCTGCTGTCTCTCCTGAAACTCTTTCAACGCTGTAGTCTTGGGAGAGCTGCATCTCGATCTCTGGTGATACTACTGCGGGCCCTCCGACAATAACTACGTTTGATGGCTGTAGCTGTTCGAGTGTTCCGGAGGTTTCTTCAGGTATTTCCTCTGGATCTGTCAGAAGTACTGGTGCTGCATACTTCTCCGAGACCTGTCCTGCGAGTAGCGAGTCGTAGTAGGTCTCTGTTGTGGTCATGATTACTGTGTCGACCTGCGGCTGCTGTGCTTGGCTTTCTCCTTCAACGGTTGTATTGTTGCCCTGTGCGGCTGCTGTTCCGGACAGGACTAGCGTAGCTGCCACCGCTAGCGCTATAGTTGTAGTTAGCCTTTTCATGGCTACAGGCTGAACATCAACCATGTTGCTTAAAATCCTAACGGTTTAAGACCTGCTAGAAACCTTATTAGATACATCTACTGTTTGTTTCTGTGTAAAAGTGTATTTGAGACCAACCTGGCTTTCTACATATTTTATACATATTCGTAAAGAAGACTGGTTTATGATTCTCAACAAGCAAGGTCTTAGAAACGCTATAGAAGACGGTCTCGTACAGGAATATGTCCATTTAGAAACGCAGCTACAGCCAAACGGTTTCGACATGACGGCCGGAGAAATACACAGGTACAAAGGAAAAGGCAAGCTCGACTTCTCAAACTCAGAAAGAGAAATACCTGAGACAGAGAAGGTCGAACCTGTCAAAAAGAACGAGGACGATGACTACGGCTGGTGGGACCTAGAACCGGGAGTTTACAAAGTTGTTATGAATGAAAAAGTCGACATACCGAACCACATAACGGCTTTAGCATTTCCAAGAAGCTCTCTGCTGAGAATGGGCTGTACTATAGAAAATGCGGTATGGGACTCTGGATATACAGGTACTGGCAGCTTTATGCTAGAAGTTCATAACTCTGAAGGCGTTGAGATCAAAGAGAATGCACGGGTGAATCAGTTAGTCTTTTTCGAGATGGATGAAACCGAGGAGGGCTACTCGGGGATCTATAACGAGGACTAGTTTATCTGAGTCGAGGATCCTCTTTCTCTATCCTTTTTGCCCATTTGCCTATCGTTGGGACCGAAACATCGGCTGCATTTGAGATCTGTTCCTGCGTCAAGCCCAGGTTTTCTGTCTGGCTTCCGAGATAGACCGATGCTGCTGACAAAGATTTAGGGTTGGTCTTTCCGTGAAACTCTGAGTAATCAAAAATATCATCCAGTTCTGATGCCTGTTTATGAGCGGCCTTCGATAGGTGGTGCCTTGTGTCTGCTATGGTGCTTAGGGGGGCCGTGTAATCACCTAAACCTTCCGGAGTGTAATCAGTTGCTATGACTGTGCTTCCGGGGTCTCCATCAATCATAAATGGAATCGAGTGCTCTACGGACGGAACCTTGGACTGGAAGTGGTATACGGCATCTATGCTAAGAAGATCGGTTTCATTTTCGAGAAGTTCTTGATCTGTAATATCTTCTGGATTTCTGCCGTCTAGAAGCTGGTACGGGGTAATCGGCTCTCCTTCGTCCACGGAGGTGCTGTATATTATTCCTTTAGCAATATTCTCTGAGTCTAGTTCAAGGGCATCCTCATATCCCAGAGACAGGATGTAATCTGCCCTATCTTGGTAGGTTTCTCTGGATTTTTCTTCGATACCTTCTGGTATATCAAGTTCTTGGGTGGCTTGATCCCAGTTTTTTGACGACATGGACAAACATTAATCACAAAATTTTATAACTGCGATGTAATAAATAAGTACATTTACTTAGTTTCAAATTAATTCGTTTAACTTATTTGATTGTTCGATGATGAGGTACTGACATCGTCTGATTCCCGACCTAAAGGGAGTATGATGACACATGAACACCTCTGAGAGCGATCAACTACTTCTTTACGGAAGAATTCTGGATAAGGCAGACCTTAGATACTGTGTTAGCTCGTAGGCTTTCTCCACTACAAAGCCGTGTCCAGAATCATCTACAACGTTCTGTTTCCAAGTTCCCTTCCTGAACCAGAGGAAAGCGATCGCTCCTCCAATAACATTTGAAATTGCGAACGCCATCCAAACTCCTCTAGGACCGAATATACCTGAGCCGAAGAATGCAAGTGGGACTCTGGTAAGTCCTAGGAATGAGATTGAGATCACAGCGGCAATCATAGTCTTACCCGAACCCCTGAAACCACCTGAAAACGCTCTAATAACTCCTATAAATCCGAATGATAGTGAGACAAACTGGAGGAATTCTGTTCCGACCTTAAGAACTTCTGGTGTATCGGCGAATATAGCTGCTATTGGTTCTGCGAATATGAAGGTCAGGATACCTACGGCTGTCAAAAGAAGGAACATGAACTTTGCTGCTACGTAATTGGTTTTTTCTGCTCTATCGTATTTTTCAGCGCCAACGTTCTGACCTGTCATGGTTTCAACGCCTTTACCTATGGCGATAGCAGGCAGGAATATCATCGAGAAAATTCTAACGGAAATTCCGAAGCCTGCGACGACCGCAGTTGAGAATGTTCCAACTATGGCAAGCACTAGATTGACGGAAACCGATCTCCCTACGCCGTCAATTGAAGCAGGTATCCCTATTCCAAGCATCTTCTTCAAAAAGCTTCGATCGGGAACCATGTTCTTCCAAGATATTCTTACGCCTCTTCTACCCGAGAAAAGTATGGCTATGCCTGCGAAGAACGCAAGACCTCTACAGAAGATTGTTGCGTAGGCGGCGCCTTCAATACCCATTTTAGGGAAGATCCACCAGCCAAAGATCAGGAACGGATCAAGTATTATATTCAAAACTACTGATCCAAGCATCAGCAGCATAGGGGTTATAGTATCCCCATAACCTCTCATTAAGGCTATAAACATCGAAAAGCCGAAAAGGAAAATCAATCCAAGTGTTATAACCTGCATGTAACCTGTTGCCAAGGGTACAACATCTGGTTTTGCTCCTAGAAGCTTTACTATTTCTTCAACTAGGAAGAAACCTATGGTTCCCAGGGTTAAAGCTGCTATAGACCCAAATGTAATTGTCTGGGATGCTGCCTTGTCCACCATTTCCCTATTTTTTCTTCCCTCGTATTGCGCCACCAGTACGCTTCCTGCAACTGCCAAACCTAGTCCTAGGGATATGAAGAAGAATATGAGAGGGAAACCGAAGGTTATGGCTGCCAGCGAGTTTTTGCCTACTTCTCCGGCGATCTGTGCAACCCAGAAAGTGTCCGCGATATTGTAGGCGGTTCTCAAAAGATTGATTATGACTATCGGCAGTGAAAGATAGAACAGATCTTTCCAGATCGTGCCTGTCGTAAGTTCTAGGTCCTCTTTGTCTTTGAACAGCTTTTGAAGTACCACGAAAACAGTCTTGACAGCAGTTTTTTAAGACGGGAAGTTTCGGGCCTGAAAGTTATCTTTAATAACCGGCCCGGGAAAGTTTGGAACAGAGATGTCGAACGAACGAGAAGAGCTTTACGTAAGGGTCGACGGATACCGGGTATTATTACAGGACTTGGAAGCAGTTAACCAGATAATCGAGAACATCCATGAAGCCTCAGAAGTTCTTTCCCAGGTAAGAGATGTCAAGGAGAAATCAATCGACACAATCTACGAGAACATCGACAGATTGAACGAGAAACTCGAGGATATTGAGATGGAGATGCCTGAGGTTGATGGTGCTCCGACAGTCGAATACGCGCCTGAAGAACACGAGCAACCGGAAAGGATCGATGACTCGGTTCAGGAGCTTCACTCTGAGCTTGAGAACCTGCAGAGCGAGTTAAGCGATCTTGGTAAGTAAGGGATTTATGGAAACTTTTTGTAGAGGTACTGGATAGTTGAAGGACTTAACCGATAACTATTTATTTGTTACCGTATAGTAATAAGACATGTATCCTGGTTTCGAAACCGAAAAACCCGATAATTATGATGAACTGAAACAAGCCTTCGAGTCCAGAGTTACGACAGAAAAACCTAGTGGTCTTCTAAAAGGCCCTGAAAAGAATGAATTCTATGACGATGCCTCGGAAGAGTTCGGCATATATCTCTTCGAAAACGTTCACGATGGCGAAAATTCTATAGAAGACTGCCTCTATGTCCTAGCGGATTCAGACAAATATTCGTTCACAAAAGATATGAGGACTATTGCTTCCCGAGCCCTTAATGAGGTAATAAAAAGAGCTACAGAAAGCTACTCGCCTACACTTGAGAAGACAACAAACATCGGAGGGGAAACAGAATTTGCCGAGAAAGCTATAGAACATTTTCAGGAGGCAAATCCGGATTTAAAAGCAGATGAGATGAACAGACTTATTGATAAGACTGTTGAAGTTGAAGGAGATTCATATCAGGAATTTATGACCGAGTATGGCGAAGCAGAAGTACTAAATGAGTTTGAATCCTTTAGCCAAGAAATTCTAAGAGAAACCTTTGGGAGCGGCGTAAAGTTTCCTCTCGTAAAAGGGATAGGTTATCGTAAAATCGCCCAAACTGATCCTGACGGCCCTATAAGCCAATTTGATTCAGAGGAAGTAACTAGAGAGGAATTTGCCGAGATAATGGCTAACCATGTTCGAAGTAACGGGCTGAAAATAGGAAGACCTCAGCTGGATTCCTGGACCACAGATCCTGAAACAGCAAATTTCTTCGCAGACAGTATTTCTGATCGCCATAAAGGCGTTTATATCGAACAATCGGTTGATATAGAGAATATAGCGTTTTCCTGTATCACTACACCCTCGCTCCTTGGAGAATCTGAGTTTAGGTTAAGCGATGGGACTGAGCAATTCAACTCGGATCAATATCATATTAGGGCTGGAAACGAGGAAGACAACCTTTTCGAGCATGAAGCTCTCAGACTTTATAATGGCCTTGAGAGTCAAGGATTTTTCTAAAATGGAAGTATTACCTTAACTAGAAATGGTAATTGTGCCGGGGACAAGATTTGAACTTGCGAACCCCTAAGGGAGCAGATCTTGAGTCTGCCGCTTCTAACCCTTCCAGAGTTCTCCGAAGAGACTCGTGGAGATTGGCCACTTAGCTACCCCGGCCTACAGAAATAACTCTTTAAACAAATTCTTTTGAATTCCACTACTCGACACTTTCCAGAACTTCCTCAATCGAATCAATAAGATGGGTTATAATCTGGGGCGATATAGAAATCCATCTTAAATCAAATTAGAAAGGGGATGAAGAAAAGTTTATTTGAGAAGCTCGGTCTTCCTGACTTCGAGCTCTCTGAACGGGTAGACCTTGTTGATCTCTTCCCTCAGCTCGTCCTGAAGGTTGTCAAGGAAGATGTTCTCCATCAGTTCGTTGTAGCTCTGCTCGGAGGCTCTGTCCTCGATGATTTCCTTGATCTTGTTTCTTGCGTCGCTGAGTGTCTGTGAGGAGGTCTTCTTGACTGTTGCTCCGACAAGCTTGATTCTTACCTTTCTGTCGTCAGCTGTCTCGAAGTCCTCGACCATGTCCATGCGGTCGCTTCTCTTCCTGATCATTCTGGAAACGAATTCTGAGCTGCATTCCATTCCGTTGATCTCGGAGAATGCCTTGTTTCCTTCGACTTCTGTGACTTTGAACTCAACGTCTACGTAGTATTTGTCTGAATCTTCTAGTAGTTCTGTTAGAGATTCTTTAACCGTTCTGCCCACGACCTGGGACTGTTTCTCCGCCGGTGTCTCCGTTACGGAGTCTTCGGTGAAGATGTCCGGGGTCTGGATTTCGTACCAGTTTTTCTGGATAACTGCCTTAGCCATACCCCGAATCTCGAATCAAAACTTTATAAACGGTAGGCCGAGTGTTCAACTCCAACTCTTTCTAACTCTTCGACATCTGTTCAAGCATCTTCCTCTGCCGCTCAACGTAGCTTCTGTACCTCTCAACTTCATCTTCATCGCCGGATCTAGAGATCCTCTTCAAACACCAGACGATGTTGAATACATGCCTGATTCTCTTCGCATTATCCAGCTCTTCGTTAAAATTTTCTGATTTGGACAGTTTCTTCCTGTAACTTCTTCTGATCCTGTTCTTCTGCTTCTCACTAGGTTGGCTATGAGCAAGCACTATACCAAGATCGGAGAACCGGTTCAGGTTGAAGCCTGCGAACTCCCAGTCAATCAAGTAGAAATCTTGCTCAGTTCTTCTCGTGCTGTTGGAAAGATCCGAATGCGTAAGAAACGCTTCCGAACCATCTCCGGAACCAAGTTTTTCCTCAAGATCCCCAATAATTCTCTCCAACAAATTATCTAGCTCTGTCTCTGCGGAAACCGAATTAAGATCTTCACGGAGACTTTCCAGCTTTTGGAGAGGATGCTCCGGTTCTTTGTATTCGAAGTTCCGCTCTTCACAGTAGGTCCTGTAATCATCAAATTTCAGGCTGTTTATCTCCAGAAGCTTTTCTGTCCACAGATCTATTTCCTGCTCGTTCAGTTGCCCGAGCCTTACATCTTCCTCGCCGACGAAGGTAATGACGTGTAGCTCTTTTCCAGGATCGTAGAAAACTGAGCGAGGAACGTTAACTACATCTTTGAACTCCAGAAACTCTAGAATGTTTCTCTCATTTCTGAGGCTTTGATCTTCGGAAACCTGTTTCTTCTTACGCAGAACATACTTCTGATCTCTAGACCTGAAAATGAAGTTGTAATTGTTGTCTCCGTCCTCTCTTCCAAGAATTTCGAAGCTCTCGAACTCTTTGACTTGTTTCAAGTGTTCTTTTGCAGAAGAGATATCCATGGTTTGAAAATAATTCTTCTATTAACTGATTTTCAGCTCTCTACCTCTTCCAGCACTCCTTCCCGCACCTTCTCTATAAACTCTTCTTTCTTGTCTCTGGGGAACTTGGCTCCTGCCGCAACGTTGTGACCTCCGCCCTCTCCGTCAAGTTCTTCACAGATCTCCTCTATAATCTCTCCAAGGTTCAAACCGTTCTCAACCGCATCCTTGTCAGCTCTCGAAGAAGCCTTTATCTTGTCCTTTTCTGACTCTGCAACCCCTAGAATAACGGGTACATCGGAGAAGAAGCCGTTGCTCATCGTAATGGTTGTAACTGTTCCGATGAAGTCGTCCTCGACCTCGTCCTTTCCATCTATAATTCCGATCCCGTCCTCGTAAATTACATCAGTATCATCTTTGTTCTCTTCAACGTATCCTAGTGCGGAACTTATCTCCCTGCTGTATTTTCTGGAAATCTTTCCGGCAAGCTCCAAATCCTGTTCAAGAAGTATTTTCACACCGGTCTTTGGCTCTCCAAGTCTTCCGGACGCGTTGATTATTGTGGAGAACTCGTCGATCCCGTGGCCGTTGTCTAGGACGTAGATATTCTGCATCAGTTCCTGTGCGGGATAGCCGTGCTTAATCATGCCGCTGATCAACTTCTTCTCTTCTTCCTCTGAAAGATCTTCTAGTGTGCGGAAGCCCCCGTTCTCCCTTATTTCGACGCCGCAGCTCTTCACGAACTGGATCGCACCTGACTCGTTGTTCGTGATTCCCTCTAGATGAGGGTCGCTAGTATACATTAACGACTTGTGAAGCGGCTTGGTGCTTCTTCCGTAGAGATCTAGGCCCTGCCGTTTCTCTATCAGGTCTCGTTCCTCCGCTCTTTCCAAAAGATGTTTGTTGAGTCCCATGAACTCGCCGTCCTGTTTTTGGACGTCGCCGGTCGCACCTATCAAAGCGTATTCGACTAGTTCGTGGTTTTCTTCCGAGGCTTTCTCTGCCAGTAAGTAAGTCATTCCGGCGGCAGAGATCGCTTCTCCTCCGTCGTGACCTAAAAAGTGCGGGTTCAAGTGAATGAAGTCGCCTTCTATCTGGGGTTCGTGGTGGTCGCTGACAATAACTTCTTTCCCCGCATCTTCAACTATGTGTTCCTGTACGAATTCCGATTGCCCGGAACCGATGTCAACAAATAGAATAAGTTCTTCGTCTTCCTCAGCTATCCGTTTAACGTCCTCTTCGTAGAGCTGTTTCAGTATTTCGTATTCGAAGTCTTTTCCCATGCGTTCAAGCATTTCGTGTGCGATGGCTGTCGCAGATATGCCGTCAGCGTCATACTGACCTACCAACCTGATCTTTCCTTCAAAGTTTTCGAGTTTCTCAACTGCGGGATCACATTCTTCGAGAATATCTTCAACCATCGCTGGAAAAATGTAAGATCAGAGCCTATTAAATGGGTTTTGATCGTTCTGCATTTTGATACTTAGTATGTCTAGTTGGATGCTAGAGTCACTACTGTGCCGTTTGCTGCCTCTGCTATGAGGTTCCCGTTCTTCACGTATAGTGACCAGCCTTCGCTCGGAAGGGTTCCTGGGTCGCTGCCTGCAACATTAGTGGCTTGGTGGAGCTTTATCCTCTTTGGATTTGTCTGATTGAAGGAGAGCAGTGTTGAGCCACCATTTGTGTCTTCGAAAACGAGTCTTCGGTTTCCAGAACCTGAGGAATCGTATCTTATGTAGTGGTCTCCAAGATCGGAGAATTTTATTTCGGTTTGGAAACCGTCAAGTTCAAGAGAGCCTGAAGTCGTACTGCCAACATTAAGATTCTGTATACTATTCAGATTACTTGAATTAAGGCTTATGTCTGATCCTGAGCTGGATAAGCCGCTTTTAGTCAGTTTTAATCCGGATGCTGAAGCTATTCCCATGGCCCCGATTCCGGCAGCGCCTGCTCCCAGCTTCTTGATAAACTTGCGCCGAGAAATCTCTTGATCTTCCTGTTTCTCATCGTTTTTCAGCTTGGATTTAAGCTTCCGGTTTTCTTTTTCGAGTTCGCCAACCCTCTCCGCAAGCTTCTCAACTTTTTCTTCTAAGTCCATGTTCTAGAACTACTCAACGTGGTTAAAATGTATGGCGGTAATTAGAATTGAAGAAGAAATGATAGGAGAGAACTTATTCGTCTCTCTCGTACTTCCAGTCCTCAGGAATGTTTCCTTCTTCCCTGTGGTAGTCTGCGATTCTGCGGATCTTTGCCTCGGTTAATTCGAGGTTTCTCTGCGCATCTTCGTCCTTAGGATTCTCTTCAACGTGATCCTGGATCGATTCAGCTTTCTCAAGAAGGTTCTTCAAGTCCTCTGGGACTTCAAGCTCTAGGCCTTCGTCCTCAAGAATCTCTGTAACCTTCATGTCTGTAACCTGTTTGACTGAAGGGATTCCGTACTGGTCTCTTAGCTTCATGCCGATCTGTGAAGGGTCGTCTCCGTTCCTTCTCAGCTTGACGACAAGGTCTTTGACCTCTTCCTCGTCGTACTCGACCCAGCGCGGGTTTTTCTTGTTAACGGGTTTATCAGAACCTGAAGATCCTCTTCCTTTAGAGTGCATTCGTGACATTATTAGTTTCACCTGATCCGGCTAAGCTCTCACCTCACCGGTCTTAAGTCTGAGTTCTCGGTAAAACTTTTTAACTGTGGAACGAAATGCGCCGAACCTTTTAATCTTGGACGTCCTATGAAGAAAACATGAACAAACTCGAAAAACAAATTCTCAGGGTCTGGGTTCTTGGTTCGCTGCTTTTCGCTGTTTTTCTCGGCTTCATAACTGAGATAGCGGCCAGAATAGGTCTTGAAATGCCGTGGCTTGGAGTTGCCGTGTTCGCATTCTCCGGCGTGACTGGAACTGTCTACAGTCTTTACAGGTACAAGAACTGGGGGTACGAGAAAAAAGAAGGTTATCTGTATCTGGAACACGGTGTTCTGCGGAAGGTGAAGTCCATGGTTCCCCACGTCAGGATACAGCACGTTGACTCCCAAAGAAGCGTGGTGGACAGGATTTTCGGTCTCTCAAGTGTTGTGGTTTATACTGCCGGAAGTAGAGGTGCCGATGTAACTATCCCTGGTTTGATGCCTAAAGATGCGGAAGAGCTACAATCTTATCTCAGAAAGGTTGCTATAGATTCTGAGGACGAGGACGCAGTATGAAACTAAGCAAAATTTCAATACCTTACAAGGCAGCGCAGAAAGCTGGTACGCTTGTCTTAATACTTGCTTTTGGGGGTTCTGGCGGGCTTCAAAGCCTCGTGATTGCATCGGCTCTCTTTGTAGTTTTAGGGTTATTGATTTTAGGTTACGAGTATCTTTACTGGAGAAATTACAGGTACGAAATTACTGAGGACACTTTTGACATACGTTCAGGGGTTTTCCAGAAAAGGAAAAGGGAGATACCTATCCACAGAATCCAAAACGTCGATATCACCAGAAATATAGTTATCAGGCTTCTAGGACTGGCAAAAGTCAATCTCGAGACAGCGGGAGGTGGTTCTACAGAGGCATCTATCAAGTTCGTAGGACTCCAGGAAGCAAGACGGATCCAGAAAAAAGTGAGACAACTCAAAAAGGAAGAGGCTGAAGTAGATGAGGGGGAAGATGAGAAACTTCTTTTCGAAATGGATATGCGTGAACTTTTGATAATGAGTGTTTTTTCAGTAAAAGCCCGTTCGGTAGTGCTTCTAGGGCTGCTTTTCTCGGTTGCAGGAGGCTTTATCGGCTCAGCTATAGAGAGCACAGGTTTAGGTATCACTTTAGGACTTCTGATTACTGGAGCTTTGTCAATCTTCGCGGTATGGTTCTTTAGCGCTGCGTCCAGCTTTATTCAGTATTTTGACTTCAAGCTTCACCGAAGGGATGATGCAATAGAGTATGAGAGAGGTTTGTTCAGTCGTTCAAGCGGCAGCATACCTTTCAAAAAGATCCAGACGGTTTCTTTCGAGGAAAATCCTTTGAAACGTGTTTTCGGATACTCCACGGTAAAGATCGAAACAGCAGGTTATTCGGCTGACACCGCAGCGGAGAAAGGAGCCGAGGCAGCCATTCCATTCGCAAAAAGGGATAGAGCTGTCCAACTTGCCAGAAAGATTAGAGGGTACGAGAAACTGGAGCTAGACTTGGATCAAATTCCAAAGAGAGCTATGCACCGTTACATCGGAAGATATGCTATTATCTGGTCGTCAATTATGGTTCTTGGACTATTAGTTGGTCGTTCGGTTCCGAATGTTAACTTGGTTCTGCCAGGCATGCTAGTCCTGGTTATTCCCCTAGCCGCATACTTTAAATGGAAGAATCGAGGCTTTGGAACAGATGAAGAGTTCTTCTACAGCAGGAACGGATTCTGGAATAGAAAAACCATGGTAACTCCGTACTTCAGAGTTCAGAACTTGATGGAGTCCCAGAATGTTCTACAGAAACGTTTCAGGCTTGCAAACCTGACACTTGATACGGCAGGCTCTGGAATTCTAGGTAATAATCCTAAAGCTATTGACTTAGATGAGGAAAAAGCCTCGGAACTGAGAAAGATAGTCTTCGAGAGATTTGAGAGATCTCTTTATTTGTAACGTCCTCTTTTCTCGACTTTCTCCAGTCTTCTCATAACGTCCTCTGAATTTTCATAGTTGCTGTAGCCTTCAAGGAAGCTTTGCCATGCATCGTCTGTGGCTTCCGGGTGTGAGGAGTTGAGAACTTGTTTCAGTAGGTGTATGTCAACCGCACGATCCTCGTTCCGCTCCGATCTGAAAGCCAGCCCGAAATCAATCAAAGTAACGGAGTTTTCCTGGATAATTACGTTGCTAGTGGTCAGGTCGCCGTGAATTATACCTGTGGAGTGCAGAAGCCCGATATTTTCTCCAAGATCCTTGAAGAACGCAGTATTTTTTACTTTCTCTTTCAGCATTTTCCCATCGACTTTCTCCATCTCCAGCTCGAAATCAGATGTTTTTCCGATACCAGGAACTGAAACGTTGTGGTTTCCAGCCTCTTTAATGAGCCTTGCTTCAGTCTTTGTTCTTTCGGTTCTTAGGCGTTTGTCGAGTTCAGGGTGCCTGTAATCCTTATTCTCTCTTTTCTTGACTACTTTCTCTTCTCCTATCTCTACAGTAGCTTCGGCACCTTTCCGCTTATTCATGTTCCTGAAGGTAACGCCTTATCTCTAAAAGGTTTCTCCTCCTGAGCTCCTCTCTATAGTTTCTGTCTTCGATCACGCCGTTAACATGTTCAACAAGCTCTTCTGACGAAAGAATGTCGGGCACATTTACGTATAGAGCTCCTTCCTCAAGAAGGCTCTTTGCTTCTAAAGAGTTGTTCGCTCTCAGTATTTTTTCGGCATCCGTCTCTAGTCCGAGTATTTTTTTCGATATCTGTTTGAACGGGATTGTTGATACTATAAGCTTTGCATCTTCCGGATTGGCTTTTTCCCAAGTTTCATCGTCCATCACATCGCCGAAGATGTAGTTATTGTGTTTCTTCGAGAATTCCTCAATCTTTTCAGGATCGTTTTCAACCAGTATAAACTTCTGGCCTTCCTCTCTCAAGGCTTCAGCAATCTCCTTACCTTGGGTATCGTAGCCAAGAAGAATTACGTGATTTTTGAGTTCTTCAGGCAGTGAAGTTTTCTCGTTGATCTTTCTTGAATTAACCTCTACTAGCTCGAGGCTTGAAACGTAGTTGTAGAGTTCTTCCTCGTACCGTGAGGTGTAGGAGGAAACGATCATCGTTATAGTTGCTGAAAGGATTATCGACTGGAATATCACTGGGTTGATCGTTCCGGCGATGTGGGCCTGGATGGCAATTATTAACGCGAACTCGCTGATCTGGTCCAGACTTAAACCTGTTAGATAGGCTGTTCTTCTGTCGTAACCGTTTATGAGGAGGCCTACGCCTGTCATTATAGGTTTTAGCAGTAGGGTTGTTGAGGTAAGAACTGCAGTAAGCAGCAGTGTTTCGAAGGTTGGAACCGCGATCAAAGCTCCCAGAGTAACGAAGAATATTGAGGAGAAGAAGTCCTTCATAGAGCCCATCGTGTCGAGTATTTCCATGTTGTGTGGGAACTTCGAGACAGCGATTCCTGCGGCGAACGAACCAACGACAAGCGAAGAGTTGATGTACTGCGAAGTACTTATAAATAGGATGAGTATAGATAGTGAGAAAAGGGTGATGAGTTCTCTTGAGCCTTCTGCCAGTCTCGCTATATGATCCATGAGGAACTGTCTGATCAGAAGCGCACCAACCATGGTAACAGCAAGATAGGAGAGGTTAAGTGCTATACTCTCTGCTGTAAATCCTGAAAGTATAACTGTAATTGCAATTACTGCTACTAAGTCCTGGAAAAGCTGAATTGCTTCAGCAAGTCTACCGTGAAGTATGTCGACACGTACCTCGCTCTTAACTAGCTCTAAGCCTACCAGTGATGAACTGAGCGCTCCTGCCAGGCTGAAATAAAGGGAGTCGGACAGACTGAAACCTATTCCTTGAGCTACGAGGAAGAGCATAGTTCCAACAACAACAATCTGGACTAAAGCGGTCGATACTGCTTCCTCGCCCACGGTCCTGATTCTACCGAGATCGGACTTGATTCCAAAGACGAAGACGAGGAAAGCAATTCCTAGCTGAGAGAGCCCAAGTATCTCTGATTGGTTTATCCAGGTCCCTACTAGGATCCCTGCGAAGATGTAGGCCGGTATACGTGGATGAGATAGTTTTTCCAATAGGAAAATCATTATGGAGGATGCTACGAACACGGCTGTCAGTATGGTTATTAGTTCAGACATTTTCTCGGCCTCCGTACATTATGTTTTCCACGTCTTTCTCTACCTCTTTCTTGAATAGATCTTGGTCTTCTAAAAACAGTTTAATGTAATCGCTCATCTTCTCGCCGGTTAAAATATTCCTGACGATAACGTAATGTGCGCCCATATCATAGAGGTCGGCTGCTTCATCTATCTCGTCGGCTTTCACGAAAACAGTGGTGTCTGGGTTTACGTGTTCCAGTATTTCCCTGTTTACCTCGAATTCTGGTGCAACGCTTACAAGCATGTCTGCATTCTTCATTCCTGCCGCTCTTCTTATCTCGCTGTGCCTGAAGTCGCCGTAGATGAACTCGAAATCTGACTCGGCCAGTTCATCGACCTTTCTCGAGCTCCGGTCGACAATAACAACGTTTTCGTAATGTCTTTTCAGGTCATCTAACAGCTTTTCTGTGATTGCGTCGTAGCCTACGACGATTGCGTGGCCTTCTAGTTTCTGGATTTCTACGTCTCGTTTATCCTCTGACTTGAAACGCTCAAATAAGTGTTCAACTGTGTTGAAAAGTTCTTGGTTGTAGTTAAGCAGGTAGGATGAGACGCCCATAGTAATAACCGCCACCAAACTAATGAAGCCGACTAATTCGTTTCCTATAAGGCCTTCTGAAAGCGCTAAGGCCCCGAGTATAAGTGAGAACTCGCTTATCTGGGTCATGTTTACCGCAGCCTTGAATGAGGTCTGTGGTGTGAACTTCATTCGATCAGTTAGCAGGAAGATTATCGCGAACTTTCCGATTATTAGGACTGCTGAAGCAATTAATGCTTCGGTCATGTAGGCTGTTAGCTGTCCTGGAACGATTTTAAGCCCGAAATTGATGAAGAATACTGCCATGAAAATGTCTGTCAGCGGTCTTACTCGTTCCTGCAGTTCGCTGCTGTAAGGTAACTGTGCTAGGCTTAAACCTGCGAAGAAGGCGCCTATCTCCATCGAAAGATTCAATTTTTGCGCTATGAATATTAGAGTGAAAGCCCACGCTATGCCGTGTATAAAGAAGGAATGAAGGTCTTTTGAAAGCCGTTTGAACGCTTTAGGTAAAAGATATTGGGAAGAGAGGTAGGAAAGAGCTCCTATTACGCCTATCATGGCGAAGACTTCTGCCAGCCTTACTGCGGCCTGTGTTGGAGAAGTGAGTTGGGTCGAGATAAGTGCAAGTATTATTACAACGGCAACGTCCTGTATCAATAGTATTCCGACATCGAGACGTCCTGGTAAAGATGATGATTCGTCCTTGTCTGTAAGCAGTTTTACTACTAGTGCTGTGGAGCTGAACATGGATGCGGCTCCGATAAAGACTGATTCGACTAATGTAAATCCTAGCAAGAAACCGGTTCCGGCACCTAGAGCAAAAGTTGTTACCATCTGGAAGATTCCTATTATTACTGTTGGTTTGAGAACTTCCTTGACCTTCTTGACATCAATTTCGAGACCGATTAGAAATAGTAGGAAGACCAGGCCAAGTTCAGAAAGTATCTTGGTGAGTTCAGTCTGTGCCAGCATGCCAAGGCCTACTGGTCCGAGAACCAATCCTGCAGCTATATAGCCGATTATAGTAGGCTGACGGGTCTTCCGCGCTATGAACGCAAATAATGTCGCGACCGCGATTGCAAGTCCAAAGGTTTCAAAACCAGTCATTCAACTACTTTTTCGATCTCTTTCTTCTTAATAGGTCCCTCTCTATGGATCACGACCTCGTCGTCCACGATCTCAACGATGGTTGAAGTAGGGCCTTCCTCCAGCTCTCCTGCATCAAGTACAAAATCAACTTTCTCAAGCAGTTCGTTTGAAATATCTTCAACCGAGTAAGAAGTTTCTTCGCCTGAAATGTTGGCGCTTGTCGCAGTGATTGGAACATTTTCAGCCAACTTTCTCGCTGTTTCAGAGGAGGAAATTCTGAAGACAAACTTTTCATTCATGCTGTTTGGGATGCTGTCTTTTTTGTCCGCTACTAAAGTTATTGGTCCGGGCATCAATTCTTTAACGATCTTTCTCTCCTTCTCTGAAAGCTCCGCATAAGTTTCCACCTGCTTGAGAGAAGAGACTATTGCTGTCAAACCTTTTTCTCGGGGTCTCTGCTTCGCATTATAGACTTTGTCTACTGCTTCAGGGTTTGTTGAGTCAGTGGCTATGCCGTAAGCAGTCTCAGTCGGGAAGATAACGATGCCGCCTTCTTCAATAATTTTTTTGGCTTCTTGTATTTCCATAATTCTTCACCTGTCGTCCTCAAATTTAATATCGCCTAATGACTTGCTTAACGGTACAGATCTATAGATATCGTAGAGTGCCTGCGCATCGCGGTCAAGATCATCGTAATTCTCTCTTCCATTTACTCTGCTGTAATCGGCAGGGCTGAGTACGTCTTTCAGTCCTAGGTTCTCGTTATGGAACTGAATTCTTACTTTCTTTCCGTCGCTCCAGGCATCAAAATGACTGCCTGTGTAATGACTATCGCCGAATGCTGTCTCGGTAGATAAACTGGGTTGGTTATCAAGGCCATGGATCTGAACCACTTTCTTACCGTCAATAACGTATTTTTCGACAGGATGTATTTTTTCCCTATCAAACTCTTGTGCTTCCTCTAGGCTAAATTCTTCTTCAAGTTGTTGAAGCTGAGAGTCCATCTGGCGAAGTTCGTCCTCTTCCAGTCTTACTTCTGAACCTGACGTGTAAGGGTTCAGGAGCTTGTATAAAGGGTTATCCATGTCCAAGGATTCAAGGCTCTCGTATGGTATCTGTGAGAATCTGTCCGGGGTTTCTCCACCATTAAAGATTGTTTCCATCTCTTCCGCTATCTGTGAGGGTGGAGGTCCGTCTTCGGGGTAGATGGCTGCCTCGATGATTCCTTCTTCTTGTTTCAAGTTGATCTCCCAGCCTCCACCCATTCTTTCTTCCAAAGGCGAGCCTCTTGACAGGGTATCTATTTCAGGCCCAACTGCTGCAGCGCCTAGAAGGCTCCCGAGAAAGCTTCTACGGCTCTGCTCAAAACTGTCTTCGTCACTCATTTCTTTAACAGGCCTTTTATTCTCAATAATTGTTCTCTGATATTCTTTCGAAGGTTTCAAGAGTGTCTTTCAGTTCTGATTCGTCTAGATCGTGCAGAGTTTTCCTTCCCTCCACAACATCTCGTGCGTAACCGTCCAGATTCCCCACACTTTCGTGAGGGATGTTGTAGTTACGTTCTTCTGAACCAATTCTAACTCCGATCCGTGTTCGATCTTCTCTTCGCACCCAGGAAAAACCATGTACACACCTTTGGTAAGGCTCTAATATTCTGTCCTTAGCCTCGAAAAGTGTCTCTCCTTCCTCCAAGCTGCCTTCAGAAAGCTGTTCCAGCTCCTGTGATACATCTTGCCATTCTTCCTCGGTATAGGAAGTAGGGTCATCCAGTAGTGTATGAACTCTGTCCCTATGTTCGCTTGGGATCAAGTAGCTGAATTCTCCGTTCTGTGTCGTCACTTCTACAGCTGATACAACGGAATCAAATGTGTGGCTGTACCGGAATGCAAATGATTTCGAATTTTCTTCACGGTCTGACATGCCTTGCTATTACTGAGTAACACTTAAAATTCTCGGGTATAGGGAGGACTAGTCTTTGACTTCGTACTTCCATCCGGGCTGCCATTCGCCTACCTCTCTCCAGTCCTCGGCGATAGCCTGCTCCCAACTTTTGCCCTCGGTCAAAACTTCAAGCGAGAGCTGGGGTGCCTGATGAGCGACCAGTGCGACCTTCTCGCCTTGATGCTTTTCCAAAAGGCAGTCCAGAAAATCCCTGATCCTTTTCTCGACAGCCCTGTAGCTTTCTCCGTCCGGGTAGGATTCGTCCACGTAGTCCTCTATATCCCAGGTAAACTTGTCCTGCGTCATATCGCCGTAATCGCACTCCCTAAGCCTTTCGTCCTTGATTATATCATATTCGTCGCCGAAAGCTAGGTTCGCGGATCTTACAGCTCGATGCAAGTCTGAGCAGTAGACCGCATCGAACTCCTCGTCGACCTTTTCGCCCAGATCTTTAGCCTGTTGAACCCCAAGTTCTGAGAGGTTTCCGGGTGCATGACCGGTAGCTCTATTATTTTCATTATCGGTCGTTGTTCCGTGAACAAAATAAGTGATCTCTACAACCATTCTACTTCCACCTCGTCAGGTCTCCAGTTCGGTCTTTTTTTCGAATCTTCGATGCTTGTCTCTCTGCCTGCTTTCAGCTCGATCATTCCCTGGTGGGCGATCATCGCACCGTTATCCATACAGAACTCTGGAGGCGGAACGTAAGCTTTTGCGCCTCGTTGCTCGCACATCTTCTCAACCATCTCTCTAAGCCTTGAGTTCATCGCCACTCCGCCAGTCAGGAGTGCTTCATCGCTTCCCTCCTGCGCCATCGCCCTTTCCAAGGCTTCAACTGCGACAGCGTAAGCGTGTTCCTGGAAGGAGTTAGCTAGGAGTTCGTCGTCTACATCGCCGACCTGTCTCTGCACCTCTGTAACAAGACCGGAGTAAGATAGGTCCATTCCTTTGATAGGATAACTTAGTTCGATTATATCTTCTGTTTTTTCCGCCAGATTCTCTATCTCCGGTCCTCCAGGATGAGGATAGCCTAGTGTACGTGCTAGTTTGTCTAAGGCGTTTCCTAATGCGACGTCCTGTGTCTCTCCGACTATCCGGTAATGGCCTTTCCTGAAATCTAGTATCTGTGTGTTGCCGCCTGAAACATAGAGCGTGGTCGGATCTTCGGCCTCAGTAGTTCTTGTACCGATCGAAATATGTGCTAGGCAGTGGTTTACACCGATCATAGGAATATCGTGCTTTATTGAAAGTGATCTTGCGATTACCGCGCCGATATCAAGACACTGAGGTATTCCAGGTCCCTGAGAGTATGCAATTCCATCAATTTCTTCGATTTCAATATCTGCTTCCTGCTCCGCGTTATGTAAAAGCTCAAGTGCGTGCTGATAGTGATGTTCCGCGGCCTTCCTCGGATGTATGCCGCCCTCTTCTGGTTCGAACATGTCCTTCTGGTTCGCCAAGACTTCTTCCTCATCGACAATTCCTATGCCGAGTGTATGGGCGGTTGACTCTATTCCAAGGACTTTCATGTTTATGAGGTTGGTTCCAAGAAATTAAGTAACAACTGATTTGTCCTAAGACTTGTCGTATTGTGTCTCTTCTGATCCTCCTTCAATACATTCCACGGTCAATATCTCACCGGATTGTTCCGAGTGCCCTAGTATGTGATGTTCGAAATTCGGGATATCATAACTGGAACTGACCTGTGTAAGCACATCGTAAAACTCGTCGGGATTGTCATTTACGTGGTTGTATATGGTAGAAATTGTCTCTTCGTCTGATATTACCTGAACGGATGGCCGTGTAAGAAAATTCTCGAACATGGGTTTCCCGAAGGGGTTAGTCTCAGTTTCGTATGGCATGTTTAAGCCGAATAATGCGTAATGGGCTTTTCCTCGGGATTTAGATTCATCGAGAGCGTCTTTGAGCTTTGCACGAGGTCCAAGAAATCCTTCCAGCCATTCATCAACAACAGGTAAAGCTGGTTCTTCAAGAGTGAGTTTGGATAGTTTGCCTCTGGCAAGTAGTTCTCCGAGAAGAGCTGTTTCGTCTCCGGGGGTATAATTATCTATTCTGTCAGGATCAACGATCTCAGTTATATCGTTATTTGCGTTCTCTATGTAGGGCGAATTAAACAGGTGCATCCTGTTTCCGTCGGCACGGTTTTGGGAGAGGTTGTCGGTAAAGCGCCTGAAACCTAGCCCTTTATGCGCCATCCTTGGTCCGGGGTCCTGGTCATAGGCATTATACCAGTCGTCGTTCAGCTTCGAATGTTTTCCGACACCATGAATGTAAATTTCCATTCCAAAATCGGGGTCTTCAGCGAAAGTTTCTGATTCAAGGTCGAGATTTTCGAGATCGGTCATAGGTAGGTTATTGACCGCAAAAACATTAATTCGTTTGGACTTTTTAGAGAAGGTTTAACCGAAAACTGGGTTTTTAGAGGAATTAACTAAATGAGAAGAGAATGGAGGGGACTACTCGTGCTTCGTGTAACCACATTTGCCGCAGCTCTTGCGGTCGCCGTGGTCTGCTAGGAAGCTTGAGCATCGAGGACACTTCTCCGTGTCTGTGGTTCCGTCCTCGTCGTACTTCTCCCATCGCTCAACTTTCTCGTGTTTTGCCATTAGTGAATCACTTCTGGCTTTCAAGCCAGTCAACTAGGGTTGTACGGTTTTTGTTGTCTTTCTCTGCCTGTACGGCTGCGTCCCAGTCAACGGAGTCCATCGAGTTGAACGCGTCTTTTGCGTCGGTGATGGTTCCTGCGACTGCTTCCTCGTAGTCAGCGGAAACTTCTACTTCTTCTCCCTGATCTTCACTAGGATCTCTTTCGAGTTCTTCGTCGTAGTCAAAGTCGTCGTAGACCTTGAGTGTTGCCTTAGAAGTGTTTGAACCGAATCCGGTGTGGACTGATTCAATCTCGACTTTTTCGACATCTAGGTCGTTTTCTGCTGCTACACGGTTTTTAACGTCTTCGTTTGAAGGAGTAGCTTCTCCTTCATGGTCGATCTCGACCTCTACCTCTCTTCTTTCGAGGAGAGGATTTTCTTTTACAGATACAAGTGTTGAATCCATAGTATTGTTTTTACCTCGTTCGAATTGCGTATCTTCCTGGTGTCTGGATTTCAAGCTGTTCAGCGATCTCTGAACCTTCCGGATCGTAGATCACGACAAGCCCGCTCCAGTTCTCGGATAGATCGTTGTTTTTACATACAGGGCATTCGTCGGAGTCCTCGACGATCCTGTTACATTCTTTACATGCGCGTTCTGCCATCTTCTTTCTACCTCTTTACTCTGCCTCGGCTTCCTCAGCCTCTTCCTCGGCTTTTTCCTCTTCGTACTGCTCGATCCATTCGTCTTTACCGAGTCCTGGCTGTCTCATCGTCAGGTTGATCTTGTTTGTGTCCTGCTTCTCCATAGAGACTGCGATGATTCTCGCTGTAACCGTATCGTTAACCTGTAGGTTGTGCTGCTCTTCCTCGGAGACGAGCATCGAGTTCTCTTCGTCCATGTTGACGTACTCGTCCATCACTTGGCTGACGTGGCATAGTCCGTCGAAAGGTCCGATTCTGATGAAAGCACCGAACTCTGTTATGTCGACGACTTCGCCGTTGATTACTTCGTGTAGTTCCGGTTCGAAGACTATTGCGGTGTACTCTACTTCATAGTGGACCCCTGCGTCCTCTGGTTTGATATCGCCACCTTCAATATTCTTTACTTCCTCGATTCCGATTACTACACCGATTTCTTCGTAGATGTTGCCCTCTACCTCGGACTCGAGTCCTGCTTTGACGCTTTCGTCGACGTCCTCACCGAAGTGTTGTGGAGGAACTCTTACCGAGTCCTCAACTGTCAGCCTTTTGTACATCTTTTTTACCTCTAAAACAAGTACAGTCTCGTTCGCAAGCTTTAAATTGGGTTTGTCTTCCCTGTTTCGAGAAGGTTCACAGGTTCTGTGAACGCCTGTTCACAACCTCGAGATGGTTGCTCTGCCGGATAATGATGACGGGATTGCCCTTCTCGAGGATCCTCTGTTTCAGTTCCCTGTCGTTTGTGGCGATGACATACTCGTCCGAGAGCTCCACTAGCAGGTCATCTACGGTTCCTTCTCCCTCGGTCTCCAAAATTTCAATGGACTGCTCCTCCAGGAACTTTTCCACGAGCTGTCCGTACTTGCCTTTCTCGATGCTCTTCGCCTCCTGCACCGCATCGTCGATAGTGTAGAGCTCGTGGAAAGGGTAGAGTCTCTCGATCTCGTCGAACAGAGAGAACGAGAGCTGGAACGGCGCCACGAGAAAGTTCGTGTCGAGTATGATTTTGGGGTCCATTTTTTACGTTCTCCATTCTTTCGAGGTGCTGTTGATGGTTTTGTTTCCTTCTTCCGTTATGACTACTGTGTTCTCGACTTTTACTCCGAAATCTTCTCTCAGGTAAATTCCTGGTTCAATCGTTAACACCATGCCTGGCTTTAATTCTTGTTCGTTTCCTCTTACTACTGAAGGTCTTTCGTGTGTTGATCGGCCAAGGCCATGCCCTGTCGAAGTAATGTAGTTGTCGCCGTAACCTTTTTCTTCTATAAAACTTCTGGCGGCATCCCCAACGGATCCTGCTGTATTTCCTGGCTTAGCTTTATCAAGCGCTTTTTCGTAACCCTTATTAACTGTTTTAAATAAATCTTTGAACTTTTTGGAAGGTTCTCCGCTAAAGACCAAGGTTCTGGCGCAATCGCTGCAATAATTTTCGTATGTTGTACCTATATCGAGCACTACAGGCTCACCTTCTTCTATAACTTTGTCTCCTGGCTTATGAAATACTTCGGAGCCGTTCTCTCCAGCCGCTACTATAGGTCTGAACGCGGGCTCTTCACCTCCTTTCTCTCGAAACTTTGATAATATGAGATCTGCGACTTCCTTCTCGGTCATTCCAATCACGTCTTCAGATCTGAGATCCTCTATAACAAGGTCGGTTATCTCCGCCGCCTTTTCAAGTACTTCAATTTCTTCGGGCAACTTTTCCTGTTTAAGCTCCTGTAGAAGGTTTTCACCGCTTTCTGTGCATCTATCTAGTTTTTCCTCGATCTTTCTGCCATGTGCATGGTACATGAAGTCGTCTAGAAGCACTTTTCCTTCGGTCTGACCAAAGTATGATTTTATAGTATCGTATGCTTTTTTAGGGCTCTGCCAGACCTCTATACTGTCTATGTATGAGTGGTTCTCCAGCTGTTCCTCCATTAGTTTGGGGGCCACGAACATTGGTTCCTTCGCTGGTGAGAGCAACAGGAAGACTTCGAAAGCCTTCTTCTCGTACTCAAAGCCAGATAGGTATCCCATGTCGGGACCTACGGAAATCACCATTCCCGCAGCTTCTTGCTGGTTTATTTTCTTTTTGAGTTTCTTCTGTCTCTTCAGGACAGTCTTTTTCATAAACAAGGCTTTCTTTCCGAAGAGATATAATCTTTTATTAGGTAAACTTCCCGAACTAAAAGTTGGGGTCATGCCAAAAACTTAAATTTGTTATCTGGCAATAGTTAATTATGAGCGATGAAAACTTCATGATCGGGTACGGCAGCCTCATCAACCCGGAGTCGCTGATCGCGAGGTTTGAAGGTGTTGAAGCAGGCGACATCGGCGAGATATACGACGAGGCGCCGGAGTACCCGAGCGGCGATCTGCTGAGGGACGAAGTCCTCGAGCAGTGGGACGAGATGGTCGGCGACATTCACGTAGTGCCTGTAAAACTTGAGGGCGGTTTCGAGAGGCGTTATTCACATGAAAGTGACAGGAGCGGCGGGATGCTCGACGCCGTCTACGATGATGAAGGCGATGGCTGGATCAACGGCGTCCTGGTGACCGGTCTCGATGACAGCCAGTTCAAGGATGTGGCGGACACCGAGACGGGCTACGACACCGTTTCTATCGCGGGGGAGAACATCGATCCGTACATAAGCGACGAGTTAATGGCGGATATGGGCGTAGAAATCCCTGGAGAGGTCGAGATATTCGTTCCGGAAAAGGGCTCCGAGTTCGCCAACATGGAGACCGACAGGGAAAAGAACCAGGTGTACCACGACAGGATCTTGAAGGGTATCGACCTTCTCGGCGAGATGTACGGAGAAACCGTCGCCAACGAGTTCAGGGAGGACTACCTGAGAACCACGGAGGAGAAGAACCAGAACCCTCTCGAGAGAGGCGGTTACAGCGACGCGATGGTTGGACAGACGGTGCAGTACTGGTTCTAGCCCGGGCTGAACACTAATAAATCCGGTCGACTGAGTAATTTCTATGTTCAATCTGGCCTCGCTGTGGGACGACGCGGTAAGCGACTGGGAGCTAGAAGAACCGTTCTCGAAGCAACAATACAACAAAGATTACGAGCACTACTCTAAACTGGCAGAGCAAAAAGACGCGAAACTGTTCCTCGCACATTATACTTGGTATAAGGACGGCGAGATGCAGAAAGCCTTCACCTATGAAAATGGAAAATGGAGGAAAGTCCACAATATCGAGGTTGATGGCGTCTGGGATGCATTCAAGATTAACGAGGAGACTATGAGAATAAAGAAGGAAATGAAGCAAAGGCACGTGATGATTAATCGGCCGGACGTAGATAAACTGTGTAAAGACAAGCTTGAGACTTATGAGAAGTTCAGCGAACTTGTTCCCGAAACCAAGAAGGCTTCAGAAACGAATGTGGAAGAAATAATCGAAAGATACGGCAGAGCTGTCGTGAAACCGAGAGATGACTGGGGCGGCGAAGGCGTACAGCTAGTAGAAAATACCTCAGAGTTCGAAGGAGAACCTGAAGAATGGCTGGTACAGGAGTTCGTTGATGCTTCGGAAGGAATCTCCCAACTCGGAGTAGAGGGAATACATGACCTCAGGGCTTTAGTCGTGAACGGCGATGTTATAACCGGTTTCCTGAGGCAGCCGGATGAAGGCTTCGTCAGTAACGTCCACCAGGGAGGAAGCATTGAAGTAGTTAAAGTTGAGGAGTTTCCTGAAGAAGCTCTGGAGAAAGTTGAAAAGGTGAAGGAAGAGATGTCGGATCTTGAACCGTATCTCATGACGGTAGATATGATCTACGATTCGAAGACAGAGAAGTTCAGGGTGCTGGAGCTCAACTCCAAGCCGGGCATGAGCTTCTACGGTAGAGAGGATATGAAGAAAGCAAAGTCGGCGATAGCCGAAACTTTATACGAGGCTTTCAAAAGAGGCTAAACTATGGACAATATAGGCTTTCTCTTCTCGAACTACGAGATAAACGAGGAAGAAAAACCTTTCGGCGATCAGTATCTCAACGAGACATACAGCGACTTCAGCAAACTAGGTTCTGAAAGAGGTCTCAAAATAATTCTGGCCCGGTTTGAATGGTACGAAGGAGAAAAACTTGAGAAGGGCTGGATCCAAGATGAGGGGTGGAGGAAGGTCGAAAACCCAGAGATCGAAGGTGTCTTCGACAAGTTCAAGTTCGGCGAAGATACGCGGAAACTGACGCAGAGAATAAAGCGACAGGTCGGTATAATCAACGATCCCGAGCTTGAGGAGATTTGCAAGGACAAGCTTTTGACCTATGAGGAGTTCTCGGATGCTGTTCCGGAGACAAGAGAAGCAACTGAGGAGAATCTCTCGGAGTTCCTGCAAAGGGATGGAAAAGCGGTCCTGAAGCCTCGTTACGGCTTTGGAGGTGATGGAGTCAGTGTTGTGGAGAGTGTAGATCAACTCGAGGATGAAGATCTTGTCCAGAGATTTGTCGAGCCCGGAGAAAGCGAAGTGCTGGATTTAGAAGGTTATCACGACTTGAGGCTTATCTTTGTGAATGAAGAGCTTGTCCTGAGCTATGTCCGTACGCCTGACGAAGGATTTGTAAGCAATATCGCTCAGGGAGGAGAGATGAGATATCTGGAGCTGAATCAGGTTCCCGAAGAGGCACTGAACGTCGCTGAGCCTGTGAGAAAGAAGTTCTCTCAATTTAAGCCCAACCTATACTCGGTTGATTTGATGCTCGACAGCTCCGGAGAGTTTAGGGTTATAGAACTGAACTCGAAGCCGGGCATAGGATTCAGGCATCCTGAGGAGGTCAAGAAGTTCGAACTACCGGCGATGAAGTCCTTGGTCGATGCGATGGAGGATCTAGTCTGAGTTTCTCTGGCGTTCCATAGCTCTTTCATGAAGCCGCTCAACCATCTTGAGAATAACATCTGTGCCTATAATCTCGTTCATTTCTTCGTTTATTCCGTATGAGCCGTTAACTTCCAGAACATACGCTTCGTCCTCGGTCTCGATTACATCGCATCCGCATATATCGAAGCCGGTGGCCCGTGCTGCTCTGATTGCGGCGGTTTTCATTTCCTCTGTTAGTTCGGCTTTTTTGCGTTCTCCGCCGCCGGAAATGTTTGAACGCCATTCATCGCCGCTACTTGAACGGCTGTAAGCCATAACTTCATCGCCTATAACGATTACACGGTTGTCGGTCCCTGCATGTTCCTTGAAGTCCTGGAGGCAGATCTCCTGTTCGAACGACTTCATCGTGTCCATAACAGGTTTCAGTTCGTTTTCCGAGCTTGCCCTCATAACCCCTTCGCCTCCACCACCCTTGATAGTCTTCATGATGATCGGGTATCCAAGGGTTTTTGCGGCCTCTACCGCCACGTCCGGAGAAAGGGTATAGACACTGTCAGGTACGTTTATACCGGTCTCGGCTAGTACTTTCATCGAGTAGAACTTGTTTGACTCGTAGCTGTAGGTGTCGTTGGCGGCCTGTGTCACAACGCCTTCCTCGTTCAGTATTTCAACGAGGTGTTCGGAGAAAAGCATGTCTCTGTCGGAGGTCCTTATGTATATGGCGTCGAATTCTGTCAGGTCGACGTCTTTGTACAGAACTTTCTGGTCCTCGTCGCTGTGTACTAGCTTCAGTCCGTCTACAGGTGCGGCTAGCACGGAGTCAAAAATGTCTTCTGCCCGCTCCATAAGCAGCTGGTGCTGGGTAGAAACTTCTCCATAGATAATTCCAAGCTTCATTTTTCACCCTCCTTCAGCAACTTCGCGATCGTTTCGTGGACGTTTTTTCCGCCAGCGTCCGAGAAAAGTTCTAGATTGGGATTAGGATTAATATCGAATAATTGCTCTCCCCGCAGCTTTACCTCTGCTACGGAGGTGCCTAGAGAGTTCATACAGTCCCGTATCTTTTTCTCCTTCGAATCTGAAATGTTCGAGTACTTGGGGCTCTCATCTTTGAACTTCCATGAGTCCGAGTTATCCTTAAGCGATATTATTTCGTCTCCAATAACTAGACAACGGTATTTCTCTCCTTTATCGTAGTTCTGGAATAGCAGCACATCGTCCTCGTATTCAGTTCCTTCGGCAAAGCTTTGAATGTCTTCGACAGTATCCAGTTTTCTTCTTTCCGTCTCTTCAAGGTTTTCCAGCTTTCTTCCTACTAAAGGAGGTTCAACCTGTTTGTGGACGTTTCTAGCTGCTTTCTCGGTCGGTACTACAACGGTGTTAGGTGAATTGATGCCTCGTTTTTTCAATACGTAGTAGAGATAATTTTTCTTTGAAAGAGCGAAGAAGCAAGTTGAGGAAATACTGGTCTTGACTCCTTTTTCTTCAGCCATTTCAAGAAGTACTCTTCCGAAGACGGCGTTCCTTGGATTTATCCTTACGAAAACAGCGTCATATTTGTCAATACTGTTTCCGTTCACTCTGACGTCTTTCTCTCCCTTGATTACTTCGGGTGCGATTCGATCCAGTTTCTTGTGGTCTACCTCGTCGAAGAAAGGTTCGAATTCCTCTATTGGTTCTTCAGCTATTGTCAGAAGTTTGATTGTGGATCAATCCTCGTTGGGAGACCATAGATGTGTCACATCTCCGTTTTTCCGCCATTTCTCCATGTAGCTTGAAACGGATTCGGGCATGCTCTCCTGCATAAGTCTTCCCTGTCTCATAATCTTTGTAAGCCTCGACTCGAGGGTCTTCGAAAGCTCATCGTAATAGTTTCTATCGGAGTAGATCAGGTCATTCTTGATTCTCCAGAAAGCTGTTGTGCCCTGAGGTGCTAAGACGTAGTAACCTGAATCTTCAGCGATCGCTTTACGTAGTTTTTCTCTTTCAACATAGTATACTCCGGCATCTTTCACAGGATCTACAACCAGAATCTCTCTGTTTTCAACTCCGACACAAAGCACGAACTGCTCGCCATCTGACTCAGGGAAGATCTTACTTTTCTCGATAGTCATAGATACTAGGCCGCCATCGTTGAACCATGTTTTGAGTTCGGCAGCAAGATCCGTTATTTTGTCTTTCTCAACAAATGCTGTCTTCACTTCTGACTCTGTGGCTTGAGAAACCGCTTCCTCGATCTCTTCAGGGCTTGAACTTTCTATCTTCTGGCTTATTTGTTTCTGGGTAGCCCTGTAGCCGAAGATTTCGAGAGCCATAACTATAGAGGCCGGACCCGAGGTCTCCGTGCCTTCAGCAACAAAGTACTCCTTAATATCTTCAAGAGTTTCAAGGTCGCTCTGCGTTCTCTTGAACGCCATCTTCGAATCCATCATTCTCTGGTTAGGTACAACTATTGTTCTTCCTTCCATAGTGTCAAGGCTTGTGCTAAACAGTGAGACTTTCTGGACTTCTGCTATTTCTCCATCAATCTCTGCTTCCTCCCCAGGCCTAACATTTCTAGTGTTTTTCAAGTAGATGCCTGCAGCATAGTTTTCAAACAGGTCCTTGAATCCGTAGAAGACAAGTCCTGCGATTAGGAATGCTGCGGCCCAAGAAGACGCGGTTACAAGCTCATCAACGAAAGTGCTTCCTATGTTAAGCTCTGTCAGAGCAAGCTGCATCAACAATAGGTATAGGAATCCTTTGAGGAGGCCTCCAAGAAGATCGATCGAGCCGCCGGAAAGCCCTAGCTCGTTCATGTAGCTTTCAGTTCCAAGGTTTCTCAACATTTCTCTACTTAGTCTAGTCGCCAAGTTAATGGCTATAAAGCCCAGTACCGCCACTAGCACAGCTGATAGCACTCTCGGCACGTAGCCGGAGAGGCTGGAAAGCACCTGTGTGGATAAACCAGTATTAATATAGAGAAGTGCAAGTAGAAGGACTCCTGCATCAAGAATGTATGAGAGGTATTCAAGTACTTCGTAACGGTTCTCAACATCTTTCTTTGTCAGGTCCTGGCTCCGGTTAGCCCAGTACTTTCTTCCTAGAATGTTTACGAGTTTCACGCCGAGATGCCCCATCACAAGTATCAGGAGTGCGACACCGGTACGTACCAACGGGTTTTGCCCCATTCCAAAGTCTAGGAGAGAAGCTAGTAACTGGGCCATATAATTAGTTCATCCTCCTTCAGCCTATAAAAAACCGTGTGTCATTCTTTCGACACGATCTCTCCATGGCCGATAAGACGCCATCTAGAGCCTATCTGGCGTGAAATCGCGACCCTGTCACCTTCTTCTGCGCATACAGGCACTTTCAAGTCGACTTTAATCCTGTCGCCGGCTTGAGTTACGTAACCTGCTGACTTGCCTGTGCCAACGTTAAGCATCAAAGGTTCTTTCTCCTTTATGTTCTCGATCTCTTGCTCGTTCTCAGAACCGACCAAACGGTCCATCAGCTCTACGTCCACAGTTATATTGTAAGTGACTTCTGGAAGTTCGCCTTCACGTCCCATAACGTTTCCTGAAAGCCCGTCCGATTTACCAAGTGAAGGATCTAATTTTGTTTCGACTGCTAGAAGCCCTCCAGGCTTGCCTTTCTCCACAGGGTTTCCTCCATGGAAAATGTTGGATACTTCTGTCTTTACAGGCTCCCATTCGTCTTCGCCGACTTTTACTCCAGGTCGGATCTCCACCTTTTCGCCTTTCTCAAGCTCGCCTTTTGTCAGCGAACCGCCTACTACTCCGCCTTTTATGTCGGATATATCACTGCCAGGCTTGTTGATGTCAAAAGACCTTGCGAGAAGCATTTTTGGATCTGCTCCGTTATCTCTTTCCGGAGTGGGAATCTCTTCATCTACTGCTTCAAGTAATGCGTCAATATTAACCTGTTGCTGTGCAGAAACAGGGATGATAGGTGCGTCCTCTGCTACAGAGCCTTCCAAGAACTCTTGAATTTGCTCGTAGTTCTCTCGAGCTTCCTCTTTTGATACTTTATCGATCTTGTTCTGAACAACCACGATGTTTTCTACTCCCGCAATATCTAGAGCGGCAAGGTGCTCACGTGTCTGTGGCTGAGGACATTCCTCATCGGCAGCAACTAGAAGGATTGCACCGTCCATTATTGCTGCGCCGGATAGTACGTTTGCCATCAGTGTCTCGTGTCCTGGTGCATCGACAAGAGAAACTGTTCTCTCTACATCTCCGTCTCCGTCGACGTTCAGCTCTCCGTCATCATTATAGTATGTGATGTCGGCGTATCCGAGCTTGATAGTGATACCTCTCTTCAGCTCTTCTGAGTGTTCGTCAGTCCATTTGCCTGAGAGAGCGTTTGTCAGGGTTGTCTTTCCGTGGTCTACGTGGCCTACAAGCCCGATGTTTACCTCGGGTATTTTGTCAGTCATAGTATAATTTCATCCTCCGGAACCTTGATAGTCTTTTCTTCGTTTGAAAGTCTGTACTTCTTGGAGGGGGAGAACGTAAAACTCTCCTCCACCTTGTACAGATTGTCTTCGTGAGTTACTCTGTCGCCTTCCTTGAACTGGAAGCCTCGTAATATTTCTATGTAGGACTCCACTTCCTGTGCGTAAGGTAGGGAGCCTACCTGTCTTTCCAGTTTGTTTGTCTTTCTATGGAGGCTTCGGTACCAGGATTCGTTCCTCGTCATTCCTCTTCTTCGTCTGAGAGTAGTTCTTCGATCGTTTCAGATCCTTCTTCAACAACTGTGGTGTTGAGTTGTTCGATTGCGTCCGATACCGTGTTTCCTCTTACGGACTTTCTTCTTCTCTCTCCTTTCTCTTTTGAGTCGATTCCTGCGCCTTCTTCTAGGAGGATTCTACGTCTTCCAGTTCCTTCGATTGATTCTCTCATCGGGAAGCCTTGCTTGTCGCTCCCGCCAGTGATCTCCAGTTTGTAACCTTCTAGGCCGATAATTCCGCCGTCAAAGCTTTCTCCTATCTTTTTTCCTGCAAGTTTTGAGGATTCTTCGGTTTCGATCTGATGTGTATTTCCGTCGTTGTCTCCGACTGTAACCTTCATTATTTGTTCACCTTTGCTCAGTTCTGTTAGTTCCGAGCATCAAAGACCGGACTTCTAAGCTTTAAATATGAACACTTTTTATTCAGGCCCTTGGAAATACCGGTTATGAGGAGTTCAGTGATTGATGATGTTATTGGAAGCTTCCTGAAGATATATTCGCTGGTGCTTCTCGTACCGTTTTTCGTCGGTATTTACTTCATGGATTCTGTTCTTACCGTGGCCGGTTTTGGACTTGCTTCAGTGGTTTCTCTAGGTCTTGGTTTAGGGCTTTCCGGTTCTGAAGAAAAACCGACTGTTTCAGAGGCGATGTTCGCAACTGTGCTAGGATGGGTACTCGCTATTATTCTCGGGGCTATACCTTTCATGAACCACGTTCCTATGATTGACGCGATCTTTGAATCGAGCGCCGGGCTGACAACAACAGGTATTTCGCTGGTTCTCGAGCCTTCAAATCTTCCACAGTCTCTACTGTTTTGGAGAGGTTTCTCCCAGTGGATCGGCGGCCTAGGAATACTAACGTTCTTCATAGCAGTTGTCAGGGAATCCGGTGGTGTAACAAGGAGACTTTACTCCGCTGAGTCACACAAGACGGATTCGGGTTCAATAAGGCCTTCACTCAAAAAATCAATAGTTGATCTGTGGAAAGTTTACGGAGTAATGACGGTCTTGTTCGGTTTGATTTATCTCGGGCTTGGTATGTCAATCTTCGACTCCATCATGCATGTGTTCTCTGGTATATCGACTGGAGGATTCTCCACACAGGCAGCAAGTATCGGAGGCTTCTCTCTAGGCGTGCAGCTTGCTACAATACCGTTGATGCTTCTTGGCGGTGTCAACTTCGTGCTGCTGTTTAAACTTTTGAAGGCTGATATTAGGCCTTTGCTTGGCAGCTCCGAGTTCAAGTTGTATATGATGATCTTCGCAGCGGTAGCCTTAATGACCTCTACAGAACTATTTGTTGCATCAGGAAGTGCTCTAAGCTCTCTTCTACAGGGCAGCTTCAAGTCGGCAGCAGTGCTTTCCTCAACCGGTTACTCCACATTCTCCATCACCTCTCTTTCAGTAGCGTTACAAGTTGTTTTCTTAGCAGTCATGTTTGTTGGTGGTTCTCTAGGATCTACATCTGGAGGTTGGAAGGTCTTCAGGTTGAAAACTATGTATGAATCGTTAAAGGTTCGGCTGAGAGGCTACAAACTTCCGGAATCGGCAATCAACAAGGTAAAGATCGATGGGGAGATTGTCAACAACTCGACGGTTAGAACGATCTCAGTACTCTTCTTTACGTGGATCTCGATGATCTTCATATCCTCGCTTCTGGTTTTAGTGGCTGACGGTACAAGTTTCATGGCAGCGCTATCAGGTTCAATTTCAGCCGCGGGCAACATGGGCCCGGTCTACATGTCAGGAAATGAAATGCTGGCGCTTTCCGGGTTCACAAAACTTGTCTGGAGTTTCTTGATGCTTGCCGGCCGTCTGGAGATGCTTCCTTTACTCGCTATATTCAATACTGAGATGCTTAGCGGCGAGTGAATTTTTAAACTCAGACTATAATCTATACCTTTTATGGAAGATAAAATAGAGAAATTGATCGAGGAAAAGGTCGAAGAAAGAGTCAGTGAGAGAGAGGAAGAGATCGAGAAACGTGTTGCGGAAAGAGTCAGGAAGAACCTTTCTCAAAACGGAAAAACCTCTTTAAACCAGGAAATTTCCCGTAGAGGTTTTTTGAAGAAGGCTGGTTTGGGTGCTGCTGGTCTTGGTGTTCTTGGTATTTCTTCTGCTTCCGGTTTGAAGTTGACGGAGAGTGGTGTTTTTACTTCTGGTTCTAGAACCGGTGTTTTGACGAACTCGGGGACCGACACGGACGGTGGTGACGACTACCAGTTCCCCAACGCTGCGGACAACATCGACCTTCAAAATGACGGTTCGCTTAGGAATGTTGAGTCGGTCGATACTGACCACTTAGCTGGCAATGGTCGGCCTTATGCAATTAACAACGACCTGTCAGACAGGACACGCACTTTGGTTGAGAGTGGAGAATCGACTCGCACGACCAAGACTTTGGTTGATTTGACCGATGGCCCTGGAGTTGTTTTAACGGCCTCTATTAGCGGCTACCAAATCCGCTCTCCCTCAACCGGCGAATATCACGGAGCGGACATTACTGTCGACGGAGTCACGACAGTGGTTTCCGGGGCACGGTCGCAAGACTCTGATGGCTCGGCACGCTCAACTTGGCAAATTGGCCCCGTCAAGTACGATAATAGTTGTAAAATAGAGTATGATCACTCCGGAAGTGGTAATATCATCGTCGCTATTGCTGAGTCAATCTGATCCCTTCGCGGACCTACTGGGTGATACGACGCTTTAGAACCAGCACGATCTGATACATCATGGTAGACACATCTGACGACTGGCTACGGCTGACCAGCCTGGGCGACGGGTCTACACGAGAGATCGCTCCGTTCGTCGACAAGGATCTCGCGCGTTGAGGGCGCCGGTGACTTCCGGAACAAGTATTTATTCCAGTATTCTTGGCCTAGTTCTGGAAGCGAACTTTAATATTCGGAGTTTTTCAACCACTTAGATATGTATGTAGTAATTGCCGGGATTACAACCCTTGGAAGAAAACTGGTCGAGAGCCTTGAGGATGACCATGATATCGTTGTTATTGACGAGGACCAGGATAAATGCGAGAGACTCTACTCTTCCTCGGGTGCAACCGTGATTAACAAGTCTCCTTCAAATATTACGGCTTTGGAGGATGCAGGTATCACGAAGGCCGATGTGTTGATCTCGGCGATGGACGATGATAACGAGAACATGGTTGTGTGTTCTCTGGCGAAGAAGTATGGGGTTCCTAAGGTTGTTTCTCGGGTTGAAAACGATGAATATTTGGAAGCTTTCGAGATTGTCGGTGCAGAAGCAATTGCACATACAGATATTTTGCTTTCGGAGTTTCTTTCTTACGTTGAGCATCCTTATCTACTGAAGTTAGCGAATCTTTCCAACAATCGTGAAATATTGAAGGCTTCGATTAAGGAAGGTTCAAGTCTTGAAGGAAGAACACCAAAAGAGATGCAGGACGATGATAGGTTTCCGGATCGATTCAAAGTTGTTTCGGTTTTACAGGATGATAAAACCATTTCAGACGATCTCAACATCCAGTTGAACCAGGAAGATAAGATGATTATGATAGGTCCTTCCGATCTCACTGATAAGCTGGATCGATATTTCCAGAAACAGTGAAAGAATTGTTAATCTTATTCCATAATTAGTTTTTGTGACTGCTATAGTCTGGATCAGGAGAAGTCTCAGGGAGTATGATAATACTGCCTTAGTGGAGGCTTCGAAGGAGCACGATGAAGTTTTACCTCTCTATATTGTCGATGAAACCTATTTTTCTGAGTCTGAACTCGGTTATCCAAGAGTAAGGTTCTGGCGCAGATCGCTTGAAAGGCTTAAAGCAGGTTTAGTGGAAGACGGAAAAGATCTAATTATAAGGGAAGGCAAGCCGGTCGAACAACTGAAGAATATAGTTGAGGAGACGGGTGCGGAAGTTGTTTACCACAATAGGGATTATTCGCCTTACTCGAAGAGAAGAGACTCTGAAGTAGAGGAAGAGCCTGATGTTCCGGTGAAAAGTTTCAAAGATATCGTGATGTTCGAGAAGGAGGAAATTCTTACTAACTCAGGAACCCCGTATAAGGTTTACAGTTATTATGCTAAGAAATGGTTTAACAAGGATAAGAGAAGACCTGAGAAACCGGAAGAATACACTGTACCTGAAGTTGAATCTGATGAGGTACCTTCTCTGGAGGAACTGGGGTACGAAAAGCCAGATGAACTCGACTGGTATTGGGATCCGGGTAGAAAAGGAGGAAAAAAGAGACTGGAAGAGTTCAAGGACAAGGTCTGGAACTACGATGAGAACCGGGATTACGCATGGAAAGATTCGACTTCCAAACTTTCGCCACATCTAAAGTTCGGAACCGTTTCTATTAGAGAGGTTTTCTGGGAGGCGGAAAGAGTAAAGGCCCGAAAACCGGATATGGATGCTGAAGGGATCAAAACCTGGCAGGAGGAGTTGGCGTGGCGTGACTTCTACTTTCAGGTAATGTGGAACTTTCCTTACTGCGTCGAAAAGCCTTTCCTCGAGCAGTACGAAGATCTTGAATGGAGATCAAAAGAAGAAGCTGGAAAAGAGTGGGAACGTTTTATCGAAGGCAGAACAGGTTATCCGTTTGTCGATGCAGGGATGCGTCAACTAAAAAAGGAGGGCTGGATGCATAACCGTTTGAGAATGGTCGTAACCAGCTTTGCCTGTAAAGACTTATGGATTGACTGGAAGGACTTGCATAGTTACTTCAAGAGGATGTTCGTTGACGCTGAACTCTCGGCGATGGTAGGCGGGATCCAGTGGGCCTACTCTATTGGTACTGATGCACAGCCCTACTTCAGGGTTTTCAATCCAAGAACGCAGGGAGAAGACTACGACCCTGAAGGCAAATATGTCAAGAAATACGTTCCCGAGCTTGAAGATGTGCCGGATCAGTACATCCACCGACCGCATGAAATGCCAAAGACTGTTCAGCATGACTCTGACTGTGTTATAGGAGAAGACTATCCTGAACCGATTGTTGATCACGATGAAAAGAGGAAGAAGTCGGTCTCAAGGTTCGAAGAGGTTAGGGACGATGAAGATAATTGAATGGTTTAGATCAAGGTTTTCAAGGCTTTCTACAGCGCTTTTGCTTGTTTTCTTGGGCTTTGCCACTTCTTTCGGTGTTGACGGTTACCTGAACATGATTCCGGGTTTTTCCATGGCTTCCGCAGCTATTTTACTTGTCTCAAGCCCCAGGGATGACAGTCTCAGTAATGCGGTTGCCGGATTTCTCTTCGGTTCGTGGTTCATGTTGGTGTTTGCGGAGATCACAGCTCCTGTGCTCGCAGCACTTTTTGTCTGCTTCTTTTACTTCATGTTTGAGGCCGATCACAAGATTACGGTTGAGCTATGGAATGAGTCCGACCTGGCTTCTGATTCCGGGCAAAAACCGGAGAAATAACTGGAGGCCGAAAAATTTACTTAAACATTCAAATCGAACCCATGTTTAGTGATACATTATCAGTCGCGGCAAGCTTAAAGCCGGAGCACTCGCAATCTTTGCAACCCTTTTCATAGTACATGCAGCCGCAGTGGAATGGAACGACCCTTCCTCGGACGGAGACTTTGACTCGGATGTCTTTCTCCAGGTCGATACATCCAGCATAAACTACGACTTCAGTGGAGGCAATCTCACACTGTACGCAGAGTATCCCGGGGACAGTTCCTTTACTCAGGTAACAGGCTTTAACAGACAGAGCAGTTCCAACTATACTACTGAACTCACTTTAGGTAATATCGGTTCTTCTGGGGAATATGTTCTCAAGGCAACCGCTTTCAACTCCTCAGGCGATAATATAGGTTCGACACCGGAACTAGCTTTGACCCTTGATAACAAGGCACCTTCCATCACATTAGCGGATGATGACTATGTTGGAGAAGATCCAACTATTTCAGTAGAAGTCTCCGATGAAAATACAGGTGTAGACAGCTTTTCTGTAGATGCTACGGATGATGCTTCGATCGAGGATGATGGAGACTTTGATTCATGCGATGCGGATGAAACATGTACGGTTGATGTTCAGGTCGATACTTCGGATTTAGATTCTGGGGGTTCCTTCGACCTTGACGTAGATGCTACCGATGATGTTGGAAACCAGGCATCAAGCTCTGAGACCTTTGAATTTGATACAGAGTATAATGGAGATACTTCACCGTCCTTCGATCCGGAAGAAGGAAATATTCTGTTGACCGACGATGATGACCAGACTTTGGAGATTACATTAGAAGGTCAAGGAGATGACGCCGAGCAGACTGATATAACGGTAAAATGCTTTGACGAAGACGATGACGAGTTTGACTCGGACACCCAGGATGTAGACGAAGAGGACTCAACAACTTTCGACTGTGATGTGGAAGGAGATGAATACGCCGGTACAACTCAGGATGTCTATGTTGAAATGTGCGACCAGGCAGGAAACTGTGAAGAATCCGATACAAGAACTTACAGCTTTGACGCAAGTCCTCCGGTTTTAACGGATGTTGAGACGGCGTCAGAAGTCACCTCGTTTAACTCTGACTTCGACGTCAACTTTGAAGCCGCAGATGATGCCTCCGGAGTCGACGAGCTAGAATATTACTTCTCGAGCTCGACGGATGAAGGAGATGGAACTGCTATTGACTATTCAAGCGACTCAGCAAGCTTCAACGCCGATACTTCAGGTCTATCAAAAGGAGAACAAACAATTTACGTGAGAGCGAAGGACAACGCAGGAAGATGGAGCGAACCAGAACAGATAGGTTTCAATTTTTACCCCAACGCCAATCCTCAGGTCAGCCTGAGCTCTGACTCAAGTATTGAGGTAAATGCGGGAAGCTCGAAAACCTTGACAGCAACGATCGAAAACACAGGCAAATTCTACATAGGTTCTTTGGAATTCTCGGCTTCTTCGCCAATCTTCAGCGACTCCCAAACGATTTCTGACCTAGGTATAGGTGACACGGTAAATGTAAATCTTGAGATAAGTCCTGCTGAACAGGATATTGGAAGCTATGATCTCCAGCTATCCACCTCAAGCCCTTCAAGCTCCAAGACCGTTGATCTCAGGATAAAAGCTAATCAGGAACAAAGATCCAGTATTGAATCAGACTTTCAGTCACGGCTCTCGAAATTCAACAAACTCAAATCCAATATAACCGAATTGAGGACAAAAGTAGGGAAGGAAATGTCGAAGGGCCTTGAAGCTAACTTCTCCGAACTCAACCAGTCTATGAACAACGCACAAAAGGCGATGGAAAATGGTAACTACTACAAAGTCGAGTCCGAGCTTTCGAATCTTGATGGAGAGTACTCGAAAGCATCACAGACATATAATGCTGTGAAAGAGGATTACCAGAGTTCTCGGACCGCGATGATTTTCATGATCCTATTCGGGGTTGTGCTTGTAGGTGGTGTTGGAGCAGGAGCCTTCCTGATCTACTCCGATGAGTTTGATGTAGGGATTGAACCTGAGGACCTGAAGGAGATTGGATCCGACGTTGACATGAGTTCGGTTGGAGAGATTAAGGAATCTGTAGAGTCAAAGATCGAGGAAATTACTGACTCTGACGGATCAGAAGCCTCTTCTGAAGAAGGGGGATTCGAGTGGGACGGTTTCAAGGATAGTTAAAGCGCCCTCTCGGCATTCTTAAACTTCTCTTTAAACAACCCCTTGTCTCTTGAGGTCGTTATTATTTCTCTAATATCGGAGGAGAACTTCTTGTTCTGTGCTGCGTTCGAAACTGTATCATCTAGAAGAATGTCTATCTGTGGGTCTGATTTGAGTTTTTCGACAACATTCGAGTCTGAGCGCTTGCCTTTCAGGTACTGTGATACTGCGGGCTGTGTTACATCCAGTTTGGCTGCTATTTCTTCCTGGGTGTAGCCGTAGTCTGACTGGAGCCTGTCGGCTATTATCTTTCTGATCGCAGGCAGTATATCTTCGGCCACTATCTCCGACTCGAACCTCATACAAAAAAATATAACGGCGTGATAATCTAATAAGCTTTGGAGTCCTAACAGTTCAAGTAATGCAGTTATCGTCGCCTCGTATAGACGAGGTCTATGTTTGGAACAGATCGGCGAGAAGGAAGTTTGGTGAACGCTCGTTAGGCAACACTGATCTTGAGCTTGAGCTAGCGATTCTTTTCCATGGAAACAGGCTTGGAACAGAAAGAGTTGAAGATTTCATAGATATTTCTGCTTCTGATATGGGGATGCACGGTATCTTTCTCAATAACCCGGTTTCGTATCAGGATATAAATGAGAAAGCTTACAGACAAGTTAATGCCAAATATGCAGCTGGCGAAACCACTTATCTTGAATACTTGGAACAGATGGGCTCGCTCAGAACAGGATCTTCTGAAGATGTCATCGTAAACTCGAGGGGTCCTGAGATAAACGGTTTTGATGAAGAATTGGACCAAACGAGAGAGGCTGTGGAAATTCTGAAGCAGAGAGATGATGCCTCATTTCAAACAGCGGAGCTGTTAAGTAATGCGGAAGGCGAAGACTTTAATGAAGTATATGATCGGCTGTCACACTGTCTAGGTTTCAAGATAGACTTTCTGTACCGAGCCGATCAGGAAAAGGTTGATGAGTTCTGGCACGAATACGGTCAAACAGATTACTCTGACGGGGAGAGGAGTGGGGTGCCGGGACAGGTACTTCTCGGTGAGACCCCTCAGGTATACATAGAAGCCGGAGATCTTCTGGAAATTAGCGCTGAGAGAATTGAAGACGATCTAAACGCTATAGAAAAATAAGAGGTAAATTAAAGAAGTGGAGAGGTTTTTACTCGTCGGCCTGGTTGACTTCACGTGAGAGGTGCTCGATGTCGGAAGCCAGAGCGTCAAGCTTTCTGGAGACTCTCTCCTTTTCCTTCATAATGTTCTCGACCTTCTCGTACTTTCTTGCAGCACGATCAAGATCATACTTTTCTACGTATGCTGCGTTTGTATCCATCATCTTCTCGATGATCTCGTCAGCAATTTCGCCTAGAAGAAGGTTCAGTCCGTAGTATACTTCGCTTCTTACGTACTGGCCGTCCTCAGCTTTTTCTCTTACCATTCTTTTGATCCTTGCGTGGGTGAAAGGAAGATCCGCAACTTCAACGTCTTCAGGTACGTTTACCATGTTATCACACCTGAAAATTCGGCCTAGAGGCTTTTAAGGGTTTCCGAAACCGGTTTATTATTGGCTTCCGCATACGTCTGTATGAGGTTCGAATGTACTGAAAACGATTTCAGGGTGTTCGAGCAGCTTGTAGAGCAGGACTTCCTTGGCTCTTTCCCATATTTTCTCGAACTGGTACTGCTGGGTGAGAAACCTGCTACTATACCTTCGGCCTACGGCGAGCTTGAATTCGCCGAAGAAAAGATTCGTGATATGGGTCTCGAAATAAAACAGGTTGAGCTTGAGTTTGTTGAACTTGAAGACGTCCCGGATCATGCAAGAAAACCTGGAAAAATGTTTTTCGTTGGCAGGGAGGGAGATATTCAAGGTCTTAATGAGTCCTACACTGATCGTGAGAGTTACAGGCGCGATTTTGGTCTCGTAATGGGTTATCCGAAAAAAGACGTTGAATGGTTCTTGACTCAGGAAGAGGAGGCCTACGATAATTTCAGCTCGGAGATAGAGGGCTTCGATGATCTAATCGGGTTAATAGCTTACGTCCCGAAACCGGAAGAAGAAAATCTGGAAAAAGCCCGTGAAACTGCTGAACGCTACAAGAATGCTTTGAAAACCGCGGATGAAAAGTTTGATTCGGACGTAGGCAAAAAGCTGTTACTGGTTCTCAAAGAAAACCAATAACTATAAACATTCGAAGCCCGAACCAATCGACATGGTAGAACTTGCAACCATCGACCTAAGCTTAAGCATCATACTGAAGTCCGTCGCCATCGCTTTACTTGTGATGTTCCTCGTGCTACTCAAGAACCTGGACGAGGCGGTTCAGTCACTTGAACGTTCAATTGAGTCGATGGAGCGCTCGGCAGAAACCGTGGAAGATATAATCGCAATCGCGAGACATATCCCTTTCGTAGGTGGTAGACGTGACTAATGATTTTCTTGAAGCCGCGAAGAACTCAAGCAACGAATCCTCCGAAGAGCGTTATGAAAAGGCCAAGAAGAAGGAAGCAGGAACGGATAGAAACATGGCCGAAAAACGCTACGAAGAGCTGAAGGAGGAAGCCAAGGAGGAAATGATGGAACAGGAATACTCCGAGGAGAAAGAGGAAGAGATTGAAGAACATGATGAGGAAGATGATGAAGACGAAAGCTTCGTAACTTACTAAGCTTTTAATTCGACTTCACAAATCCATTTTTCATGGAGCTGGACAGGATACCGGAAGTAGCTAAATATTTGTCCTTAGTGTTCCTGTTTGGCTGGATAGGAAGGAGTACCGTATGGAACTTTCTGCCCGTATTTTTCAAGACACATATCGAAAGCGTCTTTCTAATAGGCATTATAACCTCAATACCTCCAATAATAACGGTTTTATTCGATATACCTGCAGGTAACCTAGTTCAGAGAGCTGGCGAGAAAATAGTGGTTTTAATGGGTTTGATAGCTGCAATTTTCCCTGCATTCCTCTATATTACCGCTGCACCAATACTTCTCCTGCTTGGAAAGGTGTTTGAAGGATTTACGAAAGTGCTGGTTTGGAACGGCAGCTGGAGCCTAACATTAAAACAGTCAGACGATGATGTGGAGTCAGAAACTGTCTCTGTAGTACTTCTCGGAGCTAATTTGGGCGCGGTGTTGGGGCCTATAGTTGGAGGTTTTCTTATCGCCTCTGAAGGATTTGGAATTACGTTCTACCTCTGGGCTTTCACCTCGGCAGTTGCAGTTCTCGTGTTCTACAGCTACATAGGGGCTACAACAGAGAATCTCAAGTCTTCGTTCGAGAAGCTCGCGCACAGGAAAACCTATGTTGATGACTGGCATCACCTGAAGAACAACTGGAAAAAGCTAAGATTTGCCTTCGGTTTAACTTTTCTCTACTCCATAATTTTCTCGTTCTACTGGTTGGCAGTACCGCTTCTCCTAGATAAAATGGGGGCTGGTTTCGAACAGATGGGTATTATATTCGGTATAGCGGCGCTACCTAAAGTTTTCCAGTTCGTCTTTGGAGGTATAGCCGATCGCTACGGAAAACTGTTAACTCTGACAACTCTTTCAGTAGTGCTTTCAATTACCTTGGTTGGTGTATTCCTTGCTCAGACCTTACTGGCGATCGGAGTATTATTCTTTATAGCTAGAACATTTTCCTCAGGTATGTCTCCTCCGGTACACGCATTCTATGATTCAAAGGTTCCTGATGAGATAGAAGGGGAGATGACAGGGTTTTTCGAGATGTTTAAACATCTTGGACAGATGCTGGGACCTTTCCTTGCTGGAACGATTGCATCAATCTGGAGTGTTAACGCATCATTCCTCGCAGCCGCTTTCATCTCCTTGTTGATTGGAGGACTTTCTCTCGTGGCCAGAAGATTCTAGATCTTTCTTAGTTCGGGGAACTCGAATATTCCGGCCTCTCGGGAAACTGCTACGGCTTTCAAACTGCCTTTGTCAACATTATTCTTCATTATGGGGGATAGGAGCTGGGATTGAGGTGTTTCGTTAACGTTTGTGCCGTTGGAGATGCTTGAGAAAGCAGGCATCACAACTATTCTCTTATCGTCCATATCTCCGTAGAGGAAACAAGCTACTTTCTCTCTTATACCTATCTCATCTTCCAAGGCGAGTGCAGGATGTTCATGTCCTATAACTACTGTCTCAAATTCCTCGATCCCCAGTTCCTCTAGCTCTAAATGCCCGTGGGTGAAGAGAACGCCATTTTCCAAGTAGTACTTCTGTAGTTCTAGGCCGTAATCCTCCACAGTATCTTCAAGGAATGTGTCGTGGTTTCCTTCGATAAGTATTATTTCTTCAAATTCGCGGTCAAGGAAGCCTAGAAAGTTTTCTATCTCGTTAGTTTCGGAGTAACGTGTTTTAAACTCGTTCTTCAGGTCTCCGTTCACAAGGATTCTTGAGGCCCCTGTTTCCTTCTTCATTTTTTCTATGTCTTTCAAGAGTTTCTCCAACTGGTGTTTCGGAACGTAGTTGCCGTCAAAAGTCATCGAACCTTCAAGACCTAGATGCAGGTCCGAAATCACAAGAAGATCCTGTTCAGGACGGTATAAACCGGGAATGCTGTCTACGGTTTTGAAGCCTTCAATATCCATGTTTTGTTGTTCGGTAAGTCAGCTTTTTACCGGTTGACAGCTCTCCAGAGATCCAGGAAAGATTCGAAGAAATCATCCTCTGTCGATTTTAACAGGTAGCTAGCGCCGTAACGATCTGAAAGCTCTTCTATATCATCTGTATGTTGTTTCAACTGGTTCTTGTACTTCTTCTTTGTTCTCTTCGAGAGAAAAGTTCTGAGCTTTGATGAGGATTCAGGATCTTTCAATATCTTGTCGCCTTTCATCTCGGGGTCCATCTCCTCCTCGTCCAAAACGTTCACGAGTATTGTCTCGGAGCCTTTCAAACGTTTAAGCGCTGATTCAATTTCTCCTGTATCGGTTAGAAAGTCTGAGATTATGATAACGATGGACTTATTCTCGATTCTATTGCTGTATTCTGTTATACATCGTTCTACTTTAGATTCCGGTGTTTTCCTCAGTTCGTTGAGGGTGTCCACGAGGTCTCCAAGGTTGGCGTTTCTTCTCGCACTTGAGATATCTGTTATGGTTTCTGAGAATACTGAGAGACGGAAACGATCGTTCGTATTCGATACCATGTATGCCATCGCCAGACCGAGTTTTGAGGCGTAGTCGTACTTGTTTTCCTCGCCGTAATCCATCGAGCTAGAACGGTCAACAAGGATGTGAACTGTTACGCTCTTCTCTTCCTCGAAGCGTTTGATGAAGAGCTCGTCTGTACGTGCGTAGGCTTTCCAGTCAACTTTTCTTATATCGTCTCCTGGAACGTATTTCTTGTGATCTTCGAAGATCATTCCGTGTCCTGTGCTCGAGGAACTTTGTTCTCCTTCCTGTATCTCCGTTGAATTCTTCTTCAACGCAAGATTGAACCTGTCAAGCTCCTCTATAAAGTCGGCTTCTATCATACCGTTTAGACTTCCTCTATTATCTCCTCTATGACGTCGTCAGCGTTTTTGCCTTCCTTCTCGGCCTTAAAGTTCAGGCCTATTCTATGCCGTAGGATCGGGTTTGCCATGGAGTTGATGTCCTCGGCTGAGACATAGCTTCTTCCTTCAAGAAGTGCTCTTCCTTTGCCGGCAAGCACAAGATTGATCGAAGCCCTTGGTGAGGCACCGTAGTTAAGGTCTTCATGTGCACGGGTCGCTGAGATGAGTTCCACAGCCCTCTCACGTATGTCATCTGCTATTGGTACCTGCCTGACGAATTCCTGGAGCTTGATTAACGAGGGCTGAGAAAGTACCTGTTCAAGCTCCGGATCGAAGTCAAGTTCGGATGAGAACCTCTTCACGATCTTTTCCTCGTTCTGCTCCTCCGGATAGTCAAGAGAAAGCTTCATCATGAAACGATCCTTTTGAGCTTCCGGAAGCGGGTAAGTTCCTTCCTGGTCAATAGGGTTCTGCGTGGCGATGAGGAAGAAAGGCTTCTCTAGGTCGTAGCTCTTGTTGCCCGAGGTAACCTGTTTCTCTTCCATCGCCTCGAGTAATGCTGACTGCGTCTTAGGGGTGGCACGGTTTATCTCGTCCGCAAGTATCATGTTCGCAAATATTGGACCTTTCTGGAAGACAAACTCCTTTTCACCTTTCTCATTCTCATTAATGATATCCGTACCTGTGATATCGGAAGGCATCAGGTCAGGAGTGTTCTGTATTCTCGAGAAGCTTAATCCAAGTACTTCGGAAAGTGTTGAAACCATCTTTGTCTTTCCCAGTCCCGGGTTTGATTCGAGCAGGACGTTCCCATCGCAGACTATAGATATCAAAACGTTCTCAATTATCTCTTCCTGTCCTACCATTACTTTGCCGGTTTCGTTCATTACTTCTTGGAGCTTTTCGCTTGCTTTCTCGTACTTAGTGGCTTCGTCCTGCGACTTGAGCTTCATGGTATATCGTTTGAAACGGTATCGTTTAAATCGATTGATTTAGTTAAGCGACTTGATCTCAAGGCTGTACTGCTTAGCCAGCTCAAGATCATCAGATAGTTCGGGCCCTGTTGAATCAAGCGTGGCGGGTGTTGAAACAGGTTTAGCCGACAGATCTGAGCTCTCAGGGCTTCCTGTCCCTTCTATGGAGTAATTCACCAGCCTACCGGAAAGCTTGATTTCCCTATCTCCCTCTATATTTGAGGCGTTCTGGACTTGGAACCTCTGCTTTTTCTCTTCCTCTTGATTTAATACGTTGTCTATAGGTCCTAGATCGTTAACTAGCTCGCCTCCGCCCTCTAAAACTTGGAAGTTGGCTATGCCCGAAACCACAGTAAGGAAACTGAGAGCGCCAACGGCAAGAATCTTCTGGATAATTTTCTTGCTGGGCACAATACTTTCCGAAGTAACTGAACGAGATCTATCCATTAGCTCGTCGAAAAGCGCCTGTGAAACTATGTTCCTGTTGTTTAAGTTGTCTCTTGCCGTTCTTAATATCTCCCTTAATTCAGGGTTTTTCTGTTCGTATATCTCGAGAGTGTAGTTTCTTGAACGGTAATAGAAATCTGCCCCGAAGAAGAAAATTGAAACGAAAGCAACAGCGGCAGTGTTATCTATATTTCCGACCAAGCTAAAATCAAGGAGAAAAAGCACTATGTTTGCAGATAGGAAGAAAAGGATAGAGTCTAGACAGGCCTGCATCAGGTTTACTTTAAGAAATTCTCGTCTCAATCGTTTGAGGAGTTTTTCAACTCTCATATTCAGTACACTTCGTGTCCCCAGTTCTCGCACTCACTTATGGAGGAGTCCGTAAGGTTTTCCTCGGGGGCATCTTCACAAACTTCTCCAAGGCTTTCATTTATAGAAGATACAGTGATCTCCAGATCGGTAAGATTTCCTTCTAGGTTTGATACTTCGGTATCCAACCGGGAGTTCTCTGATTCGAGATCGGAGACTTCAGATTCGAGACTCTCTACCCGGGAACGTAGATTCTTCGTTTCTGAGACATACGTGTTTACGTCCTCCCGTTTT
>JBEQBQ010000006.1:0-60687 GCA_041639695.1 Candidatus Nanohaloarchaea archaeon
TTCCTTTTTTATCCGCTGTTTGACTTCTAGATACTCCTCTATTCCTGAGACTCTTCCTGAAATTACTGCCGCGGCCACGGTTGTCTCCAGCTTATCATTTCTTCTCAAACCCATGACTTTGACGTCCTCTCCTACTTCTTCGATACTTGAGTGTAGCTCTGACTCTATCTTCTTGACTGCGTTTTCAGTTTCAGAAAGTGGGTAATGACCAACGCCAAAACTAGTATCGTTTGACTTAGGTATTTTTTCCTCGAACACGGCCTTGAGGTCTGTTGATGTTTCGCCTATACGGGATTCAAACTCGATGTCTTCAGGTTCAAGCTGTTTGAAATTATTTTCTATATACTTCTTTGCAGCTTCAATCGCTATACGGTCAACAGGGATTTTTTCGCCGTTGAATTCTTTAGTCGCCCGTCCTGCTAAAAGAATGTAGATTGGTTCGATAAGTTCTCCTCCACCAAACTCAGGTTCAGAGCTTCCTGCAACCAGCTGCACTTCATCAGTGTTATGATGTAGAATCTTACCGAATCTTTCTCGATACTCCTTGCTGAGCGCTTTCGATACTGATTCGGCTATACCGTCAGATATAGAGTCCGGATGCCCTTTTCCTTTTCTCTCCACCAATTCAGTTTCTCTTTTTTCAACAGGATCTGATTCAACCTTATTCTTGTCCAAGTGCATGATTTTTACTCATTCACAGATTATTTTTAAGGTCCTGTATTAGCTTCTTTGTGCCACAGAAGCACGTAATAGTAGTTTAAAAAGAAATCTATGGACGCTATACCGAGTCCTAGGGTTAGGTAGATATTTTCAATTTGAATTATAGAGTAAGCTGTCGCTAAACCAAATACTATGGCTAATAAAAGTCTTATCTAACGTTCTTTCTAGCTCAAATTCTGTTCCATCAAACTGACTAATTGCTGGCTGCTTATCATTATTTTGACATAGTCTTCCGAGATTTTTTGCGGCATTCCTTTTTTATTACTCTCAGTTAGAGTTGTTGATTATGATTTTTGATGCATTTTGAAATCGACCTTGACTATTACGACAAGATACTAGGAGGAATATCTGTCAGTCTTATTGGAGGTGCCTCTGTCGGCATTTTAACAAGTTTTCCGTTACCTCAAGCAGTTGGCGGCGGTGCTTTAATCGCAATAGTTTTGATGTACGATGGAATGTTTCGGAATGGTCTGGAGTGACTAGGTCATGGAGATTATACTATTGCTTGGATTACTGGCCGCAGCATTCGTCGGCGTAAACATAGGAGGTTCTTCGACCGGGGTAGCTTTCGGGCCTTCAGTAGGTAGTAAACTGGTCTCAAAGCCTGGGGCCGCAGCTCTAATGACAGTTTTTGCTTTAATCGGCGGCTGGACAGTTGGTAGAAATGTTATCCAGACTATGGGCGGCAAAATTGTTCCCGCGACACAGTTCTCACTGTCTGCTTCAGTAATTATACTCTTCTTTATCGGTCTAAGTCTATTGATCTCGAATCTTTCAGGTGTTCCGGCTTCAACATCGATGACTGCAGTAGGAGCTATCGCCGGTCTTGGACTAGCAACTAATACGTTAAACTGGCCGGTTATGGGTGCAATACTTTCATGGTGGCTTGTAGCACCGGCCTTCGCTTTCCTTACCGGAGGAATTATAGGCAGATACATCTACGTGCATCTAGATGAATTTTTCAGTATAGAGCAGAGTGAGGGAAAAATGATCGATTTCAGTCCTTCCAAGAGGAAAATAGGGCTTGGCCCGGGCACCAGTTATAAAGAGCTTTTCAGTAGCATTCTTGTTCTTTCAATTGCCTGTTATATGGCGTTTTCAGCTGGAGCATCAAATGTTGCAAATGCTGTAGCGCCTTTAATAGGAAGCGAGGTCATCCAAATGAACGCAGGTATTTTGCTTGCGGTCGGTGCGATGAGCTTGGGAGGCTTTACTATTGCTAGAAGAACTCTGGATACTGTTGGCGATGGTATAACGGATCTTCCTTTGATGGCGGCTCTAGTCGTATCGGTAGTCTCTGCATCCATAATATCGGTTCTCTCCGCCATGGGGATTCCTGCCAGTCTGGCTATATCAGCTACTATGTGCATAACAGGTCTTGGCTGGGGCAGAGCCTCAAGAACAGTAAAAGCCAAGGAAGTAGTTGTAGAAGGCGAAAAACCTGCTTTAAAGGCTGGTGCGCTTCACTCCCGTGAGAAAAAGCGGATAGGTGAGGAAACTGAAAACGATCTTCCCGACAAACGTCTGTTTAAACCAGAAATTATCGCTCACGTTGTCACTTTCTGGATACTTACTCCTGTAATATCTGCAGCCTCATCCTATGCCGTATTTTTGCTTATTTGAGGCTCTCTAATTTTACCTGGGGGTAAGAAGTGTTTGCGGCGACTATTTGAAATTATCTAAACTCTATTCTTTGGTTTTCTGGGTTGACGCCTATCTTGCTCCCTAGTTGTAGTGGGAGCTTTGGATCGGTGTGTCCGAAGTCTACGTCGAAGACGACAGGTGTTTCTGGACTGTATTGCTTGATTTCTTCCTTGATGCGTTCTTTCTGGTCTTCGTGATATTCTTGTTTTTCTTCTTCAGTTCTTTCTTCTCCGTGTAATGGGTTTCTTATCGGTCTGCCTACAAGAATAGCGGAGAACTTGTCGAGGATACCGTTCTCTCCCAGGCACATCAGCCATCTTTTGACTGTGGTTTCACTTGGTGCTTCCTCTGAAGTTTCCAAGGCTAGAATGGTGTCTTCAAGGTCTTTCTGGTCGGGCAAGTATTTCTGGGTTGCCATCTGCCAGTCCATTATCTCGAAACAACCGCCAAACAGCCTACCTTCGACAGTTTCTTCATCGAAGTTCCAGAACTCCCAGCCAGGATTATCATGTCTTTCTCTGTCATCCACTATCTCGTCAGCTGTAATATCTATGAACTCGTCTGTGAACTGGTCTGAAGATTCAACTGTGCCTAAACTGTTTTCGAAGAATGCTTTCTCCAGATGTTTGTAGGTGTATTCTCCGAGTTCTTCCCCACACATCAGGTCGGCAACTAACTGTCCGCCGTAGAAGCTTTGAATTCCCAGATTCCAGAGATAGATGTGTAGGTTAGTGTTGTCGCTGATCCCGTAGAATCTTGTAGGGTTGTTCTTCAGTCGTTCTGGATCAAGATGTTTGAGAACTCTTAGTTCTTCATCTCCTCCTGATACAGGTATTACTGCTTTGATTTCAGGATCTTCGAATGCCTGCATAAACTCTTCTGCTTTCTCTTTTGGGTTAGCATTCAGGTATTCGGTATTTTTCTGCGCTGTATCATAGATTATTGGTTCGAGTTCGAATCTTTGTTCGAGTCTTTCTATTCCTTTTTCGAAAGCTGCCGGAAATCTCTTCTTAATTCCTGCTGATGTAGCCATTACCGCTACTTTATCGCCTTTCTCAAGTGCTGGCGGAAGTGTAAACTCCTCGGACATAATCTTTTTCCTCCATCTAGTAGTTAAACACAGATTATTCTAAAACATGGTGTGTGAAGACAATAGCTGAAAAAGATTCTTTGAGTATCTAAAGAGTTGTGAGAAAACAGTTAGTTAGAAAAATCCATTTAGAATGCCTGTATAGGTATTTACTTGCGGCGACCGGGATTTGAACCCGGGTCACCGGCTTGGAAGGCCGGGGTCTTAGCCACTGGACCATCGCCGCTTTTACACGATAAGCTGTCTCCAGCCAATATTGTTGAGTTGACCTGTTAAATTCTTAAAAGGTGGCTTGCTGTGAAGCTTTGAAAAGCTTCGCTCAAGTATCTAAAGGTATGAAAGAAGACGACTTGGAACAAAAACTTACTGAACGTGTCAGGAAAGCAATCAACCGCGATCTGTCAGATGTAGGCAGTGGGGATGAAGAGCTCGTGAAACACGAGCCTAGGGATGAGCATGAGGAAAGATCACTAGACCAGTCTACGAAGAAAAGACCGATGCGCTGGGACCCGAGAGAGTCGGAATTCTTCTTCAACAACAGGGATTCGATGGGTAACGATGAGCTGAAGAAGTTCTTGGAAGGAGGATCCGAGTTCCAGGAGAAACTTGACGAAAAGGAGGAATGGAACGAGTTCTCCAGAGACGAGGAAAGAAAGCTTGTAACTTTACAGGGAAGTATGCAGCCTGATCAAATTGCTGAAGAACTTGGTAGAGATGAAGAGGAAGTAAAACTCAAGATGCGTATGATGGGAATGAGAGCAGGTTTCTAAAAATGGATAGAGAAGAAATCAGGGAAAAGGCGTTAGAAGATACGAAGGAAGAGCTGCGTGAAGATGTGGATAGGGACCGTTTAATGGTTAAAGCGGTCAAGTTTCTAGACCAGACAACCAGAGACTTCACTAACGAAATGGAGCGGTTCAGGGACTGGTACGCCCTACATTTCCCCGAACTTGAGAAAGAGATAACGGATGATGAACAGCTTGTAAGCATTCTATCGCGTGGACTTGAGAGAAACAGTCTTGAGGCTTTTTCGGAGATGGCAGAAAGTTCAACAGGTACAGATTTAACCGACCAAGATCTTGAGATGCTTGAACAAGCCTTCGAAACAGTCAAGAAAAAAGATGATATCAGAGCCGATCTCGAGGAATATGTTGAAGGTATAGCGAAGGAAGAGCTACAGAACATGGAAGCGTTACTTGGTCCTCTTCTAACCGCGAGACTTGTTGCATTAGCCGGAAGTCTTGAAGATATAGCGAAGAAACCGGCCTCGACAGTACAGATGCTTGGAGCCGAGAAAGCACTTTTCAGACACCTGAAAGGGCAGGGTTCCGCACCGAAGCACGGCGTGCTATTTGAACACAGGTACGTAAACGAGTTGCCTGAGGAGAAGAGAGGTAAGATGGCACGTTTCCTGGCAAACAAGACGGTTATGGCCGCAAGGCTAGACCAGTACGGTGACAAGTTCAAGGGCGACGAGCTGAGAGAGGAATGCGAGGAGAAGTTCCGGGAACTCGAGAAGTAAGTTATTTCACGTTCTCTACTTCCAGCCAGGGTACTTCTACGAGCACAGGTATGTGTTTTTCCGCGTGATGTTCCCATACTCCATTTTCTCCAAACGCTTCTCCATGATCCGAGGTAACAACAACTTTACCATCCAGCTCTTCCGTGAGATCTGCCGCATGTTTCATCGCTCGCCTCATGTTCTCCCTGTGGTAGTTCATGAACACGTCCCTTGTATCGCCGATCGCTACCTCTAATAAAGATTTGCCGCTGAGACTCGAGTATAGTCCAAGTTTCATGACGGTTTCAGTATCCTCGATTCTTCCTATGAGATTCGCCATAAAGTTCCCAAACTTTTCGTTCAGTCCTCTGTCTGTCCCTCTTTTTAGACCGGCGAAGCTATCCCTTAGATGACTGTTTATCCTGCTTTTGCCGTGTCCAATAAAGGGGGCGTGAGGCTGCATGTAGTGTATTACGGTTCTCCTTTCAGATATGTCATCTATTCTTTCTCTGAACCCCCTGTTGACATCCTCAGGTCGGACGGTTCCCGTTTCATCGTTCCACGCCTCGTCCCACAGATCAATTATATTTGTTATATGGTCTGAGGGAGCCGTCTCATACTCGACAGAGCCTATCTCGCTGATAGGTAACCCGGTGCCGTTGATGAACGGATTGGCTGAGAACCAGTTGATGTTCCTGCGTCCTTTAAGGACCTTATCCGCCCACTCCGGTGTTGCGGAGCCAGGGCTCCTCCGTTTCTCCAGATCGCCCTCAAAAAATTCGTCGTAGATATCTCTGAAAACATCGTAACGAGCCGCGTCCAAGATAATGGCGTAGTCCCAGTCCTCCTCCAAGAAGTTCTGATCTTTCACGTCTAGAATTGGTGAACGCGATTTTAATTTTTTCACCTCTAGGCGAGCAGGAAAGAAATAGTGGGAGTTCCAAAGGGTAAGATTCTAGGATGGCTAGTGAACGGAAGGTTCAGTCTTCAAGCCTGTCTTTCACCCATTTCAATCCTTCTGCACCTGCCTTGAAGCCGGCGATTGTCATTAATCCGGTTCCAACAGCCAGTTCTATTGTGCCGGGTGAAGTAAACTCTCCGGAATATGTTCCTATGAACTCGACAACTTCTTCCTCGTAAAGCGCTGTATAGGTAGAGATCGAGGTAAAGGACAGACCGTATCCCGCAACTTTTCTTTTCGTATCTGATTCGTAGTCTGGCATATTTCTCAAGATACAGTTTAGGGATAAAACTGTTCGGATAGAACTCTGAAGTATGAAGCAGGTACAACCCGGAATCTTCAGGAAGGACGGAAAGCTCTACACCAAAGCCTCATCTAACCAGAAAGTCTACGGAGAACAGCATGTCGACGTCGATGGCGTAAGCTACAGAGAGTGGGTGCCAGGAAGATCAAAGGCAGGAGCTGCCGTAATGAACGGAATTGACCTTGGAGTAGAGAAAGATTCGGATGTGCTTTATCTTGGTGCTGCTTCCGGGACAACAGTTTCTCACTTCTCCGATATATTAGAAGAGGGATTTGTTCTAGGGGTAGAGTATTCAGATACCGTTATACGTCAACTTGTTGAATTGGCTGAGGATCGTGAGAATATTGCGCCGGTACTTGGAGACGCCAGAAAGCCTGAGGAGTATGAGGAAATGGTTGGAAAGGTTGATATTGTATTCCAGGATATCTCACAGAGAGATCAACCCGAAATATTCCTGAAGAACTGCAGAAAGTTCTTGAAAGATAACGGAACTGCTTTATTAGCTGTAAAAGCCCGTTCAATATCCTCCTCTAAAGACAAGGACGAGATATTTGATCAAGTTCGTTCAAAAGTAAGTGAGGAGCTAGAAATCGTTGATGAGACTGAATTAGATCCATACGAGAAAGAACATCTTTTCTTGAAGTTGAGGAAATAGAGTGGAAGGCCTTGCTAGGCTTTTCCCAGCAGGCCTCCCAGATCTTTCGATACTTTGTTTTCTTTGAAGCCTCTGGAGTCGAAGTACTGAGGACTTTTGCAGCATTCTGCGTTTGACTCCAGTCGGTTTATTGTTCCCAGCACGGCGTGTTTGCCGGGTAAAACGTTTTTCTCTTCCCTCTCCCCACAGTTGTGACACACAAGTTCAATCATCTCTCGACCCTCGCAACCAGTAATACTCAAGACTCACTTTATAAAGGAGCGAGGATGGTTCCGGAAGTTCCGGTAGAAAAAATCTTTACATCTTCCAAACAAAAGTACTGGTATGGAAAAGAACTGGGAATGCAACGACTGCGGAAGACAGCTTGAATCTGAGCTGGAACCACAGAACTGTCCATGCGGCTCCGAGGAAATAAAGGCACAGGAACAGCTCTCGATGCTTGAACAGATGATGAAGGACTTCATTAAGGACGACAATCAGGGACAAAGCTAGCGAACCAAAGATTAATCAATATACTAGAATGTATACTTTTCGGGGCACCTTTGGGAGTTAGACAACTTAACACCGAAGCTTCTGAACCTTACGAAAACCTCGTGAAAGAGGACTACGATACTGATTTCTGGCTCCGCCGCTCGGACTACGAAGGCGACATACACGATTCTCTTATTGATGCCATGGGACATATGGAGGAAGATGAGCTGGAGGAAATCTTCGGCATAAGAAGTTTCAACCGACTTCTCGGCGAGGGATACGAGATGCAAAGTAATTTAGAAGTGGAAGACTGGGCCATAACCGGTTCATATAACGGCGGTGAGATCGCTGTAGGCCAAACTGTCTCCTGCAACGGCAAAGAAGTTATCCCGGGCACCAAGATACCACGAGACTTCCACCAAGCAATAAAATTCGGAGAACAAGTTGAAGAAAAACTTGGAATGGGGGTCACAGGATTCTATGTCGTGAGAACATGTTACGAACCTGGTGATGTAAGAAGACAGAGACGGAGAATAGGGGAAGACATAGACTTCTTCGGATTTGAAAGCGTGGATGTCGAGATATACGAATTAGAGGCAGAGGAAGAGAAAGGACTCTGGAAACACTTCTAGGCCTCTTCCCTGACCCAGTCGTAGCCCTCATTCTCAAGTCTTTCAGCTAATTCAGGTCCACCAGACTTCACGATCTCTCCGTCAACCATGATGTGAACATAATCAGGTTCCACGTAGTCGAGAATTCGCTGATAGTGTGTAATCATCAGCATACCTCTATCATTTTCCGCCAGTTTGTTGATCCCGTTCGCAACGACTTTCAGCGCATCGATGTCGAGACCTGAGTCAATCTCGTCTAGGATCGCATATTTTGGCTGCAGAACGGCCATCTGGAGGATCTCGTTTCTCTTTTTCTCTCCACCTGAGAAGCCGTCGTTCAAGTAACGTCTTGCATACTCCTCATCCATATCAAGCATTTCTAATGCTTCCTCCATTCTTTCACGGAACTCCGACTGCATGATAGGATCCTTGCCTTCCTCTTCTCTCTGGGCGTTTATAGCTTCCTTCAGAAATTCTGCAACGGAGATACCAGAGATCTCGGAAGGGTACTGGAATCCAAGGAAAAGTCCTTCTCTAGCTCTCTCATCTGTTTCTTCGTGGGTAACGTCATCTCCATCAACTATGATCTGTCCTCCATCAATACTGTATACAGGGTTACCCATCAAAGACTTGCAGAGTGTTGATTTCCCTGAGCCGTTAGGTCCCATAATGGCATGAACCTCTCCAGGTTTTACTTCTAGAGAAACTCCTCTAACAATTTTCTCGTCTTCAACCGAGACTTCAAGGTCTTTGACTTCAAGTGTCATGTAATAATGCACTTTAGCAACTTTCTTATGCTGAACGCTGGCTCCTGTTTTCAGGTTATCTTGGAAAGCGTAGAACTTTTCTGGTTGGTTGTCCTAGATATGCCATGTAACGTCGTTTGAGGAATTCTTGACCTGTATACTTACCTTGTTAGCGTATTCTGACTCAGGGGATACCTGAAGAGTATTGCCGTTCCACTGTAGTTGAAGGCCGTTTCCGTTACCGGAATTACCGTGCTGGGTGATACTCGAGGATTTTGAGCCATTTCCGCTAACAGACCAGTAAACTTTGTAAACTGCGGTAACATCGGTGTTCGATCCATCTGCCAGACCTACTAGTGCTTCACCTAAACATCTATTGTTGGCTGTAAACATGTCGTGCCATGAGTTCTGTGGGTTATTTGACTTGTCGAAAGTTACGTTTCTGGCCTCTATGTTAGAGTTTCCCACATTCACCGAGTGAGCTCCTGAAACCTTAAGCCTAGTGTTTCTGATTTCTACAGGACCGCCATCGTTTACCTTAAAATACGTACTGCCAGAGTCAAGGAAGTTAAATCCGGAAGAACCTGAAATATTGTTTTTAGTCAGTTTAAGACTTGATGCAGGAGTCATACTTAGTGCGCCGAGGCCTATAGCGCCAACACCGATTTTCTTTAGGAAATCACGCCTAGATACTGATTCCTTGCCATTTAGATTATTTTTTTCTCCCAGCTTCTCTTTGAGCGCCTTCTTTTCTTTTTCAAGTCTGCGGGTTCTCCTTTTTAGACGCTCGTTCTGATTCTCCAGCTCATTAATCTTGGATTCTATCTCCTGCTTCCATTTTTCCGAAGACATGTTTAGCGTTGTGCTTGGCTCAATTAAAAAATTCCGTCTATGTTTTGATCTGGCTTTTGCCGGCCTGTGAGTAACTTGGTTACATAGTAGCTTCCTTTACTGTCTCCAGCCCCAGCATCGCGCACTTCATCCTCATCGGAGAAACATCAATACCTAACCTTTCTAGCATCCATTCATCGTCAAGCTCACTTACGTCTTCGGGGTTCATTCCTTCGAGTTCTTCAGATATTATTGAGATTGCTGCTGTCGATATAGCACAGCCATCGGTCTCGTGCCTGATCTTCCTGATCTCTCCATCCTCAACCTCCACGTAGATGTGTGTTTTGTCGCCACATGAAGGGTTTTCAGCCTCCGCATCTAGATCGGTTTCAAAGCTGCCCTCGTTCCGTGGATGTTTGTATAGATCAAGGATTTGGTCGCGGTACATAGTTTCAAAGTTCTAACTTAATTCTTAACTAAGGCGTGGAAGAATTGAATTCTCATGATCTGGAATACCGAAGCAGTTCTGGAGGATATCGAGAATGCGATGGAAGAACCTGTTAACTACTTTCAGCAAGAGGGGCTGGAGATTGAAGCCTACAATTTAGATGTTGATCCCTCCAGAGGTAGTGGTGAAAGCCTTGAAACGGCTTTTGAAAACCTAGATCTTTCCTTCGTCGGTGTTGTAAGATTCCGTTCCGAGGAATTTCCCGATCTTGATATAGAGTTTCTTTACGAACCATCAGAGAACCAGGGTTATTTTGCAGTAGGAAACATACAGGATGACGAAGACGCGCGTGAAACCGCAGAAGAATACTTTAAGGATGTGGGAGGGTTGGTCGACTATGGTCTTGAGGCAGAGTTCAGCTGAAAACTTGTTTGACTTCCTTTACGGCTTCCAAAAATTCTTCTACATCCTCTTCCGTGTTATATAGATAAGGTGATGCTCTCGTAGTACCTGATATATCAAGTGACTCCATCAGTGGCTGCGCACAGTGATGTCCGGCCCGTACCGCTACATTTTTCTGGTTAAGAATCTCAGCGACATCATGGGGGTGAGCGAAGTTTGTGCTAAAGGATACGACAAAGACATCGTCTTCAGGAGCTAAAACATCCACTCCTTCAATCTTCTCTAGACCTTTCCTGATCTTTCTGCAAAGCTTTTGATCATGTTCTTGGATCTCTTCCATCCCTATATCTTCTAGATAATCTATTGCAGCTGAAAGACCTACAGCGCCTGCAATATTAGGTGTACCGGCTTCAAATCTTTCTGGAACCTTTTCATATTCGACTTTGTTCTTTTTGACCGCTCTGATCATCCCTCCACCAACTTGGTAAGGATCCATCTCCTCAAGCAGGTGTTTCTTCCCGTAAAGAACTCCTATTCCGGAAGGTCCCAACATTTTGTGGCCTGAAAAAGTAAGGAAATCGACATCAAGCTGTTTCACATTTGTATTCATTCGTGGTACTGACTGCGCTCCATCCAGAACCACGAGCGCATCGTTTTCATGCGCGAGCGCCACGATCTCCTCGACAGGGTTTCCTACACCGGTGACGTTCGAGACATGCGAAAGGCTTACGAGAGCTGTATCTTCGTCAATTATTTCTTCCGCTGAATCAAGATCAAGCTTAAAGTCTTTTGTTGGGATGTATTCGAGTTCCAGGTTGTCCTGTTCGGCCTTTCTCCTCCAGGGCAATTGTTCGGAGTGATGAGCCATTTCCGGAACAACTATTTTTCCTTCAAGTTCAAGAGAGTGCGCTAGAAGATTCATCGCCTCTGAAGTGTTCCGTACAAATATTGTTTCATCAGTTCTGGCATTTATGAACTCTGCTACATTCTTTCTTGCACTACTGTATTCTTTCGTGGCTTCTCCCGCTAAATCGTATAGTCCGCGGCCTACGTTTGCGTTTGAGTCTTCGTAAAATCTTTTTACGGCCGCAGTCACCTGTTTAGGTTTCTGTGATGTTGCTGCCGAGTCGAGGTAGACAAGTTCCTCGTGGTTCTGGAAGATGGGAAAGTCTTCTCTCAGTTTTTCGGGTTCCATAAGCCCTAACTCCAAGTCGAACTTTTTAAGAACACTCTAGGACCTGATCCAGGAGAGAACGCCTGAACCTATAGAGACCACGAGAAACACTGAAATGAACGCACCTATGTTCTTCGGGTTGATCCAGCCCGAGGTGTAGATATCGGAGAATATGTATGCCAGGCCTCCGCCTGTGCTTGAAAATGCCAGAAGCCGCCAGCCTTCTCTTTCCATAAATTGGAAAATCTAAGCTCCAGACTTAAACTGAATGTTTCTCATCTAAGCTTGCATTCGACTTCATCCCTGATATTTTCCTTCAGCTCAGGTAGCTTAATCTCTTCAAGTACTGGTTCAAAGAAGCCCTTCACAATCAAACGCTGGGCTTTTTCTTCTGAAAGACCTCTTGACTCAAGATAGTGAAGCTCTTTCTCAGGAAGGTTTCCAGCGGAAGCGGCATGACTGGCCTCAACCTCAGGATCTTCAATCATAAGTTTGGGCGAGGCGTCAACTTCCGCATCGTTGGACAGTGTGAGTACGTTTTCGTTCTGGAAACTATGTGTATCATCCGCCTGACTTTCTACTTTCTGCAGTCCCTCGTATACTGATCGTGCCTCGTCGTCCACAACTGCACGTGAATCCATGTCGCACCGTGTGTTGGTTCCTATGTGCCTGACATGGAGGGAAATGTCGATGTGTCGGTCGTCTGTGGGGTACCAGATGCCCTGCATATCGGCTTCGGAGTTGTCTCCTTTCAGTACAGTTTCGATCTTCGTCCTGTTCAAATCACCCTCGAACTGAGAGTTCAACCACTCAATATTCGCGTCCCGTTCAACTACGGCCTTTCTCCTCGAGTACGAAAGCTCGGCGTCGCAAGATTCAATATTTCCGTATCTGACCGTGGAGTTCTCTCCCAGGTAAAATTCGTTGAACGAGGTCTGAACACTTGTTTCTCCTCTAAACTCTTCGGTTACCGTTATCTCCGCGTTCCGGGAGGTCTCAAGAACCATGTGTGAGAAAACAGGCGAATCATTTTCGTACCGGATATTTATCTCAGAAACTCCCTCGGCCTTAACATAGATTACCGCGTTGAGGTTGGCGGCATGGAAGGCATTCATCCGATCCTCCTCCATCTTTATCGAATCGAAAAGCTTCTCGCCAGCCTCTTCGACAGCTTCTTCGCCGGTCAAAACCGTTACTTCGCCGTCCGAATCAATTTCTGGTTCAAAATCGGAGTCTCCGACTTCGAATTCCTCAACGTCCGGGTAACGTGTCCATGTTCTTCCCGGCGTTCTAATCGATTCAGGCATCTCAAGCTCCTGAATCTTCCTCTCAGCTTCTTTCTTCAGATTCATCCTAGGCTTCCCTCCATTTCAAGCTGGATCAAACGGTTTAGTTCGACAGCGTATTCAAGCGGAAGCTCCTTCGCAATAGGCTCGATAAACCCTCTTACAATCATTTCCTTGGCTTCCTCCTCTTCGATACCTCTCGACATCAGGTAGTGTATTTCTTCGTCCCCAATCGAACCTACTGTGGCTTCGTGAGCTACGTCAACATCATCCTCTTTCAATTCAACGTAAGGCTCTGTGTCGGAGGTAGCTTCTTCGTCAAACATCAAAGCGTCGCATTCGATCGAAGTCTTAGATCCGTGTGCTCCGTTAGCTACTCTTACAAGCCCTCTATAGTTTGTTCTTCCGTTATCCTGCGAAATGCTCTTTGATTCAATAGTTGACTTAGTATTTGGTGCGTTGTGGATAACTTTTGCGCCCGTGTCAATATCCTGGCCTTCTCCTGCGAAGGAGATCGTGATGTGGTTGGCTTTCGCACCTTCGCCATTCAAATGCGATGAAGGATAAAGCATCGTGACCTTCGAACCCATAGATCCGGAAACCCACTCCATCGTACCGTTCTTCTGTACCTTAGCTCTCTTAGTGTTCAGGTTGTACGTGTTCTTCGACCAGTTCTGCACCGTCGAATACTGGACGTGGGCATCCTCTTTAACGAATACTTCGACACATCCTGAGTGGAGATTGCTTCTTGTGTACTGTGGTGCAGAACAGCCTTCAATATAGTGTACCTTCGAGTTCTTTTCTGCTATAATCAAAGTGTGTTCGAACTGGCCCATTCCCTGCGAGTTCATCCGGAAATAAGCTTGTACAGGGATCTCGACCTCTACACCTTCAGGTACGTAGACGAAAGAGCCTCCGCTCCAGACTGCTCCGTGTAGAGCTGCGAACTTGTTGTCCTGAGCCGGAACACACCTCCTCATGAAATACTCTTTAACCAGTTCTTCGTGTTCCTGCAACGCTTTGTCCATGTCGCAGAAGATGACGCCTTTCTCCTCCCACTCTTCCTTCATGTTTTGGTAGACGACTTCGGAATCGTACTGTGCGCCTACACCGGAAAGAGCATCTCTCTCGGCCTCAGGAATCCCGAGCTTATCGAAAGTTTCCCTTATCTCGTCGGGTACCTCGTCCCAATCGTTAGATTGTTCTGCGTCGGGCTTGATGAACGCGGTAATTTCTTCGAAGTCAATACCTGAGAGGTCCGGACCCCAGTCGGGCATAGGACGTTTCTTGAAATGTCTGTAAGCCTTCAAACGTTTTTTCTTCATCCATTCTGGCTCGTCTTTCTGCTCCGAGATTTCCTCGATTATTTCCTCGGATAGGCCTTTGCCCGAGTCGTATGCAGGTTCGGAATCTACTTTATGATCAAACCTTTCCTGGTTTTTCTCAACTTCAGTCATACTACTTGGTTCCGGGATGAACCTTTAAATTCTGAGCCAGTTCAGAAATCAGCTAGATAAGCTTTAGCACGAAATAGTTGTTATGTCAGAGTCGTACGGCCAGCAGATTTATGGCGCAGTCTGCCAACTAGATCTTAGAAATTGTCTAGGGCGGCTTAGAAGTCCTGTAAAAGATATTTTGACGGGTCAGACAGAACAATATCAGTCTGTTGACTGTTTAGGAGTTGAAGATGCAAGTGAGATAGGAATAATGGAGGAATACCGAGTCTGGTTAGATGAATCTGAGGAGTCTCCGTCTCTTTGTTTTTCGCTTGCTCTAGCAGAACTGGGAACGGATAGAATGCTTACAACTTCATACAGTCAAGGGGAAGATCAGCTTTTTGAAGACTTTGTTGAGTCTATAGACGATTCCCTAGAAGATTACGAATTAAAAAGGTGTCATATGGGTTCAAACACAGAAGCCTGGGTATTCAAGATTTGATATCAGAAGACGAGTAGCCTTCTTTCTCAGTTATTCTAACAACTTCAACATCGTGGCCTGTCGCATCTTCAGCCATCTCTCTGACCTCTTTTTCAGAATGACTCTGGTCATGCCCTAGGGTGATAATATCCGGATCAACTTCCTTTACGGTCGAGTAGATATCTCCTTCCGAGCCGAGAGTTGCTCTGTCAACAACCTCAAGTGCCTTAAGCATCTCCTGCCTTTCCTTCTCGTCGAACTCAATATCCTTTCTTTCTTTGACTCTGGAGTCTCTGGCGACGACTACCACAAGCTCATCGCCCTGTTTCGCGGATTCTCTCAGGTAATGGAGATGTCCCGGATGGAGCACATCGAAAGTTCCTTGGGCCATTACAGTGGTCATGTTAGATGATTGAAATACTCAGAATTAAATTAGGACATGGCGAGATCTAACGGATAGACGTCCAATTCCGATGATTTATATGGCTGGAGAGGACTCTAAGGTTATGTCCCAAAATCTTGAGGAGAAGATTGAACTTCTTGAGCAGAGACTTGGTCGACTTGAAGAAGAAAACCAGGAACTCAAACAAAGGCTTAATGATTCTGTTGATTTTGAGGAGAAGGAAAAATCTCGGGTTTCGCGACGTGGTTTTCTAAAGAAGCTAGGAGCTGGTGCAATAGGTATAGGAGCACTTTCCTTAACTCCTGCGGCATCTAAGTTAAAAATTAGCAGTAATGGTATTGAGGGGGGTGCAGGACTGAATTTCTCAGAGTCTGGGTCGAAATATTTCAAGATAAGTGAGGGAGGCCCTGTAAAAGTAAACAACACTCACTTAGAGATTAGATCGAATAAAGTGGTGGCAACTGAGCCTGTAGTAGTAGCTGCCGGCAACAGCAAGAAGAAAAACCTTGCTGATTATGTATGCGATGGTACAAACGATCAACAAACGATTCAGTCGGCTCTTAACGAATTCAGCCAAGATAGCGGGAAGTTTGTGAGGCTTCTTGATGGAGATTATTACCTATCGGGTCGATTAGATATGGAAGGGAGAGGTCTGCGCGGACAATCGATGCACGGCACGGTCTTGCATGCAACTAACGAACTTTCAAACAAAATGATTTTCGGGGGTTCTAATGATGCTGCCATAGGTCTGGAATCGCTTCAATTACATGGTCATAGGCGAGATAACTCTGGGTCCTATATCGGTGTACAACCACGGTACCGAGGACCTCTGTACATCAATAACGTGGAGGTCCGGTCCTTCCCTGGTAGCGGTATAAGTAACGCTGGGTACGAAGGGCAGAAAGCGACAGCTAGCATAACCAACTCCAAAATACGTGACAACGGTGAACATGGTATTTTCTTAAGATATTACTACAAGCGTCCTACGAATGGAGCGGGTTCAAGTAATCAATTAATGGCCTCAGGCAGGTTGATTGCGAACTGCGGTGTGATGAACAACGGTCAGAACGGTTCTGAAGACTATGATAACATATGGATAGGTGATGACAATACGTATGGGAGCAGATGGTTTACTATAAAAGGTAACTACATCGAAAAAGGAGGCAATACCCGGTACGGAATCCAGCTTCATGGCAGATCAAATGGAACTCATGTCGTGATAGGGAATAACTTCGATGCAGGAGGTAATACAGCTAACCTCTCAGATAACGCGTCAAACACGATAGTAGGAAACAACTACTGAAAGATGTCTTTCTCTCATGAGAAAAATTCCTCTATCTCTTTCCACGGAGCTTTAGTACTTCTCAGGTTGGTTCCTGGAGGGAAAACCTTCCTATAGTTGCTCCAGTTGTATCTTTTGTCCATGTAGACGATTACACCTTCATCGGTTTTTGAACGTATGCAGCGGCCTGCGGCCTGTATCGCACGGTTCATCGCAGGATAGCTGTAGCCGTAGTCCCATCCTTTGCCGAAAAGTTCATCGTAGAAATCGATGAGTTCTTTAGTTTCAAGATCCGGTTTCTGAAGAGGCAGTCCAACAACAAAAACACCTTTCAGTACTTCTCCAGGGTAGTCGACACCTTCTCCGAATGAACCTGCGGCCACCCCTAGCAGAACGGAGTCTTTCTCGCCTTTCCTAGCAGCGAAGTCATCGAGAACCTCCTGCTTCTCCTCCTTGTCCATAGAACGATCCTCAATAAACAGCTTTCTGTCGGTTCGGGTTTCAAGCAGTTCCTTTACCTTGTACATCATCGAGTAAGACGGGAAGAAGACGCCGCAGTTGCCGTCAACGGACTCAAACGATTTTGCAAGGTACCAGGCGTACTTTTGTCTCATAGAATCGTCTCTTTCCTCGTACTTCGTTGTTAACGTAGGGATTACTAGGCTGATCTGGTTCTTCTTGGGGAATGGGGATTCGAAGGAAACTGTTTCAGTTTTCTTTTCATCAAGTCCGGTTAGATCGATGTACATCTGCTGCGGTGTTAGTGTGCCGGACATTAGAACGGAGCTGAATGAGTTGTTCAACGGTTCTTTGGTGGAGATTTGAGGGTCAAGACAGGAGTAGTTTATCCTTATTTCGCGGTTTCCTCCGCTTGTCATAGCCCTCTTGATACAGCGCACGAATCCTTTGTCCTCGCCATTCCAGTAGTCAAGGAACTCCGCGACATTTGCGCAGTAGCTTCTTTCCTGTTCTTCTTCAACCTCTTCAGCAACATTCTCTAGGTCAAGTATAAGTTCGTCGTAGTCATAGAAGCTCTCAACAGGCTCTTTTAGAGTGCTTTTTTCGAGTGTTTCTTCGTGGCTGGTCTGTCCTAGTTTGTCCCGGGCTATCTTGTTTACTGCTCTATCAAGCTGCTCGAGGTATTCCTGTTCTCTGTAGTATCCGAATTTTTCGGCTTCTGTCTGAGCCTTCTTGATCATCGGAATCGTTACTGAACTTGAGAAGAGTGAGCGGGTTCTTGATGGAAGGTTGTGTGCCTCGTCAACGATTATAATGGCGTCATTCAGTTCTATACCGGCTTTTTCAAACACGATCTCTCTAACTCCCGGGTGGAATACGTGGAAGTAGTCCGCAACCACTAAGTCGGCTTCAGCAGTCATATGCATCAAGATCTGGTAGGGGCATACATCCGTACATTTTTTCTTTACTTCTTCTGCGGTCAAACCCTGGTTCTTGAACTGTTTGATCCGGTTCCTGGCTTTGTCTGTAAGCTCGTGTGCCTCTGTAAAGGTGTTGTCATGTCTCGGACAGTCGGGTCCCTCCTGACCTCGTAAACCGGCTTCACCCTCACAAAGATGTGACTTACCTATCAGGTCTACTGAAGAGACTGTTTCATCATGTTTGTCGTTAATCTTTCTGGCGGTCTCTATAGCGATCTGGTGCTGGCTATGCCGTGGCGTAACAAAGAAAACTTTCTTATCATTCTGCTTAGCGTACTCTAGAGCCGGTGTTATCGATCCAGCGGTCTTTCCGAGGCCCGTTGGTGCGTGAGCTACTAGTGAGCCTTCTCTTTCTATTGCTTCTTCTACTTTTTCGATTAGTTCATCCTGTTTGTCCCTTACTTCTGAGAACGGGAAAAGGTCCATAATCATTCCTCGGGACTACAACTGATTTTAAGGTTAACATATTCGAGAAAACTGGTAAAAAACTCCCGCATTCTATATCTTTTCATGAGTTGGCATGCTGCAGAAGCTATCGATGAGACTGTAGAGCAAACCAGGAAGTTCCTTACTCCGATAGATACAGGTCTCTGGGCTAGACTAGCTGTAGTAGCATTTTTCATCGGAAGTATCAGTCTTAGCATGCCTGTTCCGCCTCTACCTCCGGAAGCATTCGTTGCTTTAACAGAAGTTTCAGGGGTTGCAGTATCAACAGCATTTGTAGCAGGAATAATCGGTGTCTCGGTAATATTCGGTTTAGGACTTCTTTTTGTTTCAAGCGTGTTCAACTTTGTGCTTTTCCAAGGTTTGATGGAAGAAAAATTACACTTAGGTGATCTCTTCAGCAGGAATATGGGTAGAGGTGTCCAGTTCATGGCGTTCCAGTTCCTCGCATTTCTAATTGGTATAGGAATTATTGCGGGAATAGTAATCCTTGCGATGTTGGAGACTGTACTTCTTATACCTGCAGTAATAGCTTTGATCCCTCTAGCTCTTCTCTCCGGAGTTGTGATGACTCTTGTACATGATTTTGTTTTACCAGACATGATAAAGAACGATAGAGGTTTAATTGAATCTCTTAGAACTGTGTTCGGCGGTTTGAGAGGTCAAGGTTTCCAGGTTGCTGTATACTTTGTCCTGAAGATAGCGATCTCGATGGCGGTAGGTGCAGCGGTCTCATTCGGATCCTTTGCGGCAATCATCCTGCTAGCAATTCTACTAGGTGTTCCGGCTGCAGTTCTTTCCATGGTAGGTATTCCGGCAGGACTACTGTTCCTTGTATTAGGTATAATAGGGTTCGTGGCGATCATGTTGTTTGTTGTAGCTGTGCCTGTAAACGTCTTCATGTACTTTTACGCCCTAAACGTCTACGAGAAACTGCTACAGTGAAAAATGAAAATGTAGAAGGGAGGGGGGAAAGTATTATCTGTCGAGGCTGTAGTCCTCGTACTGAAGTAAGAGTAAGCGCACTGCTTCGTGGAAAGCATCGGTCTTATCCTTGAACAGTCCCTCTTCAACCATTCGATCAATCTCTTCATTTAATTCGTCCGATAGTCTTACAGAGACTGTTGCCATCCACTTTCTGTACTACAATTCCAGCAGCTTGTTTATAAAGACTCGGTTGTTTTGTGTTACAGAAACTGAAATCTGTAGAAAATGTAATTCATTCGTATTATTCAGAAGTCTCCAAGATTTGACTGTCTTCCGCCAATCATCTTAGACCTCTTTCTCAAACGGTTGTATAAGAACTTGAACTTGTTAGATATCTCGAACTTCACCTGCCTAAAGCTATCAAGCTCTTGGGGTTCATCAAAAGCATCTCTTACCGTTTCACGGATAACCCAGACTCCGAGCGGAGCCCAGTAATCAGGATGAACCTCCCTTAAAACCAAGGCTTTTGCCTGTCTCTTCCTATTAATCAAATGTTCAACGATTCCAAGTCTTGCAGCGTAGAAAGCTCCTGAGGTCTCTTGCGCATACTTTGTTCTCCCGCCGTAAGGTTCATGGTCGATACCTACGTGCGTGTTTTCTGCGGCGTTCCAGACCGATCCAGGACGCTTCATCTCAATCAATTCGTACTCCCACTTTCCAGGTATCAGGAAGATGTGGAAGTCGTTTCCAACATAGCTGTTTTTGTAGTACTCTATCTGTCCAAGCTCTTGATAGTTCTTAATTCTGGAACGCATCTTCTTCGAGATCATGTCGTCCGAGGCCGTGATGCTCCAGCGTGTAGGAACTAGTTTCCTGTTATCTTCTTGGCCGAGCATGCCCGTACTCAGGGACTGCTGGATCTTGTAGTTGTCGATTCCTTTGTCGTGCAGCTCCTCTACAGCGGTCTCGGCTTTTACATCCGTGTCGTAAAACTTTTTCTCGATCTTCTTCTCCACACTCGGGTTTTCGTTGAGCATGAATCGGTCGATATCGCCCGAAGCCGAGACAGGTTTCACCCGTCCTCCAGAAATACTGCTTCCCGGTTTCTTATCCAATTCAACCTCGATATCAACAGGTTTTTTCGACATCGCTACCTCTCTAGTATTCATCACGAAGTTTCCGGTGTTTTCGACCTTGTACTTCTTTTTCGAGTTAACCAGCGAAGTTCTTAGAGAAGCCACTTTCTCGACGTTGTAGCTGTTCTTGTACCAGTCTTTCGGTGAGTCAAGCAAACTCGAGTCGCCTGGGTGCTGTGGTGAGAGAACGCCGGTGTTAACTTTCGGGTAGGTGTGGGAGCCGATAAAGACAGAAGGTGCCTTGCCTTGGAACTGTTTCGCTCTCTCAATTGAAGGCATCACGTCTTGAAGCTTTCTCTTCGCCTCCTCCGCACTCATCCCTTTCGCGAGTTTGCCGTATCCCATACATTTCTTATTGGAGAGAAATGATTTGAAACTGGTTCTGAAAGGAATCTACCGGGAACACAAATGTTTATCTTCTTCCTTGAGACACTAAAATTATGGTTTTGGATTTCCTCAAATCCTTTTTTGGCTCAGAAAGCTCGACAACTAAAGTGGAAAAAGGAAGTGTTGAGACCAGTGTCGAAGAAGGAGTAGAACAGGCGGCAGACGTAGTTAGGTGCTTGGGTTTTGAGAACGAGGATGTCAAGAAGTCGTACGAAAATTATCTTGGGACTGATCTGGAGGAAGGAAGACCGATGGAGAGCTATATGATAGAAAACGATGTATTGATACACGATCTTGGACCTGAAGATAGTGTTCCCGTAGCAGGCATCGTGAGAAATATAATCAGGTACTCGGATAACGGATTTCATACAGATTTCTCTTATACGGAGAGGGATGTGCAGAGAAAGCTTACGAATGCTCTGCCTGGGGACTTCGCTTTGAGACTTGAAACTCTTGACGGCGTAAAGCTTGATTCCAGAGAAGAAGGAGTTGAGTACCACTATGTTGAGGAGGGTGATCCATTCTGTGTGGTTCTGAACGTAAACGAAAGTGAAAGTAGATCAGAAAAATTCAGTTATCCCGAAGATCATTACGGTAAGAGCAGCCTTGACAGACTTGTTGAATGTATAAATACTGAATTGCTTGATGACGAATCTTTCAGCATCTACCGGCTCAAGCGATTTGGGGATTACTGGCTCTTTTCGGTTTTAGAAGATAGGAATGCAGAAAACTTCAGGCAGTGCTATGGTTCAGACGCCCAGGTTGCAGGCGAAACACTTATTGAGTTTTCCTAGTGGTCAGGAAGGCTTTCAGAAACTCTTGAGACCTTGAATCCTTGTGTCCTGATGAAAGCTTGATAAAACAAAAAATAGAGTTTGGGTTACTGAGAACCCGACTTCCGCAGCTTAAAGAAAGAGTAAAGACCGGACGTGTAGGTTACGATCCAAGCTGCCAGGAAAGCGTAGTAAAGCAGGTTGATCCTGGTTGTGTAGAGGGAAACTAGGAAAGCTGCCAGGAAGATGTATGCCAGGGCTCCTGAGCCGACGTGAAGCCTCATGAACAGTTTGGGTCTTGAAAGCCGCTGAAAAGTGCCAGAAATAACTCCGCTGTGCACGAAGTAGACTGTGCTGAAGTCAAACATCCCTGCAACTATTATCAAACCTGTAAGCGTTGTCGCGGATCGATCAAACAGCAGTAAAGCTCCGAAAAAGATTAAGCCGGAGATAGTGGATCCGGTCTGATTCATTATTCTTGCGTTTGATTCTGAAACCTTGTCCAGCTTTTCTTTTATTCTATTAATCATTTTTATGGACTCTCTGGGATTTGAACCCAGGGCCTTCTCCTTGCGAGGGAGACGTTCTCGCCAGACTGAACTAAGAGCCCGTCTGTAAAAAATAGAACTAATGGAAAAGTTAAAAACTCAGTTCCGATCTTCCTGAATCTCAAGAGGAAGTTCTTTATCTTCGTGGATTCCGGTTGTCATTACTAGCTTGAGTCCTTCCTTGACCTTGAGATCAACATCTTCCACATCGTCCTCCTCCACTATTATCAGGTGTCCTGAGGTAGGGTTAGGGCTCTGCGGAATAAAGATGTTCAGTTTTCCCTCACCTAGTTCTTCAGGTGCGTCTCCTGTAACAAATCCGATGCTTTCAACTCCTTCTCTCGGGTATTCAACTAGTACTACGCGTTGGTACCTGCTTTTCTCAACCATGGAGTTTGCCAAGTGTCTTACTGAGAAGTAAATTGTGCGTACCAGCGGTATGAGGTTGATTGCGCGGCCTCCACCTCCAAGCAGTTTCTTTCCGTACCTGCTTGATGCGGTAAGGCCTACAAGCGTTACTAGGACACCTAAAGTTGCGACTGTGACTAGTTGTGCCACGAGATCGATGTTGGCGGTGTACTGAGCGAGTCCAAGGTTGACTACTATAGGATCTATGATGCTTAGCATCCAGCCGTAGACAAGTTTCAGTACGAATATAGTTACGGCAAGCGGCGTGAGGATTATCGCACCGGTTATAAAGTAGTTTTTCAAACGCTGCTTCATACTAACAAGAGAGGGGTTCTATATGGTATAAACCTTGTGATTAAGTTGCGTGCTTTGAGTAGTATTTCGAGATAATACTGACGAGAGCAACCATCAAAACCATGAAAACGACTACTCCTTCAATAAGACCTATCGTGGTGATCGTTACAGCTGTCAAAACAATAATGGAGAAGTTGAGAACTGAGAACACGACGAAAAGTTTCGACGCCCTCCGGTCTATATCCATACTTCAACATTAGACATGCCGGGGTTTAAATCTCTAAAACCAACTTAAGGAATTATGAGCTTATTACATGCAGCTATCGGCTTCTTCGCAGGAACCTTTGTAGGTGTCGGACTATCTATCTTCTACATAAGATGGAAGATAAGATCCCAGCTAGGAGCTATGCAGCAACAAATGGATTCGATGTTTGAAGCTACGGAAGCGATGAACGAATCATTTGATGATATCGAGGAAGCTGATTTCGAAGAAAAAGAAGAGAAAGAGTAAACGAGGGCTTTTAAGCAGTCTCTGATAGCTTGTAGCCGAACCATATCTGGTAAAGTCCGGAAAGACCTACAAGCAGGTAGATCGTGGCCTCCAAGGCCCCCTCCATGATATCGCTGAAGAGGATGTCCACGAGGTTCCAGTTGCCCTCGAAGAAGAATCCTAGGCCTATCAGACCCCAGGTTATCGCACCTATGATTACAAGGGTCAATGTGGCCCAGTCAACGAAGTTTACATCATCGGTCATTAAGGTTTATCACCTGTCAAGACAACGCCTCTCCCAAGTTAAAAGCAACGCTGTACTCCATCTAACTATTACTGGTTCTCAAGCCTTTCCGCTGTCTTCTCCATCTCGTCCGAGATTGAATGAAGCTGCTCGATAAATGCTTCAGTCTTCGCGTTGTACTGCTCGTCTATCTCAATATTTCGTAGCGACTTCCTGACATGTGCTTCTTTGACCTTCGCCATCATCTCAGCATCGTCCATGGTCTGGTCGATAATCTCGTCCAGTAGTTCGGACAGAACACAGTTTATTACGTGGGGAACATCTCCGTCAAGGGTTTGTTCCTCGTCCATGTTTTCTCTTAGTAGTCGTGCGATCCTTCCCTCTGAAAGAGCTAGATCCGAGTTTTCCAATTGGCCGTAGTTGTCAGGTACAAGCTTCTCCAAGTTCATAGATATTTTTTAACAAGAAAGATTTAAACGGGTTTCAGGCCCCGACTCCGCCATTACCATTTCTCCAGTTCTCCTCATTTCTCTCTAAAGGATCCGCTACGATTTCATCGTCCCTCATTTGATGGCACTCAAGTATGAAGTCCGATCTTATATCGGCGTATGCATCATATGCCTCCTTAGCCATTTCTCTTACTTCAGAGGCATTTACTCCATCATCTGGGGATTCAAGATGATCGGAAGTATCCTCAAGCTCCTCTATAATTCCGCTAAGCTGCCTCATTCTCTCTTCTGTTTCGATAAGTGTTTCTGCTGCTTTTTCTGTTTCTTCACAGTACTGACCGGTTTCAACTTTAGTGGTCTGTTTGTACTGCTCCAAGGTATCCAGATAGGTATCGAAAACATGTTCTGCGATACCAAGTTCGGCTTTTGCTGTGTCAACTTTGCTGTAAAGCTCTGAGACGTCCGTCAAGTATAGAACCCTTCAAAGTCTTGGTTTGGATCAAGTTAAATAATTAAGGGCGGAATCCAAGGATACAAGCCCGAATGGTGTAGTCTGGCCAATCATTTTGCCCTCTCGAGGCAAAGACCCGAGTTCAAATCTCGGTTCGGGCATCTTCGATTTTGGAAAAAAGAAGAAAGAAAAGGAATTTTTACTGTCTCTTTCCTACCTTCTCTGAGAGTGTTTCCTTAGTGTACTCCTCAGGAGGCCTTTCCATAAAACCAAAGAGTATGACTTCTTGGCCTTGAATGTCGAATAGCGCTCTGTAGCTTAAATCTTCGATCTCAACTTTCTTTCTGAAGATCTCAAATCCATATCGACAGACTAGTTCGACATCGTCTCTTGAAAGAGGTGCTGTGTCGAGGTTCTCCACTTCGTCGATAACTTTCTGTTTCTGCTCGGCACTTAGTTTCTTAAGGTCGTAGTTGATTGCTTTTTTCTTGATTTTGACTTCCATCTTTTTCCCTTACAAATTCTCTTGCCTGTTCGATCGTTATGGCGTCTCCTTCGTCGTCTTCGATTCGAGTTACTACCATATCTCCTTCTACTTTCTCTCTGATTGCTGTCCTGACGTACTCTGAAGTGTTCTGGTAGCCTCTTTCTTCTGCCATCTCTTCTGCTTGATCTTTTAGGCTTTCAGGGATTTTGATTGTTAGACTCGTCATGCTCTCACCGCTTTCTTGTGTTGGACACGAGTTCAGCGAAACCTATCTGAACCAGCCCTATGAGGTTTTTGGGTGGGAGCGGATCTAAGGCCCAAGGTGGGTTCACACTGATCAGATCCCTTCCCGTGCCAAAATATTGGTGAGAAAATCTTTAATATCTTACCTTTGTAAGATGTTTGAATTATCTGACCGTTCTTCTGTTCTAAAAAACCAAGTTGGAATTAAAAATAATGGAAAAAGAAGAGCGACTAGTCTCTCTTCTCAAACCTCACTGATTGGTTCTCCCCGATTTCTACCCTGTCAACTACTTCACCGTCCTCCATTACGACAACGTTCCAAACTCCTTCAGTTGCTTCTCCGGATGTCTGGTTTCCATCGGTTACTGCCCCATTCTGGACTTCTTCGTTTTCGAGGAAGTCGATGAACTGCTGGTCGGTCTCCGCGTTTATGACATCACCTGATTGTGCGTTGACGAATGAGGTGAATGCGATTCCGGCTGAGTCAAGTGGTACGACTCTTACCTGCCAGTAGAGCTGGTCGTTTACAACCACAGGTATTGGTTCGGATGGCTGGAAGCCGGTTTGGACTGTTTGTTCGCCACTTGTTCTGTCAGCCCAGTTAACTTTCGAGTTTGCTTTCCTGACGTAGTTTGTGGCTTTGTTCGCTCCCAAAAGTGCTTCGCTCCTGTTAAGTTTGAGTACGGAGTAGTCTCCGGTTGAGGCATCGACTGTCCAGATCTGGAATAGTCCCTGTGCGTTTCCGTAAGGTTCTGCGGCCACGAACAGTTTCACGCCTTCCTCTGTCAGGATGGTGAATGGCTGGTCGTTTCCTTCGCCCGGTACTTCAGCGACTTCTAGCTGGTCGCGGTGGGTGAACCAGGCGTTGATGATTCCGTGTTTGTAGGCTAGTGAGGATACTTTCTTTCTTGCTAGATCGTACGGGTAAAGTCTCTGGTCCTGAAGAACTTCGTTCTGTGCTGCCTCTTCTGGTTCGAGGAATTCTATGTTTCCTTCGGGATCTACTAAAGCGACTCCGGCCCATTCAGGAGTTGTGTAGAAGATTGGGGATCCGAAGTGGAACTCGTAGTCCTTGTAAGGTACCGCGATGTATGTTTTCCCGTTGTGTTCTAGGTTGATTGGATCTTCGTAGTCGACCCAGAACTTTTCTTTCTTTAACTGCCACATCACGTTGTCGGTAACACCCATACCAAGTCCTGCTTCCATCCTGTCCTCTGTGTAGCTGATTTTCTTGTTCTGTGTGGTCATGTCCACGAAGGTTGCGCCTCGCTGTTTTAACGCGAAGTAGTTGTATAATCCGTCAGGTTTTTTCGGCATCGACCAGTAAGGCTTTCCTTCGTCCGAGATTGAGATATCTGCCTCACCTAAAGTGTATCTAGGTGTCTGAAGCGAGTTTGATGCGTATTCCTGTGCCACGGATTTTGGCAGTACTCGAGGCCGGTTGGGATCGATGTCAGGAAGATTCTGGAGCTCCGATGCATCTGCTTCTACCTCTCCTGCTAGCTCTTCCATCTCAAAAGCGTTTGAGAGAGGCATTCCGAATACGAGTAAAGGAACAAGCAGTACTGAGATTCCTAGCATCCAGATATTAGCTTTACCCGAGTCAAACTGTTCGTTCGAGTCCAAGGCTTCAAGTTTTTCTACGAGTGTTTTGCCGGCGATAACTACGCCGAGAACTGTTAACCCGATTACTTGCCACAGGTAAGGGTTCCTATATATTCCCAGTAGGGCTCCGTGTAACCATGGTCTGAAGAAGTAGGCCAGCCCCCCAAGTAGTAGTAAAGGTGTTAGCAATCCGATTATCTTTCCGGCATTAAGCTCTTTTAGTTTCATACCAATTATTTGTGGCGGGGCTTGTTTTATTCTTCCGGAAAGCTTATTGAAGGTGAGACATCATTCAGGAAGTATGATTCTCGAAAAGATACTTTTCAGCACATCGATTTATTTCCAGACAATACGTTTTGGAGCCGCCTTCGTTCTTGGAATGGTTTTAACTAGAGCTGTATTGATGCCGGTATCAAAGAGACTTTTCTCCAAAAGGCCGGGGAAGAAAGCAAGCCACTCGGCAGAAAACATTACGGGCCTAGTAGGATTATTCGTTACGATGGTTCTAGCTCTACAGGTTGGAGGTTTCGGAAATCTTCTAACACTTGTAGGAACTTTAGCCGCCGCAGCCACAGTTGCGATAGGTTTCGGAATGAGAGACCAGGTTTCAAGTGTCATAGCCGGTTTCTTCCTATATACGGATAATCCGTTTCTCAAGGGAGACTACATCAAAGTAAACGATATCGAAGGCAGAGTAAGAGAGGTAAACCTCAGGACCACAATACTTAACGGCCATAACTCCGAGAAACAGGTAGTGCCTAACAGCATTCTTACAACAAACAACGTGAAGAACTTCACCAAGTCGGATAGAACCAAGATAAGCCTGGAGTTTAAAGCTAAACCTGAAGAAGGCCTGGAAGAGAAAGTTTTAGAGCTTGTGAAATCGGAAAAAGAAATTCTAGAAAAACCTGAGCCCGAGATAGTTTACACCGGTGTTGAAGATGGCAAAGCAATTTTACAGTTGCATGCCTGGGTAAAAGAGTCAGCAAACTACAGAGCTATTAGATCCAACCTCTTTGAACTTATTGCCCCGGTTATTAAAGAACCCGAAGAAGACAAGGAATAATTAAGAACTCCCTTGGCTTGAGGTCTTAATTCAGTATTGCTCTCTTATTCGTCAGTTCCCTGATCCTCAACTAAAAGCTCGTACTCCTGCTCCCGGAAAGTCTGGTCTGCCCTTACAACAGGGTCGTCGATCCCCATCTCGTCTATAATTACTTCAAGAGTCTCATAGAGGCTTACCAGTCCACTAACTTTCTCATAATTAACAGTTAGTTCGGCTCTACCAGGCTCTATATCTGCTCTGCTTCATAGTTTGGATTGAGATCCTCGACCTTTGTCTCAATCAAATCTTCAAGGTCTCTCAGATACATAGTGGACTAATTGTCGCTGAAAACTTATTCATCTGGAACATTATTTGATAGAGGGACTGGGCTTAAATTCTGCAAACACTAGTTTGATTTTATGGAGAAGGCCAGTTTCGGTATGGGCTGCTTCTGGGGGCCTGAAGCGGTTTTCGGTTCCCTGGAAGGAGTGAAGAGAACGAAGGTAGGTTACTCCGGTGGAGAGAAAGACGATCCGGACTACCACCACTTAGGAAAACATACTGAGACAGTACAGATAGAATACGACCCGGAACAGATATCCTTCGAGAAACTTCTGAAAGTGTTTTGGGCCCACCATGATTACGCTGAGAAAAGGAAGCCTCAGTACAGATCGGTTATATTCTTTCATTCTGAGTCCCAGAGACAGAAAGCTGAAGAATCAGTTAAAGAGGGGGCTGTAACCGATATTGAACCTATGACTGTTTTTTACGATGCTGAGAACTATCATCAAAAGTTCAGACTTCGACACTCTCCCCTAGCTGATTATTTCGACAGTTCTGAGGAGATAAAGAACTCGGGGCTTGCTGCTCGCTTAAACGCATTTGCTGGAGGAGAGCTAGGTAAGAAGGAACTTGATGACCTAGTTGAACTTCCGACTGAGATCATGGATAAGCTGGACTGAAAAACCTATTTAGGTAGGTCTAACTGAAACTAGGATGTGAAAAGAATAGAGGTCACGGTTCCGAAGAAAAACAAGAAAGACGTTCTAGAAGTTTTAGAGGATCATGATCATTCGGCTACAGTCTTAGAGGCTGAAAGAGACGGTGATAAACTTGTCAGATGCGAGTTTGTCCAGGATTCTGCTGAAGTTGACCAAATAATACAGGATTTGAAGGATATTAAGGAAGTAGATTCTGGAGATTTAACCGTAGAGATCTTAGACCAAAAAGCTTACGTTGAGAAGGGTAAACGGCGTGAAGGCGGCAGTTCCTCTATATCCGCAAATGAAATGTATTCTAAAGCCTTTGATTTTTCCACTTTCGATGTCAAGTCTTGGTCTCTGATTGGTCTGGCTTCCGCGATAGCGGTAATGGGTATCGCCGCAGAAAACGTAATAGTTGTTATCGGAGCGATGGTTATAGCGCCTATGTTAGGTCCGTTCATGTCCAGCTCTTTCGGACTTGTTGTCGGTGACAGGAAGGTCATAAGGCAAAGCATGGTTTACGGTGCTGGTAGCATACTTATGGCAGTCTTTTTCTCAGCCCTGATATCTTTGCCTTTCAATATTGAAACAAATAGCTTGATGTCGCTGATAGCTGACCCAGGATTTACCACGGTGCCTCTGTCACTGTTTGTTGGAAGTGCTTCGGCTGTTGCTTTTTCGACCGAGGCAAGGGAAACCCTGGCAGGTGTTGCTGTTGCGATCGCTCTAGTACCGCCTTCAGCTGTTGCGGGAATTGCTTTGTCTGCCTTGAACACCGATTTATTGTTTAACGTATCTCTTGTGATTCTGAGTAACGTGATGGCGTTGATACTTGCAGGTTCGATTACATTCAAGCTTCTTGGTGTTTCACCGGCCACTTACTACCGTAAAAAGGTTTCAAAGGAGAAGATGAGGAAGGCAGTTGCAATATCGGGAATTTCGCTGATTTTGATTGGCGGAATCGTAGGTTTTCTTTCGTACCAAGAACTTCAACAATCGAGACAGGTAGAAACAGTTCAGAAACAGTTGGATGAGCAGTTTGGACATAAACTTCTTTCAAGTAACGTAGAAACCGATTCAGAATCTTTAGGGGTGACTGCTGTAGTTGTTGAACCAGATATTAATTCTACAGAGTTGGAAACAAGCCTGGAAAAAAGTACAAGAACGGATGTGGCGCTGGAGTTCTATTCTGTTTCCTAGATCCCTGGTATGCCTATAGCTCCGAAGCTGGCTAGGTCAAGCGCTCCCAGTATGTAGAATATCACTATCACTGTTATCCATGCGATAATTGATATCAGTATTGCTGAGATGAGGCCGCCTTCATAACGTGCGTTGATGAAGCCTAGCCAGATAAGGAATGCTAGTAGAGGTCCTAGTAGCGGAATCCATCCAAGGAAGAATCCTGCGATCGCCCAGACCAATCCTCCTATCAAGGCTGTAAGTAAAGCATAGCCGAAGTCTTCTTCGCCGGTTACCAGTCTCGCTCCCGTGTAGATTCCTAGGGTTCCTATAGCGAGACTGACCGCAAAGACCACGAGCGAATCAATTAAGGCCATATCAAGCTATTCGAGTCTTACGTTAAAGTTTTTGTTGGTACTTTCTATTATAGTTCTTTTTCAAGGTCCAAAACGGTTTTTTCAGCGTGCTCTATTATCCTCAAAGGATTGTTTTCGATTTCAACAAGCCCGTTTTCTCTTTGATGGATCTTACCGTAAGTCTCCCTACTAACACTAAAATGCATTAACCGGTCAGTCGATCTATAGATAAACTCGTAGAAGTAAAGCTCCGTCACTACATGTACAACATAGCGGTTATCGTAGTTCTTCGAGTCCTGGCTTCTAAACTCTAGTTCAAGTATATCCGACATCTTCTCCAAGTTGAATAATTTCTATAACCGGTTTTGAAACCCACAATTCTTTTTGAGGGACAGACTCGACTAAAACCTTGTTATGGACAAGAAAATCCTAACCGCTTTAACTACATTAACTCTACTTATAACGCCGGTATTGGCTGAAAACTATGTTAATTACTCATCAAGCTACAGCTACTCCACATCAAGCAGTACTTCAAACCAGTCTTGGAGCTTCAAAATAGACAAAAGAGGGTCTAAATGTTCAAACAATTCAGAGAGACTACGTAACGTAAGTTTTCGCGAAAACGGTGTAAGCTTTGTAGGATCTCTTGAGGTCCCTACCCCATGCAGAATGTTAGAAACAGAGGTTCAGGAGACAGGTGACCGGATTTATGCGGTAAAAATTAGTTCTGAACCTGCAAAAGTGCCTTGTGTACAGTGTATAGGAAAGATAAATTATAAAGCCTCTTTTAACTCATCCGAACCATACAAACTGCGGTTGTACCATGAAGGAACTCTTGTAGAAACGTTTGAACATCCTGAATTCGATAACAACTCTAGAGAGTTTAACCAGACATCGATTACCCCGTTAAACGAAACACAGGTTAATGATTCACAGAGTTCGCTTAACCAGACTGTTGAAGCGAGTCCTGAAAACCCTGGGGGATTGTTTGAAAGGATTTTCTCATGGTTTGGAGCTTTTTTCTAGTTGCTTGAAACGATCTCGATAACGTCCCGATGCTCAAGCTCGTGATCCGAACCAATCTGTCTGTTCTCTCTACAATCGATTCCGTGTAGAAATCCTTCTCCAAGATCGGAGTGGATTGTATAGGCAAAATCTTCTGCCGTTGAATTATCTGGTACTAGGAAGCAATCAGGCAAAATGTTTCCATGCTCGTCTCCAAGTCCATCAGCTCCGCCAGGAAAGACAGCCATAACACCAAGTTCATCGAACAAAGCGGTTTCTAAAGCTTGCTGCACTCCTGTACCGCCATACTTGTCTATAAATTCTCGGATTTTTTCTAATCCTTCCTGTTTTTTCTCCGGTATATCTTCGAGAACCTCAAAATCTTCATCGCCAGGATGATAGTCTACAACATCCTTCTCCGCTGCGTTCTTTAATGCTTTCTCGGCATGTGCAGATGCAGGAACAATCTCAAGGTGTTCATAATCAGGATCTGAGGTAATCTCCTCAAAGTTTTCCCTGGCTTTCTCTGTATCCATTTTGTTGGCGGCTATAATCATCGGCTTTGTTTCCTTCCTTATCTTCCTCGCCAATCTTTCACGATCCTCTTCAGCCCATGTATCAGGATCTAGATCTAAATCTAAGGATAGAATTATCTGTTTGATCTCATTCTTGTTGGTCTTGAAAGCACTCATCTGTTCCGCTAATTCTTCCTCAAGTTTCACGTCTTGAGGCCCTTTCTTCGACTCGTAACGCTCAATACCTTTCTCAAGGATCTCAAGATACCACATGTCAAGCTCTTCCTCCAAGAAATCGATGTCTTTTCTTGGATCGTGGCCTTCCGTAGGTTCTCCTTCAATATCGGTCTCTCCTGAAAAATCAACTATGTGAATCAGGACGTCTGCCTCGTTTAAGTCGGTCAGGAACTTGTTTCCCAGGCCTTTTCCTTCGTGGGCGCCGGGAATCAATCCTGCGACGTCGACAAGCTTTACAGGTACGTAACGTGTCCCGTGGTTACAGTAACCTACTCTTGGATCACAGCTTTCATCGAAGTCGGGTGCAGCACACTGAACTCTTACGTAGGCTTCTCCGACACTGGGATCGATCGTGGTGAAGGGATAGTTTCCTTCATCGACCGAGTTCATGGTGGCTGCGTTGAAGAACGTTGATTTTCCGACCGAAGGCTTTCCGACAAGCCCGATTTTGTAAGGCATAACTCGAACTGGATTTGAAAGCTTAAAAATCGGTTCAGAGTATGATCGGTTCTCCCTTAAAGTTCGTGCCAAAACCATTTACGTATGCGAAAGTTCAAACTCCCCGGAAGAGATCCTTCAAGGCCTAGGCTCGACGAAAACGATATCGATCTCATAAGTCAGAAAGGCATCGAACATATCAAACAGATAGCCTATGCTGTGGTCGAAGATAAACTTGTCAACGGAAAAAGTATTCCGGCCGGCGGAAACCCTGTCTACAAAGCTATGCATGCATGCAACGTTTCTAATCGTGATGATCTTGAAGGCGCACATAGAATCAGGAAAGACCGAGAACTTAAGCAGAGCGATATCGAATCGGTTGTTGACGTGATTATGCGCTGGATCGTACGAGAGTACAACTTCTATATGGAAGAGGAAAAGAAGAAGCAGAAAAGCCTCCAAGAGTTCTAGATCAATCCCTCGGACTCAAGATGCTCGATTACGTTGTCTTTATCTAAGCTTTCTTCCTCTCCTGAGTCCATGTGCTTCATCGTAACCTCTTCGTTTTCAAGGTCTCTTTCCCCGACAATAAGAGTTCTCTTCGCATTTATGGAATCGGCGTAGCCAAGCTGTTGGCCGAAACCTCTTCCGGAAAGATCGGATTCTACAGAAAGGCCATTATCCCTCAACTTTGTAGCGTAATCAAGTGCAACGTCTCTGACCGACTCAGACACTGAGAGAACATAGACATCTGTCTCAATCTCTTTCAGAGGGTAGCGGTCCTCCTTCTTAAGCAGTTCAATAGTAGTGGAGTAACCGAACGCAAAACCTACTGCAGGAACCTCTCTATCGCCAAACGTTCCAACAAGTTCATCGTAACGTCCACCTCCGAATAGTGCTCGGAGCTCTCCTTCGGAGTCGAAGGCCTCGAAAACTAGACCGGTGTAGTAGGCCAGTCCTCTAACGATCGAGAGATCGAACCGGCACATATCAGTGACACCATACGAGTCAAGCGCCTCACCAAGGCTCTCTATCCGATCAACAGACTCCTGTACTACCTGCGGCGCTTTTTCTCTTAACTCATCTATCTGATCAAGTATAGGCCCGGAAATATCCGTCAGCTCGTCCACCTGCTCAGCGTCCTCCCGGGAAAGACCTCTTTCCTCGAGATCCTCAAGGAACTCCTCACGGGAAAGCTTCTCCTTATCATCTACGACCTTCATAGCTTCCTCGGTTTTCTCGATTCCATGGGATTCAAGGATCGATTCCAAGAGCTCCCGGTCGTTTATCAGAAACTTCACGCGGTTATCCAGATCAAGTTTCCGGTAGATGGTGGCTGCCGCTGCGATAACTTCTGCGTCAGCCTCAACAGACTCGATACCGAAGATATCGAAATCGGTCTGGAGGAACTCTCTATCCCTTCCCCTAGTAACGTCCTCGTATCTCCATCTTTTCGAGGTGTTGTACCACTTGACTGGTGTTTTCAGATCCTTCCTCTTCTGGATCAGTCGGGCTCGGGTAGGTGTCTGCTCCGGCACCAGTGTGATCTCGTTGTCACCTTTATCCGTGAATGCGTACATCTCGTCGGTAACTGAGTCCTCCTCTTTTTCAGTCCAGAGTTCCTGTCTCTCGATGCTTGGCGGTTCGATTTGCCTAAAACCAAACTCCTCCGCAGTCTCTTCGACTGTTTCGATCAGGTGTTTCCATGTCGCCCATTCATTAGGGTAACGGTCGTAGGTACCTTTCAGACTCTCCAGATTGATTGCCATTTTTAACTCGTCCTCTTAAATAGGGCTTTTATCCGAGTTTTTATACTGGTTTTGAGTTCTTTCAAACCTTCCAAGCCGGCTGGTCATTCCCTCCACAGCTTCGTAGTCAAGCCCTACATCTTCAGCTGAACTGCCGGAAACGAACATGTAGACGCCGGCAACCTCTTTAGGTATTTCTGCCAGCAGCTCTTCCTCCTCACCGAAATCAGCGAAGTCGGAAAAAGAGATGTAATCGGGATCGGAGTCCCAGTACCTCTCAGCGGCTGTTTTCCCAACCGACTGAAACTCATCGGGCAGCAGAACAGTCTCCGGCACTACATTTAGATCTGTGTTCATTACACCCCATTTCACCTCGTCGCCATACGCCTCCTCAAGCCGATAACCTTTTTCTTCGGCAGTTTCCTCGATCAGTTCTTCAAATGGCCTATCGATCTCATCTGCTGTGTAGTTTCCTTCTACTAGCCAATCAAAGCCTTGGTAGAACCTGTCTGGGTTGAAAGCTAGAGGGTTCTGATCGAAGGACTGGATTTTTACGTCTCCGAAGCCTGTCTCGGTAAAAACAGGTCTGTTGAAAGCTCGACCGGTATCCTTGAAATCGACGCAGTCAAGTTTCACTACCGCCCTTTCAATCCAGTGACGGTTTAACCCGGTTTTTGCATACATCTTTCCCACGCCGTTCAGGACGTCCAGTATGTAATCTTTATCGTATTCTCCGGGTAATTCCTCTCTTAGGGCTGTTCCTGCATTTCTACCTTTCTCCGGAACTCCGATAATGTACTTAGCTGTCACTGAGAACCACCTCTAGTACTTCTCCATCAAAGCTGAACTCTTTCACATCTTTGATGCCTGAAACAATTTCCAGGGCCTCAGATTTTGATGAAACCTTTTCTCTAACTACTCTGGTAGACCGGAGTGCAATTGAAACCCTGTCTCCTTTTTTCAGGTTAAATTTGTCTCTGATTCTGGCGGGGACCGTTATACGGCCTTTAGAATCTATTTTGCCTGAAAAAGATACGCCAGAGCTGCATGTGAACCCGGTCACCCTTAGTTGATCGGATCTGAGAGCTAGAATTATCTAGAAGATTTTGAGAGCTATTCGAAACTTGTTCGTCTTCCCTGTCTAGGGAGATGATCGTATCCACCTTGCATTAGTGATCGCCTATCCACCAAAAAATCACTGAATGATATAAATACAAGTGGGATATGAGTGGGAGAATCGGTCTGTTAGTCGTTGTGAACGATTACACGAATCGATAAAAAGCAGTCGAACGCCGAGAGTTACATGCAGTTCGGCATGAGAAGCTTCAAGGCCTCCAAACCGATCGATGAATATCGGGAGTTCAGAGAGGTCTACGCAGAATTGACATCCTCCTTGATACACCATGGTTTCGATTTTGAGGCCCGGCCCGAGTTCGATGAGGACGAAAGACATAGCTCGGCCTGTATATACGGCGACGACTTCAGGTTTGAAATCGACTATTACCCTGCGGAAGCCCATTTCGATTCATGGCGCGAACAGCTGGATGCCGAATTATGGGCAACCCTTGAAGCGGATCTCAGAGTTTCTAAAGATCTAAGCTCTGCTAGAGAGTACATGGAGTCCAACTTCGGCACCGATAACATGGAGGAGAGTGACGAATCTCTCAAAGAGTACGTTGAGAGAAGATTTGAGGAGCTGGAGCGAATGTTTGACGGACTCGGAACTAACTAAAACGCCGGAGTGAAACCGGAACCATGGGAGACTTCTCTGAACATGTGCTGTTCGGAATGCTATCTGCATCGGTCGCATTCTACCTCGTAAGCGACTTCGTCAACCTGACCGGTGCAGAGACAGTGATGGCGGGAACCATGCTTTTTATTGGTTCGGTACTTCCTGACATAGACCACAAAAATTCGTATGTGCATAGAGCCGCGAAAGCAACCCTAAGTATTTCAACAGGAATATTTCTAGCTCTGCTTGCACCTTTCGGAATCAAGGATAGATTCTTACTTGGTATAGCAGGTTTTACCGCCGTATACATAGGGTTTTCCTTGCTGAAGATGAAGCACCGAGGTTTTACACACTCTGTTCTGTTTGCCTTTACAGTTACTATGTTGGTGGCTGCTTTCGGGCTTTACTCAGCATCTACTTTAGCTCCGGCGGTAGCAGTGCTTCTGGGGATAAGCTCCCATCTGATCTTGGACGGAGAGTTTAAGTTCCGCTAGTTTATGTCGGCTACATCTTCCATCGTAGCTTTTCTTGAGTCGGCGTTATCGTTCCTTGAGTAGTCAGCTACTTCGGGATTCGTGTAAAGCGTGATGTTGAACTTCTTTGAGATTTTTTTCGCTAAAGGCTTGTCAGGTTTCAATTGCTCCTGTTCAAGCTTCTTCAGAAGCGATTCCTTTTCATTTATGTCTTCTGCGACCTCTGCGATCGAGAGCTGTTTTGATTCACGTGCTTCCTTGATTTTCTCGCCGTAGCCGTTTACTAAAACGTCTTTGCTTGACGATTTCTTCTTTCTTTTCTTCTTTTTCCTCTTCTTGCTGCTTGAGGATGAGCCTACTTCGTCGCCCATCGATGCACATGATTTGCAAGCCTTAAGGATTGTTCCTTCGATTTTAACTTTCTTCAGAGAATCGGATTCTTGTCCACATAGTTCACACGATGACATTCTTGGTTCACGGATAGATAATCGCTTAATGGTGTTTGTACTAGGTTCAAAATCTTTCCCGAGGTTTAATATCTTTACCCTATTTCTCTTCATTCCCGGTTTTTCTATTCCGTTAGATTATTCACTTTTCCCGATCAAATGTTGTTTGTATGGGAAGGGAACTTAATCTTTACAGGCAGGAGATGGATCCGGAAAGGTTCGAAGAGCTACGAGAAGAGATACTAAAGGATTATGACCTCGAGGAAGGGATAGACTACAATTTAGGGGAAACACCTCAGAACCCTAAGCTAGTAATGAGTTCTGACGACCCGGTATTAGAAGTTGACTTTGTGGGCTCAGACCTCGTAGTTACTCATTACGGCGAAGAGGATGTTATCGAGGCACTTGAGAGCTTAGAATAGCTAGTTTCCTAGTTTCCTCATCGTGTAGCCGTATACAAAGCTGATAAACGAGATTCCGAACAGTCCTAATGCCAGAAACAGAAATAGGTCTGCTGAAACAAGACCCGACTCCGCAGCAGCTTTAGGTGCCTTAGCTGCATCCATAGCCCCCATCTGATCCATGGCGTTCATGGCAGTTACTGCCTCTTCCTGGGCCTTCTGTTTGCCGATTTGATTAAGCGAGTAAGCACCTATGCCGACAGCGGCCAGACCGGAAATAGCTGAACCGGTAAGCGAGAACTTGACCTTTCTTTCCTTCCCATTTACAATTGTCTCGGCCTTCTTTGTAGGTCTGTAAACCACTCGCTTTCTGCCATCCTCCTCATCCTTCTCGACAAGGCCGGCTTCATGAAGTTTGGTTAGGTGGGAAGAAACTGTTGACTTTGACTTTCCTACCTTATCGCTTATCCCTGTAGGCGTAGCATCTTTCTCCATAACGCTGTTTAGTATTCTGATACGTGTTGGGGATGAAAGAGCTTTAACGGCGTCAAAGTCAAGTTCCATAAGTTAGTTTTGCTGATAGTATCTTTTATTTTTGGTATCTGTTTGTTCGGCTTCCATCGAACAAAGAAGGTATGCTCTCGAATAGTTTTTTCCTACAGCTAGATGGTTGAGCTGGCTTAAACTCTTCTCGGGCTTGTTTTTAAGGGTTTCGGCGAGAACACGGTTTTTAGACCTCAGTAGTAAAGATTTCAGGCAGTATCGCCCCTACCTATAAAAAAGAGGCTCGACAATCTTTCCTTGGTGATCAGAACATGGTAGACGTACTTAAGAAGTCTGGCGTCCGTGACGCAGCTGACGGAGTCAACGTAGGCTCCGATTTCTATGAAGCTCTAGACGACGAGGTAAAGGACCTTGTAGAAAGAGCAGTAGAAAGAGCACAGGAAAACGGACGAAAGACCGTCAAGGCAAGAGACGTTTAAAATACGTTCTCTAGCTTTCTAATTTCCCAACTGTTTCTTTTTATTTTGATTAAAAAATAAGAATAATTGATTAGAGCTCTTCGCCCCGTCTCTCGACTTCCTCAAGATACATTTCGATCTCCTGAAGTGCATCTCTAAGTTCCTCCACGGTCTCAATATTCTCTATAGGGAGTCTTCCAAGATCGCCCTCGTTAATTGTAATTACGGCTTTGCCATCATCGGCCTCAACCTTAAACTCTAGGACGTCGTGAGGCCCTTCCTTGAACTCGTGTAGAATCTCGGTCATAACCTATACAGGTTTCGAGAAGGTTTTATGGTTTCCGGGAACTTTCAAACTGATTTTTTGAAGAAGCTTCTTCATCTTTTCCTTGTTTTTGCCTTCGACTGTAACCCTTACTATCGGTTCAGAGCCAGAAGATCTTATCTTTGCTTCAAGCTGTTCCTTACGTATTATAACAGTATCTAGTTTCTTCTCTATAGTTCCCTTGATATCCATTTTCTCAATCCTTCTTACAGCTTTGTTTTTCTGTTCGGTTTCCAGGTTAGATTTTATTATACGTCTTTTCGGTAATGCTGCTTGCATATTAGATAATTTCTTACCTTTTTCAGCTATCAAGCCGGCCATCACTGTTGCAAACAGACTTCCGCTATCATAAGGAACAAATTCTGAGTCCATAAGGTGTCCGTTCGGTTCTCCGCCGAAAACAACACCTTCATCTGTCAAAATATCTCCTACCTCTACGTAATTTATTCGGTCTCTGCCCACTAATTCTTCGACTAATCCGCTTGAATTAATCGTTAGAACTATTTTTTCAGACTTATTAAGATATTTCTCAGCAAAGAGCGCTAAAGCATGATCGCCGGGAACATATTCTCCTTTCTCGTTCACGAAGACAGCTCTATCTGCATCTCCGTCAGTAGCAACGCCCATATCCGCGTCAGAGTTTTCAACTTTGTTTTTTAGCATTTCTATGTTGTCTTTTCCGGGTTCCGGAGATCTTCCCGGGAACTGTGGATGTATGTTCTCATTAACAGTTGTGACATCGGCGCCAAGTCTCTGAAGTACTTCAGGTAGGAAGGGTGCAGATACCGAATGCCCGGGGTCCACTACTATGTTCAAACCTTTGAGATCATTCTCAAACAGCTGTCTGTAACGCTTAATGATGCCTTCTATATATTCCTGATCCAAATCTTTCCGGATTATCTTGCCTTCTCCGGTTTTGTGATCTTTCCGGGAGTAAATACGTTCTAGTTCCTGTTTTTTAGGTCCGTGGAATATTTTTCCGTCCTCATCGATGGCTTTTAGGCCTCCAAAATTGGGTGGCATGTGGGATGCTGTGATATTTGCTCCGCCTTTGAAGTCTTTTTCTTGTACTAGGTAGGCGATCATGTCGGTTGTTGCAATCCCTACGTTAGTTACTTCGCAACCCCCGTCTTTCAGTCCTTCACTCAATTTCTTGTAAAATCTTGGTGATGATTCACGGCCATCACGTCCTACAATTATACTTCCGGTGTTGTTGTGGTAGTCTGCGAGCGATCTTCCCAGCCTGTGTACTTTTTCTGTATTTATCTCTTCTGGGACTTTACCTCTGATGTCGTATCTTTGGAAGAATTTTTCTGTCATTTCGGCATTCCAATACTCAACAGCTGAACATTAAATTCTATGTGTTAAATTACAGATGTTTTCTGGTATATGTTTCCTTGTTCTCTCTTATTCTATGTATAAGCTGTTTGATATCCATAGAATCTCTCTCGAATAGAATTCCGGGGATGTCCACGCGATGAAGTTCCTCCTCCGAATCATCAACTAACACATCCATCTCGTGTATGTCCTTAGGCTCTTCCTGGACGATGAAAAAATCGCTGAAATACTTCAAAACCCCTGAACTTTCAAGTTTCCTGCGCTGGAACTGAGGATCCCCTCTCGTAACAATAATCTTCTCATGATCCAGCTTATCCAAGAGTTTAACATCGCTGAACAGAAACTTTTCTGCATTCTCCATCTCTGAGAGAAGAGTCTCAGGTTCAACGCCTAAAATTTCTGCATGTTTTCTGAAATCGTAACCTTGCTCGTTTCTTGCACGCGAATAGGTCTCGGAAAAACGGGAGAAGCGGCTTTCAAGCTCCTGTTTGAAAGCATCTGTATCAAACAACACCCGGTCAAAATCAACGCCAATCCTCAAAGAGTTCACCATCCTTCAAAAGAGTTCCCTCCGGGATGTTGCCAGTCACTTTTTCGTTGCTGTCGGTAGCTGCTTTGAAACCTATCTTCCTGCCAGGCTTCACAGTCGAGTTAACACCAACTTTTGCCTGAGAAGCTACTATTCCCCCAAGTTTTGTTCTGCCGGTATCGTACATCTCTTCTTTCACTTCCATCTTCACGTTCTTAGGGTCATTCCTAAGGTTTGCTGTCTTAGAGCCTGCACCAAGGTTAACTTTTTGTCCGATGTAAGAATCGCCTACATAGTTGAAATGGGGGATGCTGGTTTTCTTTCTTATTATAGAGTTCTTTACCTCGGATTTCCCTATCTCAACACCTTGATGAAGTACTGTATTAGGTCTGATGTAGCTGTCCGGTCCAACTTCGCAATCCGACTTAATTATCGCAGGGCCCTCAATTATCGATTGTGGACCTACTCTGGCGTCCTCCTCCACAATTACCTGTCCCTTGATCTCAGCTGAATCAGCTATCTCTCCTTCAAGCTTGGTTTCTTCTACCTGTTCAGGCATAAGCACTTCGTTGGCGTCGATCAACTGCCATGGATAGCTGCAGGGAAGCCATCTGTCCGCCTCAACGTATTCAACCTCTTCCATGCTAATATACTGGTTCAGTGCGTCGGTGATCTCATATTCGCCTCGTTCCGATTTCTCTACCTTCTCTAGAAGCTCAAAGAACTTTTCCTCAACCATATAACAACCTATGTTTACCTTATCGGACTTGGGGTTCTCCGGCTTTTCCTCAACATCTACTATCTCGCCGTCCTCTGTCTCAAATACTCCAAAGTTTTCAGGTTTCTCTGCCCTTTTTGCAAGGATAGCTGAACCGTTATCTAAAACATCCTTAACTGACTTCCCGTATATGTCATCGCCGTTCAAGATCAGTGTTTTCCCTTCCACAACCTCTTTGGCTTGAAACGCTGCATCGGCGGTTCCCCGGGCCTTTTCCTGTTCAACTATGGTTATATTACTGTTTTCTCCGTAACGGTCTTCGAACTCTTCAATCATGTAACCGGCTACGATCACTATCTCATCGACTTTGTCTTTCACCAGGTCGATATTGTGCTGGATGATGGGTTTGCCTGCTACAGGTAGAAGAGGTTTTGGAGTGTCGCGGGTAAGAGGCCTCATCCGTGTTCCCTCTCCCGCTGCCAGTATAACGGCCTTCATTAAGATAGGATAAACAGGAGAACTTCTTTATGAGTTAAGGTTTGTGCGCTATTTGCTGATTTCTGATAGATCTGTTCTTGCATCAGGCACAAATTTTATACCGTAAATAGAGTTGTTGACCTCGACAAAGCTTCTAGGCCCTATGAAAGACTCCCTGATAGAGGTATTGGATTTTATATCTGATTCCTCCCCTATAACTGATTGTTCTATAACTGTTGAAGGGTCAACGATATTTTCTTCGAAAATTAGCGAAGATTCAATATTGCATGAACGAAGCTGGCTACCTCTTGAAACTGTCGAATCTGAAACAACAGTATTAGGACCCACAATTGCGTTCTCTCCTATGAAACAGTTTCCTTCAAGAACTGTTCCTGGCTTCAGTTCTGCATCTTTCTCGATTACGGCATCGCCCATAACCTCAACGTTTTCATGGACTTCAGCATCGTCGCTTATCTCTGTCTCCTCTATTTCCTCGTTCCGCATAATCCGGTCTGCCTCCCACAGTTTTCTTGGAGAGCCAATATCGATCCAGTAGTGCTCCGCCAGTTCGAAACGCGCGTTACCCTTATCTACAATTTTTTCCACGGCATCCGTCAAGTTTTTCCCGTTTTCCATATCAGCTAGAACATCGAATACGGAAGGTTTGAACGCGTAAATCCCGGTATTGACCAGAGTGTTTTCAGGTTCTTCCGGTTTCTCCGCAATCGAGTCAATCCTGTCGTTGGTAATGCTTAGAACTCCGAACTTTCTAGGACTGGAGCTGTCATTTCCAAGCACAGTAACCTCGGAACCTGAACTTTCGTGTTTCTCAATAAGTTTCTCAAGATTCTTTTCAGATGTTGCGACATCGCCATTTACTACGAGAAAATCGTCTTCAATAAAACTGCACTGATTTACTGCAGATCCTGTGCCTTCAACTTGTTCCTGAGTCACGATATTTACATCTGTGAACTCTTCGAACTCGTTCCTGAACATTTCCTCCCGGTAGTTGGTAACCAGAAATATGTCGTTTACTCCTGCTGACTTCAGTTTCCTCACAAGATGTTTGACTAACGGTTGACCCATTACTGGCATGAGACCTGTAGGTTTCGATTCAATTAACGGGAACAAGGACTCTTCTTTCTTTGCGCACGGGATAACTGCTTTCATCCTGCCAAAGTCTCAGAACCTTCAGCTTCAATAAGCTTTCCATCCTCTACAACCATGGACTTCAGTTTCTTGTTCGCTTCCTTAACTTTATCCATGTAGTCTCCGTTTACATGTTCTTTTACATCGAAGACAGCCTCCATAAAGACATTTGTTTCTTTTTCTACGTCTTCAGGCTCTCTCTTCCCGGCTGCTTCAAGTACTGCCTTCTCTAGAACCCTATATAGCTGGTCGTGCATGAAGTAGTCTGTCTCAATTTCCTCGCCTGTCTCGAGGTCGTAAAGCTTGTTATGCAGTAGATCGCCGGCCAGTTCTCTATCACCTTCAACTACGACCAGCCTTGCCTCCTCATCAACGTATGCAGTGTCATCTAAGTGAGAGAAACCTCTTTCAAAAGGCCTGTGGCCTGTTTTCTCTTCGATTCTTTTGGCTTCCAGAAGAAGTTCCTGGCTCAACCCGAACCAGCTTGAATGCATCTCAACTTTACACTGGTTTGAGTTGAAGGTTGCTTTGGTCATCGCTGTAGCCGTCTCTTCATCAATATATTCGGTTCGGCCGCCATGAATCGACATTAACTTGTCCGAACATATCTTCACAGGCATCAGATATTCTGTCTCCACATTATCTAAGTCCATGGAGATGCTGCCAGCATTTTTCTCAAGGAAATCTAGTATATAGGCTTCGTGCACCATTTTGTCGAGTACGTCACCGCCTTTCACGCCTGCACGTTTGACAGGTTCGAGAGCTTTTTCAACTCCTACAGAGCTTTCTCTGTATGTCCTGATTTCCTCAACGTTTTTCGTAATATCCAGCATCTTCTTGACTACGGGACTTTCTCTCTCAATAAAGTCTGTCTTCCACATCAGTCTCTCGTTCTGCGCAAGTCTCTTCTCCTCTAGATGTTGTTCTCTAGTGAGTGAGGCAGGTTTTTCAGCTAGATGGAAGAAACCGTGTCTTATCGACTCCATAACGTGTTCGGGATGTGTCTCGGTAGGCCCCGAGTCATATATCATAACGTTTTCGTGGTTTTCGGCCTCCCTGTACATCTCCTCAGGTTCCTGAAATGTCTGTATCTCAAGTCCGTTAGCTTCAGCGAACTTTTCCGCCTTCTCAAGCCTCTCGAAGTCAGTATCGCATACCGCCTCGAGTTCCACATCGACGCCCTCATAGTTTCTTGTCATCCTTACCAGTTTCTCGAAGCCGTAACGACCGAAACTTCCGACACCGATCTGGAATATTTTGAGCTTCATAGTTGAGGATGGCCTTTCCTCGTATAAAAACAGGGGCTGTGTTAACCCTCTGTGTGGAGCCCTAGATTTTGATACTTCTAGGTACAAAAATAGATTTAAGGTTTCCGTTAACTACTACTTGGAGAGGGGGAGGAAATTGAGCACTCAGACGCCAGATGCAAACTCATATGAAATAGAAGGTTATGACGAAAAAGAGATAGTCTCGATTAGAATTGATGAGGACGATCTTCAAACTGTAGACAGGATGATTGAAGACGGGATTTTCGATACCCGGACAGAAGCAATCTGTTACTCTCTTGAGCATCATTTAAGCCCTAGATCGGCTGAAACGGACTATGAAATGCTTGAAGAGAAGGGTTACGAAGCGATGAACCGGCTTGAAGAAAAAGGCATGGAGGACACGGAGATGTACTTCCACCTGGGAAAACACCTGGGCATGATCGAGGTTCTCAGCCAGTTAGACTAGGAGCGAGGCTGTATTTACGGCTACCCTATTTAAAACTTAACTTCCAGCGTTTCTACAAGAGGTTTTCAAAACAATGGGAGATAGACCTGCACGAATCTACAGGGAGCATCCTGGCCAGCCATACACCAGGAAGTCACAGCAAGGAAAAGATAACTACATCAAGGGAGCTCCAGCTCCAAGAGTAACTCAGTACGAACAGGGCGCCAAGAAGAAGGAGTTCGAGAAAAAAGTCGTTCTCAGAATCGGAGAGGACTGCAACGTAAGATCAGAGGCACTTGAAGCCGGAAGAGTTGCAGCCAACTCACACCTGTCAAAGGTAATGGATCCTGAAGAGGACTACTTCCTCCAGATCAGACCTTACCCACACCACGTCCTCAGATACCACCCACTAGCTGGTGTAGCACAGGCAGACCGTTACTACGAAGGTATGCGTAAGCCTTTCGGACGACCGATCGGAAGAGCCGCAATCGTTGACGACGACCAGATCATCTACGAGATCAACGTCGATCAGGGCGATGTCCAGGAAGCCAAGAAGGCTCTTGAGAGAGCGAACCACAAGATGCCGGTACCTTGCAGGGTACTGGTAGAGGAATAAATTTTCTCACCCTCCACTTTATTTTGTCTAACTAGTTTTTCCTGTTGAGGTTCTTTACCACTAAAAACCTAACCTTTAAATAGTTGCAACTATAACATAACAACATGAAAGACAATACTTACACTGAAGATATTCGAGATTTCGGGAAGGGTCTCGGAAAAGATCTTAAGGAGGAGGCGCACTATCAATCTGAAAGACTAGATACTGATACAGGCAGAGTTGCAGAGAAGCTCCTTGACCCCAAGACAGGCATAGCTGTGGCAGCAGGAACTGCTGCAGGAGGAATTCTATCAGGGAATAATGCACTGTTTGAACTAGGTGGGGTTGCTGCTACCTCACAGGTAGGCGCAAACATTCTTTCTATGGATGAAACAGGTGAAAACCTGGCAGAAAGAGCACGCGATTTGAGAGGTTATCAGGGAGATTCCGAGACAGCCGCCTATCTAGACCATTCAGGTATCGGAGTTACCAGAGTTGATGGAGACTCTACAGGAGACCTGCAGAATGCCGGAGTTAAAAATGGATTCCAGTCCTGGTACGATGGAGGGATCGAATCCGGACTCGAGTTTACAGGAGATACAGTCCTCTTTGAAGATGGAGGCGATATACTGGGAGTATATGGAGTTGAGAATGAGGGAAAGTGCCTTGAAGTCGATGAAAGTGCTGAAGCTTTCAGGATAAGTGATTATTCCGGTCAGAACACTGCAGCTGTCACAGTCGATGATGAAATCGATTCGGGAACTTACTCTGCTGATGAACTCTACGATTCAGCAAGAGAAGTCTCGGCTGATATGAATGAGGTATCAGGCGTAGTAGAATTCTAATTCTTTCTCCTATTTTCTCTAGTTTGTTGCCTTTTCATTCCCTCAGTTATTAATTTGTGAAGTTTCCAGTAAATAGTAATGGTAGAGTGGAAAGGAAAACTCGAAGGTAATGTTGGAGAGAAAGCATCACTTCTCGATAGAATTGATTCGTTCCCGGTACCCAACTTTTTTGTCATAACTCCGGACGAAGTATCACAGCTCTTCAAAAATGTTAGAGATCATGAACGCGTACTGAACGCTCAAGTCAAAGGAGAGGCAAAAAACGATATTAAAGATGCGTATGAAGACATCGGAATGAGCTCAGAAGTCCGTACTGCTGCAGGACGGGCTAAAAACCTTGTTGGAGGTCAGAGAAACAACCAACTAGTGTCTATAAGAATTTCTGGTAGAGGCCAGTACGAATACAGACTGAATGTTGGCTCTTCAAACCTCTTCCGCTCTATAAAAGAAGTCGCTGCATCTTACTACGAAGAAAACGATGATGACCCGGCAATTATAGTACAGAAAATGGTGGAAGCCGACTACTCCGGTGCAGCAATAGATTCCAACAGGAGAAGCATCCTTGAAGTTGTAGAAGGCCTTGGAAAATCCCTGGAGGAAGGGATCTCAACACCTCACATCTACATGCTGGAGAGAAATGAGATAATAGAGAAGAGAAAGGCGGAAAGACAGCTTAAAGTCACTAGAAATCCGATTAATGGCGATGAGAAAAGGAAGAATACTGAACCGCGAAGCATGCCGTTCTCCGATCAAGAGGTTGAGGATCTGTTCGAAAAAATTTCAAGCTCAGGGATGAATCTCAAGTTCGCCTACAAGAGAGGGGACTTTCACATAGTTGACGTCTGGAGAGACAATCCGGAGATAGCCCAGAACGGCTTAAACGGTTTGAGGGTTTCAGAAGGAGAAATTAAAGGCCAGGTGGGTAGGGAGGTCGAGTTTTCGGACGCTACAATATCTCCAGAGCAGTACAATCAGGCTTTGATTTCGCGTAAAGGCGGTTACAGTTCCCGTGACGCAGAGAAAGCCCGTGAAACAGGTAAACCCGCTATTTTCAGCTTTGAAGGCGAATTGGAGAACGGACAGCAAATCGAGATAACTGAGAACTCCGTAGATGTTAACGAAGACAAAGGATCGAAACTTCAGGATATCAATCCCTTCAGCTCGAAGAAATCTGGCCAGGAAAAAGATGAACGCCCTCAGAGAGAACAGCAGACCGGTGAACAAGTACAGAAGAAGGTAGGGATTAATGCAACAGAAGTGTTGCCGGTAAACCCTTCCCGGGGCAAAGGATTACATCTCTCTCCACCTTACGGCGAAGGATATACACTGGGAAGCTCAGGTAAGCGAAATGTGGAAAGACAAGGATATATCAACAGTTACCGCGAACTATTCGTGTTTGAAGGCGAAAGACTAATCTTCGATATCAGAGGTCTTGAACCTGAGGGATTAGAAAAAGCGTTAGATTATGCCGAGGCAGATCTAAAGATTCTTGTTGTCGAAGACCCTTCGAACAGTTTACTTAGGAAATCGGTTGAGAAAGGTTTCGATGTGATAGCGGCGGATGGAAGATCTCTTGATTCCTTGAAAAGTAAAGTAGCAAAGGTGGAGAAAAAGTTCATACTCGACCGGCTACGTGATCTGGACTAAAAAAGATTCCGCACCAACCTAATCCTATGTCCGAACAAGAAAACCAGGAGCGGGAACAGTACAACTATGAAAGCCTTGATGAAATTCTTGAGGAAGTCAAGCAGGAAGACTATGAAAAGTTAGGGCTTCAGGGCCCTGACGGTATCAAGCCCGAACTAATTGAGATAGCTGATGAGTTGAGAGAACACGATATTGAGCCGGTCATGGTCGGTGCATCCACTTTTGGGGCCTGCGGGATCGCCAATAAGAAGGTTGAAAGGATGGGTGCTGATGCTCTGATTCACGTCGGACACACAAGATTTCTTCACCCTGAAAAAGCCGACATGAAGGACTTTGATGTATACTACCTTCCTTACAGGGAGGATAGGGACATAATGGGTGTTCTCGAGGAACATTATGAGGAAATTGAAGCTGACACGGTTGGACTTGTCGGCGTTACACAGTATATGGACCGTGCGGATAAAGCAAGAGAGTTCCTTAGAGACAAAGGTTTCGAAGTAGTTGAGGGCAAGACAGGTCTTAGGACAACAGAACCCGGACAGGTTCTAGGCTGTGATGCCGGAGCTGCACATAATATTGCGCATAAAGTTGATGCTTTTGTTTTTCTAGGTTCTGGACATTTCCATCCTTCACAGGTCTCCGAAACAGGGAAAGATGTTTACGTGGTTGATCCTTACGAGAAGCATATCTGGGTCGAGCCCGCAAATAGTCTTGGGGACGAGATGCAGGCTGAAATTGCCCGTGTGATGAAGCATAAGGACAAGAAGAAGTGGGGTATCGTAACCTCGAGTAAGAAAGGACAGAACTATATGAGAGCTGTCGAGATAGCGAAGGAAAAGCTTGAAGCTCATGGGAAAGATGTGTACGTTTTTGTCGAAGATAGAATTTTCGAAGCCGATTACAAAGGATACGGTATTGATATCTACGTTAACTGTGCTTGTCCGAGGATGACGAAGGACTGGCAGGATCTTGCTTTCGTGTCTCCGAAGGCTTTAGACACGCTGGATGAAGTCGAGGAAATGGAATAATCTATAAGAATTTATTGTTCGATAGTACCTACATTAATGTATCTAGAAAGGGTCGTGGAGACGGATGATGAGTTCTTGGTTGAAGATCTCAAAGGCGTGTATGAACAACTAGAAGTTATGGAAGGCGAGAACAAAGTAGTTTTCAGCTCTTTTAGAGATAGCGTGTTTAAAGCGACTCTTCACGAACCCTCGGAATATAATGTGTTTGAAGAAGCTGAAAAAACCAAGGATATTGATCCTCTGCCTTGGACCTACACCTTAGGGACGATTGAAGTACCGGATGAAGACGAGGAGTTGGCTATATTCAAACAAGAGATGGCCGATAAAAATCATAGTGAGGTCCTGGAGGAGTATGGTTGGAGAAAAACCCTTCAAGCAACAACTGCCATGTTCGACAGGTTATTGGATCATGGATTTGCTTACAGGGACTCGAAACCTGAGAATATTGGATTCTTCGAAGAAGACGGTTTCTGGGTTCCAAAACCTATTGATTTCCTTGACAAGGTCGGGTATATTATGTACGAAGGCAGAATGAGCGAGGATGAACTATATTTCTTAGGTGAAGATGTGGTTTCCCAGTTTCAGCACTACCTAGAGGGTTCGACTAAGGAAGACGGTTTGATCGATCTTGTTGACGCAGATCATGAAGATGCTGATGAAATGTTGCGTGCTCTGACCGAAAATTCTAGGTATATGAAGGAGACAGGTGTTGTTGAAGGTAGCGTCAATAGAATAAGAGGAACTTTAAACGAAGCGGTCGTAATTAAATAATTGAGTTAGTAATTTTTCACCGGTTAATAATAAATTAATTCTTGTTATATTACTGAATAGGACGATGGGGGATCGACCGTCAAAGATATTAGAGGGGGAAGCTGAATCATTCGCTGGTATTGAAGATGAAAGTATACCTCTTGAACCGAAGACCTTAGGCAGTCATCCATCAAAGACTTTGTTGTCTGAAGCCGAATTGTTTACAGATATCGGGAGAAAAGGTATTGAGCCGCCAGAGATGTCAGAGGGAGTCCTCATCAAGACTAGAAATGGAGAATTCTATTTCGAAGAAGATCCTGTTCTCTTTGCTGAGTCGGCTTCGATGGCTGGAGGATTTCTGCCGGACGAATATGGAGATTACGATTCTTCTGCAATCAGAGGGTTTCTTTCGGTTGCAGATATTGACATAGACGAGGTCTATATAGGAGCAAAGGACGGCTCAGCTGATGCTGAGAAAACGCATATGATTGTTGAGGATAGGTTCGTTGGGAATGTGGAGCCGCAGACAGCGCTTCTCTACGGATTTAACTCTGAGGCACAGTTGTCAATAGATGATAAACTTCTCATGGGTGCATCCGAAGTTAATAACGAGTATCCGAACCTGACAGCGTGGAACGGCCTTGAATCGGATGAAAGAAACTGGGTGAATCTAGAAGACTCTGGAGCTGAAAACGATTATGGATTAACAGAGTGGAACGAAGCCGAAACTGGTGTAGGTCAAAAAAGCCAACAGAATCTAGAGACAAGCAATACTTTTAAGCTGGATGGCGGGTCTAATGCTAAGATAAACTCTTACGGTACTAAGTCTTTGAGGTTGGGTTCAGAAACTGAACATGTTCCGGGGTACGAGGTTCAAGTTGGGTCGAGTGAGGCTTTTGTGTCCGAAGATCCTCTTAGCAAACAGTTGAGTTCGAAAGCTCATAGACGGTTTAAGGGAGCTGATACAGAGATAAAACAGAAGGATAATACTTCGCTTCCGGCTTTCTTGATAGAACAGTTTGATTTGGATGTGACTCCGGTTGTTGAGTTATCCAAGGCGAAATTTAGTTATGGGGATGTTGAGGCGGAAGTGGATGAACTTAGGGCTCCTGTAGGATTACATTTGAGAAACTCGGAAGGTGAGGCAGTTAGTATTCCGTTTTCTGATAGGACTAATGAGGGTACGGGATGGCCTTATTCTGGAAGGGCATCACAGTTCCTTACCTGGTTTGATTCTGATGCAGAAGTGAGGCTTAGGGACGATTATACGTTAGATCCTGGTCTTGAGAATCTTCTTCAGGACAGAGAGGCTTCGATGTATATGAAAGAGGACGGAGATCTAGGCAGAGTTGAGGCAGATATTTCTACTGCATATGAGAGACGTACCTTAGAAGATGACTTCGATGGAATGTACAGATAAACGGCCGTGTTATTACCAAATGTTAATAAATCTTTTTCTAATTATGTAGTGTTGTATAACTATGGCAAATGACGAAGATGGAAGTAATGGCATCGCAGGCCACTCGGGACTCGACCCAGAGGTAACCGATGCCAGAAGAGCCGAAGAATGGGCGGAAAACTTTGAAGGTGTTGAAGAAGCAAAGGAAGAGGTAAATACTGCCAAAGCAGACGTCGCATCTGCTATGCAGTCCGAATCTGGACCTCAATCGGCCGATATAGGGCCTTCAATAGATGAAACACCGGAAAGAAATCCCGGGATCCATACAATAGATTCAGTAACGGTAGAAAAAGAATCTGAGAGCTCTAATCCCGACATACCATATGACTTGGATGTCATGGATCGTGTTGGAGAAGCTCTAGGATCAGTAGCGCTACATAAGGGGGGTAATAGAGCAGAGATATTCGACGATATAGCAGGGACTGTAGAGGAAGTAGATGGTCACGACGAACTTGTCAATAAGCTTAGTGAAGACTACAGTTCGGGAAGAATTGACCGAATGATTGGAGAAGAAGGTGTCTTGAGAGACTCTGAAGTCTATTCAGGAGACGGAAATCTTACGGCTCTAGGAGAGGATGTCTCGTCGATGATAAGTGATGTAGAACACTACTTCCAGGGCCTCTACGGAGAGACTGTAGATGAGTTCAACTTCGATAACTCGATTGAATCAGCTTCAATAAACCTCTCGGAAGAAATCGCTGGACCCGTAAATGTTCCGGTAAAGGTTGGAAAAGGCCAGGAAATGGAAGACTGGGTGAATCAGGCTAAGGCTGCCGCAGTCACAGGAATCTCTAAGAAAGGCAGCGAAGGTTCAAACAGATTGCTCGCCTTGATGAACTATGTTGAAGACTTCGGTATAGACAACGAGAAGATGGCTGAAGAACTCGGATATGGAAGCGCAGCATCTTTAAGCGCCACTATGTCTGCACTAAAGGCTGATCGATCGGGCCAAGGGGGATATCTAGACACTGATGGAGAGATTACGAAGTTCGGTGATTTCATGGTCAGTAAGGCTCTTGAGCTCTATGAAAGTGAAAAGGCCAGAGTGGACAAACAGAGTAGGGCTGAACGGTTGATGGAACATACTGATTATATGGATGTTTCGGAGATCGATAGGAGGAAGGCAGAAGAGGTAGATGAAGCTATCCTAGGCCTTGAGCCGAGTGACGTTGATGGATTTGTCGATTCACTAGGCACATCTGATCTCGTTAGAATGTACTCTGAAGAAGCAGAGTATTAGCCCATCTTTTTTCTTATTTATCTAACTGAGTTGTTGCTGGTTAGCCAAAACTTTTATATTGTTACGACCATAAGGTAACACTATGCCTTCTGCAAAACAGAGAAAAGCCGATCATGACAGCTGGTTAATGAACCAGCACTTTGTCGAATCCGGATTAGACCAATTATTTGAGGAAGCCAAACAGGAATACGGTGAGAATTTCGAAAAACTAGACAACAACTTCCCGAAGCCAGGAGATGAAACAACAGCCCATAACCAGTTCCGAACCCTTTGTGCTAGCATGGGCCTAACTACTGAACTTGAAGAAGCAGATATAGAGCATACAGAGATGGGAGGATGGACTATCTTTGCACGTTTGTATGAAACAGTGGAGGAATATACGGACCGAAACGGTATTGAAGTATTTGAAAGTTGGAGAGGTACTGATGACACTGACAAATACCTAAAGGCCGAACAGTTTGAAGACTACAGCTCGGTCATCAGAGAACTTGAATCCAAAGGTCCTTATCAAGAAAGCACCTTTCGTGAATCTAGAACGGATAACCATCAAAACAAGAAGAAGTTTACGGGAACTCTCAACGGCAGTCAGTCCAGTCCAACTGAAAGCGTTAAAATCGACGTTGTCGAGCCTGAAAGAAGAGAGGATGAGATCTTCGACTTTGAAAACCTGGATTCTGTCGCTATAGGAGATACTGAACTTCCAATTCCTAGTATAGAACAGCAGATAAGTTCAAAATTGGATGCTTACAACAGCGCTCCTGAGAAGAGACCTCACGATCTCCAGGATATAGAAAACCTTATCTACGCAGCAGAAAAACGTTACGAGGCCGGAGAAATGGAATTCAGCCCCGATAATCTCTACAAATCTGTTGCAGATCAAGGTCCACAGAACCAGCTTCAAAACTGTCTAGGGCGTGAAATTCGGGGAATGGGGGATATGCTAGATGCTGCTGTTGATAGAATAAGGTCTAGTTTTGCCCAGAGAAAATCTTCAAACAGTTACACTCCAAGCGGAGAATATCTTAATAGTTTGGCGAGAAACAGGTGAGTATGATGCAGGACTTTGAAACCTATAAAGTAGACTGGGAAGAACTTCCATCAGGAGTAAAGAACCAGCTCAAGCTTTCTGGTTCCGCTGCAGTAGATTACTTAATGACGGGTGATCCGGATCTGCTTGAAGATCGGGATAGTATACTGGCTTATGCAGACACGCCAGTAGATGAAGGAATGCTTTCTGAAGGAGAACAGGAACTACATGTAATCTACGAAGAGGTGAATGCGGTTAAGTGTCCGGAAGTTCAGGTTGCAGAGCCTGAAGTGATAATTGACGACTATTTAGAGGCAGAACCCCGGATCTTTACTGACCGTGTGAGACATGAACAAGAGTTCCGCGATTTTCTTTCTGCAAATCTACCCAAATCTAAACTTAATGAGGTCGAAAGCATCTATAATAAGAATGAGTACATGGATTTCGAAGTTGAACTCTAATCCCAGTAGCTCTTCTCAAGTAAACTCTCTCTGTCCTCTACTTCCTCTTTATCCTTGATCATACGCTTTAACTCTTCTTGACCTCTTGTGTACCCAATCAAAACAGCTCCTACCAGTCTATCTTCCTCGAAGAAAAGCCTTCTGTAATGATTTTCTTCGTCGTAGTTTTTCGAGATTGGTTCGCCGGTCCAGTCGCCGATTGCTAGGAACTGTGCCTGGAAATGTCCTACGCCATAGGTGTTTACGAAGTTGAACTCTTCTTTTTCTCCCGCCATGTTCTTTCCTGCGGTTCTTCCCATCGCCTCGGAATGATCCCATGAACCGTTAAAGTTACGTTTTTCGAACACAGGAGAGTGGTATTCGACCATGTTTCCTGCTGCGTAAACATTCTCTATAGATGTCTCTAGTTGTTCGTCTGTTTTCAACATTCCTGCGTTGTTTTTATCCGCGTTTAGAATGTCGGAGTTAGGTGTTTGGCCGATCGCAACTGCTATGGTGTCGCAGTCAAATTTTTCGCCGTTTTTGTCTATTACTCTGCTAATATTGCCATTCTCTGATTCTAATTCTTTGACTTCGGAGTTGTTTACAATATTAACTCCTTTCTCTTCTAGCTTCCTGTGGATGATCTCCGCACCTTCCTGGTCGAGTCCACGCTGCCACCAGTTATCTCCCCTGATAAGGTAGTGTGTTTCTGTATCATTTTCTGCGAAGGCGACAGCAAGATCGATTCCAAGGAGTCCTCCGCCTACAACTAAAGCTTCGTCCGAGTCTTCTGCAGCAGCTTTAATCCTTTCAGCATCATCCATCGTCCACATGTAGTAAAGGTTGTCAAAGTCGTTGTCCTGAGGAAGTTTCCTAGATGAGCCACCTGTCGCAACCAGTAGTCTGTCATAGTCGTACCGGTCCCCGTTCTCGGTTTCCACCTCTTTGTCCTCGGGCAGAACTTCTTCGATCTTGGTCTCTAGATGTAGCTGGATGTCTCTCTTGTCGTACCAGTTTTCATCGTGCAGACGGGTGTACTGTTTGGGCAAACTTCCCTTCATGTAGGTCTTCAGCATGATTCTATTGTAAAGAGGCTCCGTTTCATCGGTGAAGATATGGATTTCTGCATCTTCGTCCTTCTTTCTTATCTCCTCCGCTGCTGTGGCTCCGGCTACACCGTCTCCAACTATTATGTGTTTCATGTCAGAAGTTTCGGAACTAAAGATTATAACTCCCTGCAAAAGGTATACTCCAATATATAAATCCTATTTAGTTCATTTTAATTGATTCAAGTTTATGGCTTCATCTACTCCTATGTTGGTTAACGGGAGCAACTCTGGAAATCTGGAAAACGCCGAAGAGATTCTTGATCTAAACTTCATACAGACAGAGGATGAATGGGAGCCAAATCACCTAGAAGGTGCGGAAAAAGTAGAGGAGAATATTGAGAAATACAGGAAAAACGTTATTGAAGAAGACTCAACAAAACACGACGGCGAACTACCCTTCATAAAACATATAGAAAGGTATAGCGGCCATATGGACGTATACCTTGGTAAAACCACCTTTTCGGAATACATGCACGCTGTGCAGTCACCTACAGTTGTGGGAAGAACTGTTACCTCTGATAACAAACTTCTAATGGGTGTAAGAGGAGAAGATGTCTCAAGCGAAAACGGCAAAACAGCTTTCCCCGGGGGATTTATCGATATATATGAGGAGCCTCTTGAAGCAGTAAGAAGAGAGGTTGCGGAAGAGATATCGCCTGAAATTGATATAGAGTCTACAGAACTACTGGGATTTGTTTATCCTGATGTCAATCAAACCGATGGGACTTTGGTGGAGGATCCTCAGCCACCTGTCTTCATGTATGATGTCTTCATCGACCAGGATATGCAACAAGTCAGAAAGGCATACACGGGAGACGAATTTGAAGAACTTGAATTTATCGAACCGGCTGAACCCGTAGAATCCGGAAAATTCTCGCCCAACAGTCGAAGAACTATGAAAGCAGGCAGATATGGTATAGCAACACAGCCACAGGAACCGCTCGAAGCATCACGGACTGGCTGGAGATCAAGCCTCAAGGCCGTAGGAAACTATCTCGCACCATAACCTCTGGTTTTTAAACCGATTTCACTAAAGAATTCTCTGTGATATTAGAGCTTTTTCTTATTTGCTCTGCTGTATTGGCGGGCGGCTTAATGAAAGGTTTGAACGGCTTTGGATATGCCGTGATTGCAACATCCATTCTTTCGTTCTTTTTGCCGGCTTCAGAAGCCGTTGTAGTAGCTATAATTCCTTTAATGGCAGCACAGATCGATTTGGTTTTCGAACTAGATTCTTCATCCTTCAAGAGGTGTTTCAAGCGTTTTTATCCTTATGTCTTCTCTGCTATGGCAGGGACATTTCTGGGCGTCCTTATGCTCGACATGGTGCCGGAAAGATTTATTGCAACAGGTCTTGGAGTTTTCATAATTTTGTTCAGTGTTTCAAGAACCGGTTACGGCAATAAGATCTCTGAAATAATATCGGACAAATGTTTCGAGGAAAAAACCATTTTTAAGACAGCTCTAGGATTTATTTCGGGCCTGATTTTTGGCTCGACTAATATAGGTGTTCAGGTGGTCGCATACCTTGAATCGCTCGAACTTGATAGAGAACTATTTATTGGCGTTCTCGCCATGATCTTCCTGTTTATCTCCGGTCTTAGAGTAGTCATGTCGTTTACTTTAGGTTTATACAGTTCGGGCAACATGCTCATGATATCAGCACTAGCAGCACTACCCGGGTTAGCAGGTATTGCTATAGGACAGAGAATAGCCGACTTTATTCAGGAAGGCCGACTTGAGAAAATAACTTTGTTGATGCTTTTCCTGATTGGATTACGTCTATTATCCAAAGCATTTATTGGTTAAACCAATCGTGTTATCTATGAATCCTTTAAATGGAAATGTTGGAAAGGTTGATGAGGCCGCAGAACTACTGGAAGAGAACGGGTATACTGTAGATAACACCTGGGCTTTTCTAGAAAGAAGGAACGAACATCCTGTATACGGAGAGACAGCAACCGAAGCAGTCCAGGGACTTCTCGAGGACGATGATACATCCTTCTCGATAAACATGGATGTCTATCCGGATGGCGTCACAGACAGAAAAGGCGAGGTCAAAATCTCTTATTCTCCGGAAAAGGACTACTTCAGCGTTCAGAGCGTAAGACCTTCCAACGAAGTTGAAGACACTCAAGGACTCAAACATCTTGCACAAACAAGTCCGGAACAACTAGGATCAGAAAATAACAGGATCATACTCAACCAAATTCCTGAAGATGCAATATTCGAGATGGACCGTGTAGACGCAGCAGTAGAAAGACTGTTAACGGACGCAGGATACAGAGTCCAAGTCGGTAACAACTACGTAGACAACCCGGCTGTCAAAGAGTTTCCATAGTATTCGCTCAAAAACCGGGGTTCGATATGGTTTAAAAGAATTTACGTTTAATCCAACGATACAGGATGCGGAGCTAGTGTAGTCTGGCCCATCATACCACCCTGTCATCCACTGAAAACTCTGTTTTTGGTGGACGGAGCGGTGGTAACGCGGGTTCAAATCCCGCGCTCCGCGTTCCAACGTTTTCTCGAGACTTCCTTTAGTTTCCTAGGTCGTTATATTGCTTTTTGGGATGTCTTGGCTTGATTCTGTTGTTGAATTCTCTGGCTGAATCGCCGGATATACGGAGTTTATACATATCCCTCCAGTTCTGTTTTCTGGCCTTTTCGCAATAATTGGTGTGTTCAATCCCAAGTTCGGTTAGGATTTCTGAAAAATTATCTCTCAGTTTCGGACTAATAGTGCCATATATGTACCTCCTGAATTTGGTCTCTTTGTGGCCGTCTGTGTCGATTAAACCTCTAATAAATCCTTTCTTAAACTCTCTAGAAAGCTGTTTTTCTGTATCAAGCATTACAGTTGCCGTTTTGTCTTTTTTCCAGCTGAGGTTCTGTTTCAAAACTAGGTAAATCTTCTTAGAGTTAATCTAAGGGTGGTGAGCGACTTATTCTTGTCATGAAATATTATTGGTTTCTTTCCTAATTTGCTAGTAAAAAACTCTTCCAGTACTTCCCAGTAGGAATCTTGGTAATTTAGTAAAAACTGGATTCTGTAATGACCTTCCTTCTGTTTATGAAAGTTTCCGTCTCCTGCGAATATTCCGCAGAGCTCGCCTTTAAACTCTTCACATTCCAGTATCTCTGGCTGGTTCTCTTTCTGTTTCTGCCCTACCTCCTTCCGGAAATGGTAGTAGACAGTTGATTTAGGTATATCCAGTTCTTCCTTGATCTGGTTTACGGATTTGCCGTTTGACGCCATCGACTTTATCTTCCGGATATCTTTATCGGAAGCCATCAGGACACGAAGTCACGGATACATTTTAAGTAGTGTTAGAGCATCTTTCCGCTAGTTCCGGTTAGAATGAAATTCGACTTTTTATCGATTTCAACTCTCCATTACCGCCTCTATCTTGCCGCGGATCTCGTCTATGAAACCGGTTAGATAAATTTCTCCTCCGACAGCGACTACAACCCCGCCCAAAGTGTCGAACACTAAGTCTTTCATCGTATCGTTAAGACCGTGTTGCGTAAGAACTGTATCGGTTCCAAGCACTTCGGCAAGTAGCGAGATTCCGTACTCCAAGAGCTCCCAGACAACTCCGAATGCCAGTATAAAGATCATCAGAAAGGCAAACATGTACTTTCCAGGAAGCTTTATCTCGTCATAGTGTTCATCGATCGCTCTCACCGTGGAGTAGCCTGCTGCTGCAACTACAGACGATGAAAGAGTATGTGTCAAATGGTCCCACCAAGAAATCGTTGAGTAGGGGCCTAGTGTTCCTGCCGCGTGTAAGAATACTGCGAGTGTCAGCCATAAGACTAGAGCAGGATCCATAACAATCTCGTAATCTCTTTCCAGTATTCCCGGGATAAAGGTTACCAGGAAGCTGACAAGCGAGTTTACAAACAGTCCCATGTTCTGTCTGTAAGCTCCGAAAAGAACCATGAAAAGCAGTGATATCTGCATCAACCGACTAGCTCTCTTCTGGTTCTTTTTGCTGATTCCTAGACGGTCTCTAATTTTCATACGTCTTTCAACCTCCTGTCCCTCCTTCTGAAGTAAGTATTAAACACTAGTCCTGCGAAGATTCCGGCGAACAGGGCTGCCGTGAACTCATGCATCAGTACTTCGTTTGAATTGATGAATGATGAACCCAGGTAGATGTCGTGGATCCATCTTGCGATAGACCATAGAGCGGCGACCGCCAGAGTTGAAAGGGTTACAAGTAAAACAGAGAAGCCGGTGTTGGTCTTGAAACCGGTATATGTATCTATCTCGGTTATTATGAGTAGTGAAACTGTTGCTGCAGTGATATAATTGAGTGTATTGGAGGCTATGAAGCCTAACTCCATTCCTTGTAAGGTAAACGGCACTGAGAGAAGTAACAATATTTCGAATGGAGGCATTACAAGATGGTTGCTTCTAATTATGGCGGGTAAAAGTATCAGTCCTAAAACGGTTAGAGAGAAAATGCTCCAGAGCCTGTTACCGTCCAAAAGAATGTTGGCTGTCGTAACAAGCATGTAGCCTGAGAGAATCCATGAGAGAGCTGCGTTTTTCTTCCGCCCAAGAAATATCGATGATTCCAGATATTCGCGCATAAGGAATAATTTTTCCCTCTATAAGCTTGTTCTGCTGCATGTTAAAAAAAGGCCACCTGTTTTAGAAGAGAAGCAGAACGAATGAAAACGCTGCTAAACTTGCTGTCATCGAAACCACGAAGTTAAGCGCCACCGTTTCAAAGTTGTAGTTTTCATGGTTATCCTTCCATATATCGAGCCCTACCTGCAGTGTTACCGCTGTAATGGAAATCAGTAAAACCGAAAATACGTAGACTGACGCGTTCGAAATACTTGGCCGTATAAAGAATGCAGCTGGACCGAAAGCAAGGCCGATCAGGCTTGAAAGCCTTACAGAGTCAGTAATACTTCTTTGATTAAGGTAGAAGATTGTCAGTAAACCTGCCCAAATAATAGCAAGTTCCAGGGTGAAGACAGCAAGAAAGTTCAGAACAGGGCCCTGAAAGATCTGTAGTCTTTCAGTCAGAAAAACTACACCTAGAGGTTCAAAGAAGTTAGGTGGAACGCCGGTGAAAACATCGCCGAAAGGATGAGAAAGAAGGCCTAAAGTTGGAGCCATTAAAAATTCTCTTGCAGAAAAATCAAAGTAGGTTGATGCGAGCTCAGTTAATAAAAGTCCTGTAAGGCCGAAAAGCGCTACAAGTGTTGAGATCAAGGCGCCGCCGAAAAAGAAGCCGAAACCTGTTAGGATACTTACAGAGGCTACAGCTGTAAAGATATTTCTGTACCGGTAATGGAGAGTGAACAGACTTGTGCCTAGAACCGCTGTTACAAGGCTGTGGGTGAGGTTTCTGTGAGTTACTGTGGATGCAGCCCAGAATGACTCAAAGATTTCCTGGCTTCCGGGAGAAAGAATCCCGGCAATCTCTTTGAAAGCATAAATAATGTCTATGTCGGGCATCGCAGCAAATAATCCTGCAAACACGGCTAAGACCAGAGCCTTTTCTCTGTCTATACCTATTGCTAGGGAAAGTATGCCTGTGAGTGCGATTGCTAGAAAGGAGTGTCCTACAAACATCTAAAACTAGACTCGTAAGCAGAATAAATAAAGCCCGGGCCAGGCCACTTAATCGTCTAGATAGGCTTCCATGTTGCTACTGTAAGAAACCCGTGCGTAGGCTCTGACCTCTTCGCTGTCTCCGTGTTTGTTAGAGTCCACGGCTGTAAGTTCTGTCCTGCTGGAAAACCAGTATGGCTCTTCGTGAATAATAATGTTTTCTTCAGTCTCAAAATCAGGTCTAAGTATGTTAGCAGCCGCTTCAAGGCTTTCAAGTTCTGGTACTTTATCTGTAAAATTTTTCAAGTATGCTTCATCCAGAAGGTAATCGGACATAATCAAATTTATCTTTCAGAAAAGTAATAAATTAAGGGGAGAATCTCAACTGTTGAAGGTTGAGACAAGTTCTCCGAACTTCTCGCTCAC
>JBEQBQ010000007.1:0-51630 GCA_041639695.1 Candidatus Nanohaloarchaea archaeon
AATTTATTCGAATGGTATTAAGAATCTTCACGCCCGAATTGGAACTATGTCTACGGGAAAAAACTCGAAGAAGTTTATCGTAACTATCGATCAAGAGAAAATTGAACCGGACTTAGCCCGTGAAACAGTTATCAAATACGATCCTTTGAACCGTTCGGGTCAGGACGGTGGTTTCTATATTGATGAGAACGAGGAACTTCACATAGATAATGAAAAAGTGATGGAAGCCCATAAGATGGCTATCAACCGCTATCCTTACGATGGCGCGATCCAAATGATCCAGCTTCCTTTCGAGGAAGGCGAAAAAGTCCACCAGTTCCACGACAACAGCTTTAGACTGTACGGTTTGCCGGTACCGGAAAATGGAAGAGTAACAGGCATCATAGGTAAGAACGGGATAGGAAAGTCGGTCTCCCTTAATATTCTGTCAGGCAAACTGAAACCTAATCTTGGGGACTTCGAAGAACCTCCTGAATGGGAGGATATTGTGAAGGAGTACCGAGGTACAGGTCTTCAGACCCATTTCCAGCAACTAGAGGATGAAGGAATTGAATCAGCTTTCAAGCCTCAGCAAGTTGAAAGACTTCCCGAAATGTATGAGGGAGAAGTAAGAGAGCTTTTAGAAGGTGTCGACGAAGAAGATAACCTAGAGAATATTGCCGAAGAAGTAGATATTGACCACCTGCTAGATCGCGAACTAGGGCAGCTGTCGGGAGGCGAGCTCCAGAGAGTTGCTATCGCCTCCACTTTACTGAAGGAAGCTGAGCTCTACATGTTCGACGAACCTAGCTCCTTTCTTGACGTTAAACAGAGATTGAAAGCCGGAAACAAGATCAGAGAAGTAGGGGAAAAACAGGAAAATACCGTGCTTACAGTAGAACACGACCTTGCTACACTTGACCTGATTTCGGACAATATCCATATTTTCTACGGTGAGCAGGCAAGTTACGGTATGGTCTCGAAAGCTCTCTCGACGAGAGAGGGAATTAATAATTATCTTGACGGTTATCTTCCGGCTTCAAATGTCCGTTTTAGGTCGAACTCTATCAAGTTTGACAGGACAAAGCGTTCGCAGGTCGAGAAGAAACCGGTTGTATTCTCGTTCGATGAACTGGCTAAGGACTTTGGTCAGGACGAGTTCGACTTGGAAGTTAAGTCAGGAAAGCTTCACGAGGAAGAGGTTCTAGCTATCTTCGGCGAGAATGGTCTTGGAAAAACAGTATTCGCCAAAATGCTTGCCGGAGCTATCGAACCAGAAGAAGGAGGTTCTCCGGACGTCTCGATTTCCTACAAACCACAGTATCTTGAGGCAGAGAATGAAACAGTAAGGAAAGCTATCTCACAGCATGTTAACCCGGACAACAAGAAGTTTGAGAACCGCATCGCCGAACCTTTAGGTCTTGAGGAGCTATATGACCAGAATCTTGAGGAGCTTTCAGGAGGAGAGCTGCAGAGAGTAGGTATCGCGATCTGTCTCTCGAGGGATGCAGAAGTCTATTTACTTGACGAGCCTTCAGCCTATCTTGACGTTGAATCACGTGTCGAACTTGGAAAGATGCTGAAAAGGTTTGCGAGGAAGGAGGAAAAGCCTTTGATGATTATCGACCACGACCTGATGATGCTAGACTATGTAGCCGATAGAGGCATGGTATTCACCGGCGAACCTGGCATAGAGGGCATAGGTTCGGAGCCGACACAGATCGGTGACGCGATGGATTCTTTCCTTAAGGAAGTCGATATTACTTTCAGGAAAGACCCGGACACAGGCCGTTTAAGGGCAAACAAGCCAGGAAGCCAGAAGGACCAGGAACAGAGGAAAACCGGCGAGTACTACGAGAAATAAATCTCTGGCCACAAAAAGGTTCTAATTATGAAAGCGAAAACCGTTGGCAGGATACTTCTAAGGAACGAGGATGGAGAGTTTCTTGTAATTCCAGCCGGTGAGGAAGATCCGGAGGTTTCCTGGAAGCTGCCAGGCTGTGATCTTGGAGATGTTGAGAACCGTTTCTCTGAGTTAGTGAAATACCTGGAAGAGCTAGGTATCAAGGTAGAGAACCCAAGAGACGTGGTGCGTATAGCTACGGAGACAGAAACAGAGATCAACCGGTACACGATATATTTTGACAGTTTTTCTGGAAGTGTCGATGAGGGGCGCTGGGTTTCCGGCGAAGAACTACTTGATCTTGAAAAATCTCCTGAGTCCGGTCTTTACGTAGTTCCGATGAGGTTTCTTGATAGCTATCTCAAGACAGAGGCGGATTACAGCGGTAAAGGACATGAACTCGATGTGGAGAAGACCCTGGTTTCTGATAACGGGAGATTGCTGGTCTTGAAGAAGGCTAGAAGGTTGAAGGTTTCGAGTTCAGAGGTCGTGGACCGGTATGGCGAAATGTCGGGTTGCTGGGAACAACCTGGAGGCATAATAGAGGAAGAAGAAGACAGGTTCGGTGCCGCAAGGAGAGAGTTAGAGGAGGAAACAGACCTCCAAGTAAATGATCTGGAGGATTTGGTAAGGATGGAGATCGAACACGTAAACACGGTAAACTGCTATATACTTTTCACTGAGGACTTTGAAGGCAGAGTTGAGCTGTCGAAAGAACATACTGATTTCCGCTGGATCAAGCCTATAGAGTTCAGAGGGCTTGAGTGGCACAGGGACGCAGGTTACGGTATTGCTGCGATCGAAAACCTTGAATTTTTTTCTTTAAATCGGTCTGAATACACCGGAACTAATATTAGTTTTTAACCAATAAGTTGTGGTTTAATGGAGCTCTCAAACTTGCATGAGATACAGGTTTCAATACTTAAGCAACTAGGCTATGAGGAGACAAAGAGTTTTTCGGAGCTCCAAGGCGACTTTCCAAGCAACAAGCTGGCTTTCCACATTAACCAGTTGCAGGATAAGGATATTATCGAGAAAAAAGAAGATCTTTACACCACCACTAAGAAAGGTAGAGAGATGATTATAGAGTTTCTAGGGGCTGACACCTCAAATCCTGTGACGTTGTTGAGCCTTGCAATTTTTTCCGGAGATGATGTCTACCTCGAGTACCAGTCAAATCCGTTGACAATCTTCAAGAACATGTACCGGCTTCCAACCGATAAAGTTAGAACACGTGAAAGACTGAATGAAACAGCGGAAAGAATTTATAGGGAAAGAGTAGGTGAGGAGCCTTCCGGTTTTGAGAAAATGGGGGTATTTGACAAGAAAGTTGAGCTTGAGGACGGTGTGGAGCAACGTTACATTCTTTTCTACCTGAAAACAGAGTACGAAGGCGATCTCGATAATTTTGTAAATCTTTCAGAAATTAAAGACTTAGAAATTATTCCAGGAGTTGGAGAAGTAATTAAGGAAGTTCATGGGGCTCAGGAGTGTGATTTTGTGGGCGATTGGGATGTCAAGCAAACTACTGAAGGCTTTATCAACACCAAGTTCGAGCTATAACTTGGAAAAGATTTAAAAATGTTTATCTCTAGATATTAGTTTGTCAAGTCGATTTGAGTCGAGGCGGATTGATATGGAAATGATAGATACATCTAAGGCCAGAGAAACCATTAAGGAATCTGAAATTGTAGAAAGGTCTACTGAGACTCATTTTTTGTTTGGCAGGAACGATGTCTTCTCCTTCGAGGAGGACGGCTCCGTATTCACAGTTATCGAGACCGGTGAAACCGATTTCCTGATCCATGACTTTGTTTCACACGGTAAAACGCAAAGAGAAATCTCAGAAGTAGAAAGAGAGGATTCTGTAGAGTTCTTGAAAAATACGGGACACGAACCGTTCATGAGACTTGACATAGAAAGATTTGATATCAGAACTGAAGATAACAGCTTCACTATTGAAAAAGTAGAACAGCTAGGTTATTTCTCGAATAAGACGTCTGACTCTGATAGAAATTATGGAGAGCTCCTTAAGAAAAAGATGATTAGGGATGAGGACAAGAACGAAGAAGTTCACCGTGGCGCGAAAAAGGTTCTAAACCTGTCGTAACTGGTCTGGTTTTAAGAAGTTTTAGGTATGTTCATTCTATATGGGACGTGTAAGACCAACATACATCAAGAGGCTCGCAAAGGATCTTGTTGAAGCTGATCCTGAAAACTTCTCAGAAGACTTCGAAGAAAACAAGGAAGAACTTGACGAAAAGGCAGATTTCAAGTCAAAGAAGCTGAGGAACAGAGTAGCAGGATATATTGTTAGAGTCGTGCAGAATAGAGAAGACCCGACACCAGCATAACAAATATTATTTGGATAAAGCCGAGCCCGGGAACCTCTTTAGAAACGGAGGTTGCAGTAGATTCCCTTACTAGAACAGGAAGTTTTCTAACTGTTTTAGTCCCGAACTCTCTGTTTCTGGTTGTTACCACAAGTTCTCTTTTCTCTGAGCTTCCTGAGGGCGCAGTAGGAGTCACTTCCATAAGAAGTCTCTTGGATTCGCCAGGACCTAGCTGGAAGCTTATGTCCTCTTTTCCATTTGACTGGAATCTTGCTTCTACACCTGAAAGATTTACCGCCAGCTTTCTCGGATCACTGAAGTCAACCAAGTTGGTTACAGTTAGCGGTACAACTTTAGCATTTTTATGTGAGGTAACCAGTGAGCCATATTCATATTCTATCTTTGGTCTTACTCTGAAGCTTGAACCAATTACTTTCTCAAAAGAGTACGTTTCAGTGGTTCTATCCACACCATCATAAACCTCGATTCTCCATCTCAGCTGTCCGAGTTGTCTTACACGCCAGTCCTCTCCAATACGCCTCTCATCAGATGTAGAGAGCTTATTGCCTATCAAGGTCCCATCATCCGCGTTATAGAATGAAACATCGACGGAATCATTATTTCTGTCTTCAACTAACGCATTTATATCGACAGGGTAGCGGAAAGCATAACCGTCGTCTTCGGGATCTGGGTTGCTAATTACCGGAGGCGGATTCTCGACGTAGTAGTTTTTCCGATATACCGAAGTGGCTCCGTTTGAATCCCGTAGTCTAAATGTAAAGTTGTACCATCTCTCGGCCTCATCCGGGATTATGTTATCTGTCAGGAACTTTTTCCTATCACCCGACAAGCTTTGCTCGTTTAAATTAGCTCCATCGATTTTGAGGACGGATCCTTCCTTCATAGTGTAAGTGCCGTCCACACCAGAGACTTCATGGTGTTTAACGTCAAAGCTTGTTGTAAATTCTCGGTTCCAGTCCGGATGTTCTAACTCCGAAGGACTGTAAGATGAAACAACCTGTGGCGGGTACCCAATATTCACCCGATTATTGTTTTCATTAGGCTCCAGAGTGTTTCCTTCTCCATAGGAAGTTGAATCCCATTCGCCTTGTGGATCGACATGAGCGTAAACAGGTTCATTATCGGAAAATAGGCTGTTAGAAGATGAGAGAGTTATATCGAAGTTTTGTGATGAACCAGGATCTAAAGATGTTACCTGTCTTTTAATCCTGTTGCTGCCGGATTGGTCCTCTATCCATAACTTCCGAACTTTGGAGGCTGCGTTTCCGTTGTTCGTCACTTCTACCTGTATTCGGACAGTACCATCTGATTTGGTTTCTACCATGCTGTAGTCGGGGATAGCTAAATCTACGTATTTCACGTTTCTTTGCTGCGTACCACTAAATCCATATTCGACCGAGTTTCCATTAGCCTTTCTAATCTTGATGAAAGACTGTCCTGTCTTGACAGGAAAGCTTCCGTAAGATGTAGGTCTCCAGACGAACTCTATTGAGTGTGAGCCCCCTGAGAGGTCTATGCCTGAGATATTGTAGTCTTTAACGTTTCCATAGACGGAGGCATCTGAATAAGAGTCAAAGGAGTGAGTCTGAGAATCATAAACGGGATGTAGTTGTCCCCAAGCTCCGGTCCCAGCTTCTTGGGAGATATCATCAAGAATTTGATCCCAGTCGGTTCCGAAAGAGTAATGTGAACCTCCCGTTGTATCAGGAAGATCATTTGCTACAGCATCATAACCTCCGCAACTAAGTCCATCGGTAACTGTGAACACCTTGTATCCCTGATTATCCAGGTTTTCTGCCATGGTTCTTATGCTCGACGGGGAGTGAACTCCTGCCCCGACCACGAGAATCATTATTTTTCTTTGACCGGAGTCCCAGTTAAGATCATTCAAGGATTCTGAAAGCCCTCCTGACGCATCCTCTGCGCAGTCCCCGCCTCCACCGGCAGAAATTCCGTTAACAGAAGACTCCAAGGTATTCTCACTGGTTGTAAATGTTTGATCGGTCTCCGGATAGTCCTTGAAAGTTACGATCGAGCCCCTTGCATCTGAACCAAGCCCCTGGAAGAATTCCTTGATATTATTTTTTATTCCATCAATCTGTCCCCCCATAGAACCTGTATCATCGATAATGAACGATACTTGTACAGGTTCAAGTTCTTGAACGTCATACTGGAAAGTAGAATTTATCATACGCCCCATAACCAGTTCTCCATCGCTATTGCCGTCTACAAAAGTGTGTGACTGGCTTAATATTTCAGTATCAGCTGCGGCTTGACAGGAAAGGGCTAGAATCAAGATGAGAGGTAAAAATTTTGCCAGATCTGCCATAACTATAATACGGGTTTAGACTGTTCAAAAACTCTTCCACCAAGCATTTATCCCAAGCTTGAATGAGAGAGATACAAACAGAATGAATATGATTTGAATAAATCCTATACCCGGGACTTCTTTCGAAATTGATTTTGCGTTTGATTCCCTTACTAGAACAGGAAGTTTTCTAACTGTTTTAGTCCCGAAGTTGGTGTTTCTAGTGGTTAAATTGAGGTATCTATCCTCCGAACTTCCTGAAGGCGGTTGCGGAGTAACCTCTATTAACATCCTTTTCGACTCTGCCGGCCCTAGCTGAAAGCTTATATCTTCTTTTCCATTTGACTGAAATCTTGCTTCTACACCAGATAAGTTCACGGCAAGTTCTCTTGGTTCATTAAAGTCCACCAGGTTCGTGACTGTGAATGGGAGTACCTTGGCATTCTTATGTGATGTGACCAGCGAACCATAGTCATATTCAATCCTAGGTCTTACCCTAAAACTCGAACCGATTACTTTCTGAAAACTGTACGTCTCAATAGAGGTATCTACCCCATCATATACTTCTATCCGCCACCTCATCTGCCCCAGATCTCTGACACGCCAGTCTTCACCGATACGTGCTTCATCCGCCACGAAAAGCTTTTCACCTATTAGGTATCCTGTGTTATCGTTGTAGAATCTTACGTCTACAGAATCGTTATTCCTATCTTCGACCATAGCGCTTAACTCTACAGGATAACGGAAAGCATAACCATCATCATCTGGCTCAGGATCAGTAATTACTGGAGGCGGATTTTCAACGTAATAGTTTTTTGTGTAAACCGATCTGGCGCCGTTAGGACCTTGAACTGTGAAAGTAAAGTTGTACCACCTCTCAGCCTCATCAGGAACCAAATCTCCCGTTAGAAACTTTTTTCTATTTCCTGCCAAGCTCTGCTCTTCAAGCGAAGCACCATTCTTTTCTACTTCCAATCCTTCCTCTAGTTTGAATGAGCCATCAACTCCGGAAATTGAATAGTGCTGGATATCAAAGCTAGTTACAAACTCCCTGTTCCAATCCGGGTGTTCTAACTCCGAAGGATTAAAACTAGAAACAAGTCTTGGGGGATAACCAAGTTCTTCTCTATTGTTTGCCTCGTTAGGCTCTAAAGTTTTACCTTGACCATATGACGTTGAATCCCATTCCCCTTCAGGGTCGACGTGAGCAAATACCGGTTCGTTATCCGAGAAGAGTCTATGTCCTGTCGAGAATTCAAAACTGTATGTTTTCTGCTCGCCTGGATCCAAACTCGGCAAGTCTCGATCCACTTTATTTCCTGAGGCATCTTCAATTCTGAAAACCCTCTGTTTAGATGGTTCATTTCCCTTGTTCTCAACAGTTACCGATACCTTAACGTCCCCCTGATCATTCTCATTATAAGATACAGATCTATCTACGATACCAAAATCCACGTAAGTCATCTCACGTCTGTCCTCGGCAGAAAAGCTGTATGTATTTGTGTCACTATTCTCCGTCAGCCGTAGGTATGAGTTACCTGTCTTTAACAACTTATTCTGGCCTTCTGAAGTGTAATGCCACGGAAATTCGAAGGTGTTAGATCCCTCCTTCACATCTATGTCGAAGACGAATTTTTTCTGTCCGCTTGAAAGAATACTATCAGGGCCGTAAGTAAATGATTTAGAATTTTCAGGCATAACTAGGTGGAGCTCCGCACTTCTTTCCGGCTTCACGGCCTCACGAATTGAGGAATAAACCTTGTCAACCGTACCGGACTGGGCGTACCAACACCTGTCCCCATCATCGTTTTCCGAGGAAGAAGTTGTGCAGCTTTCCCCTGTAAGCATGCTTTCAAAATCTCCAGTACAGGCACCGCTACCGTACATAATTGCGTGTATTTCGATACCATTCTGCCTAGCTTGGTCGGCTTGAGTGCTTGCTGAACCTCCGCATCCGTCACCCAGCACGATCATGACTTGGCCGGGGTTAGAACCGCTAGTTAGGGCATCATGTCCCTCCGATACCGCCGACGAGTGATCAGTTCCTCCGCCTGCTGAAAGACTGTCTATAGCATTCTTTGCCTGGGACTTACTCGAGGTCAGGGACTGAACTGTGTTTGCACCAGAGGAGAACGAGACAACGGCGTTTTCGTCACCCTTACCAGTATTTGTGTTATCAACATAGTTTTTTGCACCGCTCTGCGCATTTGATAATGCTCCACCGCCCATGCTTCCCGAAGTGTCAATAACTAAAGCCGTATCAATTGGTTGGTAAGTTACTGTGATATCCCAGTTGAAATCTGTTGTGAGCTGCCTCCCCATAACCTCTTCACCTGAAATAGAGTAACCTAGATTGTCGGCTGGAGCAGCACTTACAGGCAGAAGACCTGATAGTAAAATTATCAAACAAATCCAACGAAACATACCTATATCAATAGAGGGACATTTCTAGAATAAAAAATAACGATTCAAAGAACTCTACGATCCCTCCTTTTAACTTCAGGCGAAAAACGTTTCTCCAGTCTCTTCAAATATTTCTCGCTAAGTTTTGCCCTTCGATCTGCCTCAACTACCGGCGAGGGAACAGTATAGCGTTCTGAAGTCTTCATGTAAAGCAGTTCTCCGGCGATATCATCTGCATGTTCCGGTTCTCCAAAGTAATCTATTCTTAAAGGAAGATCCTTCGAGGAAAGCTTCACGTAGAAAGTATGGATCTTGTTGACATCCCTTTCTTCGAGCTTCCCTAGTACAGGATGTTCTACAGGACCTTTTGCGTAGTGGCGGACGAAGCTTCTTTCACCTTCATCAAGTATCTTATCCATCAACAAAGTGTCCCGGATATTGCCTATTTCTATACCCAGTTTTTCCTCGAGAAGTTCTGCAAGCTTGAGACCATAAGAATCTTCTACAACCCCTACAAGTCTTCCGGAACCTGCCATTTTGAACAGCTCCGTGTAGTTGTCCATCGCCTCATCATCTTCAAGGTAGCTGGGGACCACCGATCCATCCATGAAAACTCTATCGGATTTTTCTGTTGCTTTTATAGCTACTGAGGTCTCTTCTTTCAGTCTTTTTGTTTCAGCGTTTCTGTCTATCGAGTCAGCTTCTTCAGGTTTGAAGACGAAGTATTCAGGTTCAGGACTTTTAGAAGGCAGATAAGTGGACTCAATATCCTTTTTCGAGAAGTCGAGTATTGCCGCGACCGCTCTAACAGCCACAAAGTCGCCTGAAGAATACCTCTTCTTTAGTAATCCTCCGTCTATACCCGCGACTTTTCCAGGGTTTTTCAGTTCTATCTCTCTCTTGAGTGCAGATTCTTTGACTTCTGCATCCCTTTCAATAGTATCTATTCCTTCGAACTTTTCCTTTAGTTTAGTGTCCTTACTGCTGTTTTCTGAAAGTTTTTCTGCGGCCTCCTCTATCCCGGGCATAAACAGGTATAAGAGCTTTAAAGCTTTAAATCCCGGTTATGGAACTTCACGAACAGCTGGACGAGATCAAATACTTCTTCCTTGACCTGGATAAAACACTCTGGAACTGGGACGACACTATTATTGGTGCAGAAGACCTGGTTCATTCTTTGAGGCAGAGGGATAGACAGGTTTACTTCCATACAGACAACACTTTGCTTACACGTGAGCAGTACGCCAAAAAGCTTACTTCTATGGATATTGAAGCAGAACCTGACCACATCTTGACAGCAGGACATGTAACCGGCAGAAGATTGGAGAAAGATGACGTCAACAAAGCCTACGTTATTGGCGAGTCCGGTCTTATTGAGGAGCTTGAAAGGCATGATGTGAAGATGACTGATGAAGCTGAGAATGTGGTAATGGGTTTTGATAGGCAGTTCAGCTACAGGAAGGCTCGGAAGGCGATGAAGATTCTTGAGGATGGCGGAAATCTTTATGTTTGCTCGACCGAGGAGAAGTTCAGAACCTCCAAGGTCACTCAACCTCACCAAGGGATGTTCAACCCGGGCTTTGAGCGTTATGACCCTGTGTTAACCGGTAAACCGGGTGAAGCTTATGTTGATGCTTTTCAGGACTACTTTAATTTCTTCCCCGATCGCTCTCTAATGGTGGGGGACAGATTGGCGGACATCGAGCTTGGTAACAGACTTGGAATGAAGACAGGCGCAGTCATGTCAGGTGAAATAACCAGAGAGAAGCTGAAGAGGGCTGATGACATACAGAAACCTGACTTCGGTATTTCCAGCCTCAACAGTTTGAGAACGAAGTTTGTTTAACCTCCCGAATATAAGCTTTTGCTACCACTTAATAATACATGGACTTCGAGTATACAGATAGGATGGATACGTTGATGGATTCAGTAAACGAAATCGATCTCGAAGATAGTCCCTACCCTGATAGGATAGAGAATTTTGTTGAAGGACAGATCGATCCGTCCTTAGATAGTTTACCGGATTTCATGCAGGAATCTGAAAGATGGGATGACGTCTCCAGACCAGGTCTTAGAATGGATTTCTGGGATTTCCCTGATACTACGATCGAGATGCTTGAATCCTACGCCCAGCAGGAATTTGATACTCCTGGCGTTGAGGGCGCTAAGCTGGCACAAGAAGCTCTTGAACTTATGGACTTTGGTTTTTCCCGCATTCCCGTGAACTATGTTCTTTTAGCGGTTGAACCAGACCTTCCCGACGACCTGAACAAAGTAAACCAAAATTTGTACTTCAGCCCTACAAATATTGATAATGTACTTCCTGTACCTGAGGAATATCAGGGTGATGACGTGTTCACGGAAGTTGAAGGAGGCTATTTCGCTACCCTGGTAGACGATCCCGCTGTGCTGGCGAACCAGATTAACTATTTGATGGATCATATCGAGGGCGAAGGATACGAGTTCCAACCCGGTTTTAGAGACGCATTTAATGAAACAGTGGAAGGCTACACCGGTCTCTGAAGAAGAAGTTAAAAGATTCTTCTCCTTCTTTACTTCTAGGTGAACTGAAAATTAAAGACCGCGTAACCGTTACCTCAGCACTACCGTACATCCACGGCGTACCACACCTAGGAAACATCGTAGGATCACTTTTACCCGCAGATATATTTCACAGATACCTCGATGTTAAAGGAAAAGACAACGTCTACATCTGTGGCAGCGATGTCCACGGCACACCTCTCGAACTCGAATCAATAGAAAGAGATATGGACGTAGAAAAATTGAAGCAGGAGCAGCACGAGAAGACTAAAGAAGTACTTGAACGTTTTGACATGGATTTCAGTATTTACTCGGATACTGACTGCGATCACAACAGGAAGCAGACCTACGACATGTTCGAGGAGCTTTACTGCAGCGGTTACATCAAGCAGAAGGAGCAGAACCTGCCGTACTGTTTAAATGATAGAAGATTTTTGCCTGACCGTTATATTGAAGGTGAGTGTCCTCACTGCGGAGGCTTGGCGAGAGGCGACCAGTGTGACGACTGCGGAAAACTGGTTGAACCTCAAGAACTTGACAACAAGGAATGCCAGATCTGCGGTAACTCCAACATAGAATTTAGGGATACGAAACATCTTTTCCTTGACCTTGAACCTTTCAAGGACGATCTGAATGAGTGGATGAAGTCGGATCCTGTACCTGAGAACATGAGGAGCCAGGTTGAAAACGATATTGAAGAGGCGGAGGACCGTTCTATCACGAGGGATCAGAACTGGGGCTTTGACGTACCTGTTGAAAGAGTGAACAAGAGAATTGAAGACGAAGGCTTAGACGTTCCCAAGTTAGGCGAAGAGTTTGAGGAAAAGGTTCTCTACGTCTGGTTTGACGCGCCTATAGGCTACATCGGTTTCACCAGAGAGCTTTTCGATGATAACGAGGAGTGGAAAGATTACTGGATGAACGATAGGAGCGATGTCTACTACTCGATCGGTAAAGACAACGCAATTTTCCATAGCGTGATCTGGCCAAGCATGTTGAAAGGCGCCAGCACCGAGGAAGAGGAGTATACTCTGCCGACTTACGAGTTTATCCACCAGTACTTGCTGGCGGAGGACACGAAGTTCTCAAAGTCGAGAGGCAAAGGTTTGAGTACTGAGGAAGCGCTTGAAATGTATCCAAGTGATTACTGGCGTTTCTACCTCGCAAGGAATCTTCCGAACCATCACGACACACGGTTTGAATGGAAGGATTTCGAGAACGAGATCAACAACGTGCTGAACGATACTGTAGGCAACTTTGTTAACAGGACATTAAGTCTTGCCGAGCAGTGGTTCGACAATCAGGTTCCCGACGCAAATCTAACTGATGCCGATGAGGAAGTCGTCGAGGAAGCCGAAGAAATAGTCGAAAAGTACCAAGAAAAGTTTGAGGAACATGATTTGAAGGAAGCTCTTGACGAGGCTTTGAAGCTTGCCAGGCTGGGAGACCAGTATCTTTCGGACGAAGAACCTTGGAACAACGAGGAAAGAAGGGAGGAAACAATCTATGTTTCGGTCCAGTTGTGCAGGGCGATCGGAGCCACTTTGTATCCTTACACGCCGGAGGCCTCAGAGAAGATCGGCGACATGCTTGACATAGAGATAGATACTTCGGAACGTGTTGACGAGCTTTCGGACCCTCTATTAGGAGGAGTAGACTCGGGCCATGAACTTGGTGAGAGGGAGATCCTGTTCGAGAAAATCGATGTCGACGAAGACCGCGACACAGAACAGGAAAAAGAAGTCAACGATGAGCTGAAACGTTTGAACTCTGAAACAGTCGGTTTCGAGGAGTTCGGAGTGAACGAGATCCGTATCGGAAAGGTACTCGAAGTCGATGAGCATCCGAACGCCGACAAGCTCTACAAAATTAAAATTGATGTTGGCGGTGCAGAGCTCCAGACTTGTGCAGGTCTAAAGAACCATTACTCGAAGGAAGAGCTCGAAGACAGAAAAGTTGTGGTACTTGCTAATCTTGAACCTGCCGAGTTAAGGGGCGAGAAGAGCGAGTGTATGATCCTGGTTGCCGAGGATGAAGAAGGAAACGTCTCCTTGTTAGAAACAGGAGAGGAAATGAAGGTAGGGAGCGAGATAAAGTAACTAGTTGTAACTAATGTGGTCAATCCCCACTTTTGTTGCTTCTCTTGTAAGGGGATTGTCCTCTACCACTATATCCCTTCCCGAGTAAGTCGTTTCTTCCTGTCTCAGTTCGCCTCTAATTCTGACATCGCTATCTCCATTAGAGTATCGGGAGTCGAACTTATAGGATGCGTCTGTTTCTTCCATGGCCGGTATTAGTTCATCAATAGGCACGTCTGTTAGATCTTCTGTCATTTTTTACCTCTCTTTGGTTTTTCTGTAGGTTTTGAGTTCGATTACGGTTTCATTCAAACTCTATATACGTTTTTCATCCGATTCTTGAGTTGCCTGATCGTAGGCCTCTACCAGGTTTCTGAAAGTAGCAGTAGCGGATACACGTTCAAGGCCTTCTAAACGGTTCTCTACATCACGTAGGTCAATCTCTAGATGGCCGGGAAAGTCATCATCCGTCTCGAAATATGCAATATTTTCACGTTTTTGCTTTAGTGTAAAGCTTATTACGCCGTATTCGGTATTTACAGCTCCTTCCTGGAAGGTTTCATCCTTGTACTTGAAGTCTAGTATTTCAAAATCCATTTCTGAATCAGGTTTCAAGTTTAATTTTATTTTTCTGGATTTCTCTTGTTCCGACCTCGTCTCTTAGTTGTTCGAGGCTTTCGCTGGCCGCTTCGTTGTATAGAACGTCCGGACTCATATGTTGTTATTACCTAGTCACACATATAAAGGTTATGGCGTATCGCAACCAAGTCAGGTAATTTAGAAACCTTCAGAATAGGTAACGTTGAACATCCGAAAAACAAACGCTCTGATTTACAAAAACCTCAGTCTCATAACGCTCATCAAGCCCTGCACCAATCTTCTTCACCAAAGGCTCATACCCTCCCAAACCAACTGCTTCATACTCAGAAAAATCTATATCAGAAAGATCGTTCTCATCCAAAACTTGGTCAAAAAATTCATAGCACGAAACATCCTCCTTCCGGGGCTCAGGGTCCATAGGAACAAGATATGAATCGCCTTCCCAAGAATCTAAGAAACTCTCTAGCTCTTGATCAACCTCAGAAGCAATCTGCATATCCAGGTAGACTCCTAGAAAAACGCTTTCAGAGGTTTCAGAAAATTGATCCATAACCAAGCAGTCAGGTTTTAAACTATAAAACAGTGAATTTCAGGATTCTAAATCATGAAACTAAAATTTTTAGGAACCGGCGGAGGTAGATACGCCACAGGAAAACAGCTCAGAAAAACCGGAGGAATAGTGGTAAAGACGGAGGAAACACAGATACACGTCGATCCAGGTCCAGGCGCTTTAGTCGAAAGCCACGAAGAACTAGAAAATCCGGAGGAAACAGAACTTTTGGTTGTCTCACATGGACATCCGGATCACTCAAGCGACGCAGAACCCATTATTGAGATGATGACAACCTGTTTCGAACACCCGGGAACCTTATTTGCCTCAGAAAGCGTTCTATCAGGTTACGGAGACATAGAAAAAAGAGTCAGCGACTACCACCAGAACCTCTGCGGGAAAGTGAAAACGCTAGACGAGGGAGCCGAGTTCGATTTCAAAGACGTTAGTGTAGAGTCGCAGCAAATGTTTCACAGCGACCCGAAGACACAGGGACTTTTCTTTGAAACTGATAAGAAGAAGATAGGTTTCTGGACCGACACCGAATACTCTGAAGAACTGCTTGAATTCTACGAAGGCTGTGATATTATGGTTGTCTACTGCTCAAGGCCTAGGAACAAAGGGATATCCAGCCACACCTCGGTAGATGAGGTGCCAGAACTACTTAACTCAATAGAACCAAAGACCGCGATACTTACTCATTTCGGTTCGACTTTTCTAGAATCAGATATGGAATCAGAAAAAGGGTGGATCGAAGAGAAAGTTGATTCAAAAATTATTCTGGCGGAAGATGGGATGGAGTTTCCCGGCAATAGAAGTTTAGGAGATTTCTAGGCCGGTACCCGACCTTCTACATTTTCTCTGACTTCTTCGAACTCTTCCTCAATCTCATCCCTACGGCCCCATATCTCTTCAAGCTTCTTTTTCTCTAGCTCAAGTTGCTGCTGTTTCATGTCCTCATCCATTTCTTGCTGATCTAATCGTTCTTCCAGGTTGTCTCTATGCTCTTCCCAGAACTCATCTACCCCTCCTTCTTGTTCGATGCCCCTTACAGTCTGCATTTCGTTGATAGTCCCCCTCTGTTCATCAGATAGTTCGGGCCCGGGCTCGGAAACATCCATTTCGTATTGTTCTACATGGAGTTTATCCCCCATACCTATTTCGGTGTAGGTCTGTGATGCGTTTACAACATCTGTACCACCCAGCTCAAAGATCTCATTTCCGTGGTTATGGCCTCCAGTCACTACATCGAGCTCTTCTCCATACTTTCTCATTACTTCAGTTACGACTGTCGATCCATGTTCGTCTTTCTCACTGTAAGGAGTTGAGTGGTGGACAAGCATTACGTCGCCCTCGGCTTCTCCTATCATTTCTCCAATTTCGTCAACTCTTCCCATGAACTTCTCTACTTCTTCACTGTCTTCGAGCCCTTCAATTTTTTCTTCGTGTTCTTTGTGTTCTTCGGTCTTGAGCTCGTCAGGTATGTCTTCAAGGTCGATTTCTTCTGGTTCAACATCGACTTCCCCATATCCTAGCATGCCCCCTATCTTCTTTGCTAATCCTCCGAGAAGCGGTATTTCTCCTAGAAGTCCGTAGTCAGGTTCATTTTCCCCCTCCATAACTTCTGCTACCTCTTTGAGATCGTCTTCTTCATATCCGAGATCATCGGTATCTGGATCACTCTTTAGGAGGTCATATACATCGCCTTCCAGCTCGAACTCATTATGGTCGTTCCCCATGTGGGTATCGAGCCCGATTATAGTGTTTCCGTCTTCAGTCTCGTAAGTAGAGTTTACAAAATTAACTAGGTTGTCGTGAGAGTCTATGAAGAACTCGAACGCATTACCTTCATAGTCGGAAAAGTCTCCATATTCCTCCTCTAATTTTTCTTCTATTCGCTCAATCTTGTCCTCATCGTTATAATGTGTGCCCTTGACTGGAGCGTGGTTCCCGGGCAGGGTGAGGACGTCTGCGTCGAAGTAGTCTCCCAGTTCGTCCAAGTTCTCATATGTTTCTTCGAGTTGTTCGATGTAGGTATCATCGTCTATCTCTGCGTCTCCACCTATAGCGCCCTTCTCGACTTTTTTCGATGCGTCACCGTGATATACTATCTGGTCTACATCTTCGGAATCATACTGTTCAACAATATCGTCGTAGGGTACGCCGTCCAGTTCTGTATCGCCAAGTTGAAGAGTTCCATCCATATCTCTGAAATTTTCCAAGTCAGAACCGGCTGAACCTTCTTGGGCTTTTGATTCTGTCATATTAGTTAATGGGGCGGCAAGACATAAAAAGCTTTTGTTACCTTTGCCTCAAAACACAATATTTCTGGTAGCTTCTTTCGGGAAGCTGTTAAAAAATTCAGCTCTACAATCTAGTACATGAGTTTGAAGGCAACATCGGGTGGACGCTTTGTACCCGGAAACACGTTTGAACAGTCTTTCTAGCCTTCGCTATAACTTTAAACTTTCACTTGATCTTTCTCGTGATTTATCTATGAAACTGAAACACCTAGACACAGCTCTTTCACAGCTTCAAAACCCATTTAATACTGGTTTGAACATCCCGAGAACAAGAGGCAACTAAAAATGGTTGAAGGAAACTACAACGCGGATGAAGTTGAAAACAAATGGCAGGAAAAATGGGAGGAAAACAAAGTTTACAGATACCAAGGAGGAAGAGACTCAGAAAAGGAAGAGGTCTTCTCTATCGATACACCTCCCCCAACGGTATCCGGGAACCTTCACTTCGGCCATACGTATGGAAACACACTGGCTGATTTCCAGGCACGTTTCCAGAGAATGCGCGGGAAAGAAGTTTACTTCCCGTTCGGCCACGACAACAACGGCATCGCATCGGAAAGACTTACAGAAAGAGAACTAGGTATTAAGCACCAGAATTTCGAGAGAAAAGAGTTTCAGGAAAAAGTTAGAGAAGTTTGTACGAAGTACCAGAACGAGTTCGAGGAAGGAATGCGTTCGTTCGGTTTCTCTATGGACTGGGACAACACATACACAACAATTGATCCTAGAGTCCAGAAAATTTCGCAACTCTCGTTCATCGACCTGTACGAGAAAGGAAGAGAGTACAGGAAGAAAGCGCCTGCAATTTGGTGCCCTGAATGTGAGACCGCGATCAGCCAGGTCGAGACAGAGGACGACGAACAACATTCGCACTTCAACGACATCGAGTTTCCTTTAACCGGGGGTAATGGCTCAGTTATGATCTCCACCACAAGACCAGAACTATTACCGGCTTGTGTCGCGATCTTCGTCCATCCTGACGATGAATCAAACCAGCACCTGGTTGGAGAGACAGCAAAGGTTCCGCTTTTCGACCGTGAAGTCCCGATTATCGAGGACGAAGGGGTTGACATGGAGACCGGTACAGGAATTGTTATGTGCTGTACGTTCGGAGACCAGAACGATATTGAATGGTATCAGAAGCACGATCTCGACCTGAAGGTTGCTATTGACGAGACAGGAACCATGACAGAACTCGCAGAGAAATACGAAGGAATGAGTACCAAAGAAGCCCGGGAAGAGATTGTAGAGGATCTTAAAGCAGAGGACTACTTGATGGATAGAAGAGATATTGATCACACGGTCCAGGTCCACGAACGCTGTGGCAGTTCCCTAGAGTTCATGGTTTCCGAGCAGTGGTACGTCAAACTCTTGGATAAGAAAGAGGAGTACCTTGAAGCCGGAAAACAGATGGACTGGAACCCTGAGAAAATGTTTACACGTTACCAGAACTGGATTGAAGGACTTCAGTGGGACTGGTGTATCTCAAGGCAGAGAGATTCGGGCATTCCTTTCCCTGTCTGGTACTGTGAAGAATGTGGCGACGAGATAATCGCCGACAAGTCCGATCTTCCGGTCGATCCTCTAAGCGATGAGCCTCCGGTCGCTAAATGTCCTGAATGTGGGTCGACAGAGTTTGAACCTGAGGACGATGTCTTCGATACCTGGGCAACCTCCAGTCTGACACCTATGATCAACGCAGATCTCCAGTACAACCAAGAGGAAGACGAACTGGATATAAGACGTGAGGAGCTTTACCCTATGAACCTTCGTTACCAGGGACACGACATCATTTCGTTCTGGTTGTTCCACACCGTCATCAAATGCTTAGAACATACTGGCGAGGTTCCGTTCGAGGAGGTCCAGATCAACGGCATGATCCTCGACGAGAACAGGAAGAAAATGTCCAAGTCCAAAGGAAACGTTACAACACCTGACGAAGTAACAGAGGAGTTCTCGGTTGATGCCGCACGTTACTGGAGCGCGAACGCTTCTGTCGGCGACGACCTTGCGATGAAGAAGGACGAGCTCAAGTCCGGAGAGAAACTGATGAGGAAGCTTTGGAACGCCTCGAAGCTTGTTGAACAGATCGGGAACAAGAACATGCCTGACATAGATGAGGAAGATTTGGATGAAGTCGATCGCTGGATTATCGGGGAAGCCGATCAGGCTGTTAAAGAAGTCACGGAGAAAATGGAGAACTACGACTATTCAAAAGCTCGGGACACGTTAAGGGTCGCGTTCTGGCACAAGTTCTGTGACGACTACCTTGAGATCGCGAAGCAGAGGCTTGACGAAGAAACCAGTCTTTCTACGGTTTACGCTTTGAAGGTTGCGCACAAGAAGTTCCTGAAAATGTTCGCGCCTTTCATGCCGCACATCACCGAGGAAATCTGGAGAGAGATGTATTCAGATTCTTCAATCCATAGAAGTGACTGGCCTGAGACAGAGGACGTTGAGGCAGAGCTTCAGAAAGGGGAGAATGCGATGGAGGTCATTTCTGCATTAAGGAAGTACAAGACTCAGAACCAGATGTCTCCAACCGCCGAAATCGAAACGGTTAAGGTCTTCGGAGAGATAGGAGGATTCACGGATGCGATAAAAGGAGTTATGCACGTTGAGAACCTTGAAATTCTCTCCAAGGAGCCTGAGACAGAGAAACAGATCGTTGAGATCAAGCTGGACTACTCGAAGGCAGGACCTAAGTTCGGCGACTCGATAGGTGAGATAGAAGACGCTTTAGAAGAAAACAACTGGCATATCGACGCAGGAATGCTTGAAGCCGCAGACCACCACATACCTGCCGAGATGTACGAGGTACACGAAGAAAGAACCTACAAGGGAGATGGCGAGATGATCGAGACAGAGAACTCGGTCGTCATCGTCCAATAATTTTTCCTTTTCTACTTTTCCTTCCAAACAACTGGTTAAAGCTTCCGTCACTAAATTCTTTCTATGACATCCGAAAACGCGATGCGTGTAGGGCTTTCACTCGGCCCCGATGGAGACCTTATCGAAAACCTTGAGATGGCAGAAGACATGGACTTCGTTGAATTTGGTCTAGGTGAAGGAGAAAGACTTCAGGAAGAAATAGATACTGAAGAAGTCAACGAAAAGCTGGAAGAACTTGATCTCGACCTGGTCGTCCACCTTCCCTTCAGACAGGTCTTGGCCACAGCGGTACCAGAACTAAACAAATCGATACTAGAATACCATGATAGACTGCTCGAGTTTTCAGAGGAAATGGGTGCGGAGAAAGCGGTTGTGCACGTAGACACTAGAGGAAAGCACGAAGAGATCGAGGAAGAGCTTATAGTTGAGCAGATCGAGAAGCTGGACGAACTTGGAAAGGAGCATGGAATAGAGATCGTGTTTGAGAATCTTGGACACTGGAGAGGCATAGAGCTCGAAGAACTAGGTCCTATGCTTGAAGAACTTGGTGTCTCTATGTGTTTCGATACAGGTCATGCCTTTTCCGAAGTTGGACAGGAAGAGGTCGAGGAATTTCTGGAAGAATACTCGCATCTAGTCTCGCATATCCACTTCACTGATACACGGGAAGGTAGGGACATGCATCTTCCTATCGGTTCTTCAGAAGTCGGCTTCGAAGGAATGATCGAGAAGTTCGATAATTTCGAGGGCACGAGCTGTATGGAGATCTTTACAGAGGATCCGGATTACATCCAATTATCAAAGTGGAAGGTAGAGGAGTTATTTGGAGATGAAGAGTGATTCAAGGAGAGGTTTTTCCTCTCCAGATTCAACTTTTTATCTCTGAGTCTTTCTAATTGATGTCTACATTATGTATTGAATGAGATTCTGTGCTCTGACCTCGTAATCATGAATTATTTAATTAATCAGTTAATTTTTTCCACTATACACCTATATCCTGTCCCATAAGTATCGTTACTGGTCTTAAGCTGGATATAACCTCCGCTTAGACGAATATGATTGCTATCTCCCTGGTAAAGGTTGAGAGAAGAACCATCTTTGACATGGCCCCTAAATATTGTTTGAATTTTATCAGCGGCACCTATACCTCCCCTAATAAACACTGTGTTCGTTGAACTTACCTTGATGACATCGTACCATGTGCCAGTGCTATCAAGACTTCCGTTAACTGCTGATATCTCAGCTCTTGATAAATTCCCTGCGTTTAAGGTCCCAGAGACATTATAATTCAGTGAATTTGTACTTATTTGGGAGATGTTAGATAGGTCATTTGAACCGAAGTTTAATTTGGTCTCAGTAAAATCAATACCAGAACCTCCACTGACACCGTTTTTGGTCAGTTTAAGTCCGGAAGCGGATGCCAAACCCATCGCTCCTATACTTGCAGCTCCTGCACCGATTTTCTTCAAGAAACTTCGTCTAGAGAGCTCTTCGTTATTTTCACTTTCCTGGACAGGGATTGATTCAATCTTTCTCTTTAATTTATTTTTCTCCTTCCTAAGCTCTTGGTTTTCAGCCTTTAATTGCTCCATCTCCTTTTCCAGTTTCTCAAGTCTTTCAGCTAAATTATCCATGAAAAATACTTCACGCTCCGGAATAAAATTGTATTCCTGTTATAACTTCAGAATTCTGGTTTTTACAGGGATTCGGAGGGGTCGCCATCCAAAGCGATTTCTAGGATTGAATGCCACATTAAACCGGGCAACCTACTTTTTTCTTACAACCTCTTTGTTCTCCTTTCCTTCTCTAACTCCTGTAACCCGGTAATCAAAACCTACATTAGATTCATGAGGTCCCTCTACCTTAAAACCAGACCTTGTTCTCTGCGTAACACCTAGGCTTCCGGGAACATAGTCACGAGGCGTTATCTGGATTAGAAGTTCAGGAGCGCTTTCTGAGACAACTTTAGTGAAATGGTTTGGCAGATCTACCTCCGCAGTTCCGTTTTCAAGCCTTTCAGTTCCTTCAACTACCGCCCGTGCATCTGGAGATTCTTGAGATGTATAGACTGCGTTATAAGTAGAGTTAATCTTCTGTACAAAGTTTTTGGTATTTGCGTTGAGGGTTCCTACGTTGAGACGCATCGAGGGACTGTCGCCGCTGTTTCCTGTATCATGAATTACTTCTCCGACTATATTAGATTGGTCAATCTCTTTGAAGTCAAAATTACCCCATGTGGCATATTCTATTGTTATTGGAGTGCTTGTATAGCTATCAGCCCTAACGTAGAGATAATGAGTATCGTAGTCAGTTGAAGTATCTCGAGTTACCAAGAAGTCAACGGTATCGCTATATGAGGTCGTGCCTGTAACTTTGTGTTCATAGTTGTAGTTATCACGGATGAACTTGCCTCTCAAGGTTACCGATCTATGCTCAGAGCTTGCTGCTCTTGTTGAGGCCCGGATATGAGCTTTGAAGTCTGCTCTCTGACCTCCTGTAATCTCACCTATCTTAAAGTAATCGGTGCTGGATCCTCCCCCTGCCCAGAATGTTCTCGTTCTCATTGCGAATTCACTGCGGTTAAGATTGTCAAGAAGGTCAGCATCCATCTCGCTTCCAGGACCATCATCGCTCTCAGACCAATTAACATTCAGGAGAGCATTATCTGAAAGATCGAGATCGCCACTCATAGACGAACTACCATCCAGCGGCAGATAGTTAGTTGGCGAAAAGATACCTTGATGCCAGAAGCTATTACCGTTTTTATAGACGTTATCAGATGTGATTTTGACGGCTCCAGACGAGACTGTTAAGCCAAAAACCAGAAATATCAGAACCACCAGAGTTTTCTTCGAGAGCATACAAAGATATTCGCTGCGTGGAATAAAAACCTGTAGTCAGGTTATCTGTTAAAAGAATTTATCACGAATCCCGAACTATGACAGACCCAAACCAAAACGACGATGTCGGAATGAACAAGTACCAGCTGAAGAAGCTGGTGAACAAGCTTGAAGATATTAGAGGTAGGAACACCGAGCTTGTCTCGCTTTACATTCCCGCTGGCTACGATATGTCAAAGATCTCGGAGTTCGTAACTTCGGAGCAGAGTGAAGCAGAGAACATCAAGTCGAAACATACGAGAACTAATGTCCAAGACGCTCTAGGTAAGATAGGCAGGAAGGTTCAGGAAGAGCATGAGACGCCGGAGAACGGTGTTGCTTTCTTCGCAGGAAACGTTTCGGATACTCAAGGACGTCCGGACATCAAGATCTGGGAGGTCGTGCCGCCACAACCGATTGAGTCCAGGCATTACCGGTGTGACAAGGAGTTTGTTCTTGAGCCTTTGAAGCAGATGATCGTGGATGACTCGGTCTACGGTTTGATTGTCTGCGACAAGAACGAGGCCGCAATAGGCTACCTACAGGGAAACTCGATCAAGACAGCTTACACATTAGACTCTGAAGTGCCAGGTAAAACGAGGGCAGGAGGCCAGTCTGCCCAGAGATTCGCACGTTTGCGTAAAGAGATGTTGAAGTCTTTCCTTGGAGAGATCGCTGACAAGTCACAGACCGCGTTCCTTGACAAAGCAAGGGATGACAAATTGCTCGGTATTATTGTCGGAGGACCGGGATTTGTGAAGGACAAGCTTCTGGATGACGACTACTTACACCAAGAACTTCAGGACAAAGTTATTACTAGAGAAAGCCTAGGACATTCAGGAGAAGGAGCTTTGAAAGAGCTTGTAAATAGGGCAGAAGAATCTATCGAGGACTCTCAAGCTGTTCTTGAGAAGCAGGAGGTTCAAAGGTTCTTCAAGAACTTGAAAGAAGAGAACGGTAAATCCGAGTACGGACTTGAACCGGTCATAAAGGCTTTGAAGATGGGTGCTGTCGATACGGTGCTTATTTCAGAAGACTATGACATGTTCGAAGCCAAGTACGAATGTGATAATGGGCATGAGAAGACTGTTTTCGAGGAAGAAGCTGAGATAGATGATTCGATCGATTGTGACGAATGTGGCGAGGAGATGAATTTGGAAGAGCTTTCCGATATTATTGATGTTGTGGCTGAGAAGGCCGAGGAGATGAGTTCCGACATGGAGATAATTTCTACCGACCACGAGGAAGGTCAGAGGCTGATGAACATGGGAGGTATTGCGGCAGTTCTGAGATACAGGATTAGATAAGCCCTTAAATCTCCAACAAAAACTCTTTTTGCATGGACTTTGATATTAAAGGAGTAGAACTAGAAGATAACCACTACGTTATCAAACAGTCTCTTTACAGAAACAAGTACCGAGTTGAAGATAAATCCGGCAACACTGTCCTTAAAACAAAGCAGAAGCTTTTCAAGGTGAAGGAAGAGTTCCCCTTCACTGATAATAATGACAACACAGTTTTCAGGATCAAAGCCCAAAACTTGATGGATATAGCGGGAGACTATGCATTAATTGACGAAGAAACCGGTGAAACGTTTGCAACTCTTGAGAAGAAGTTCACTTTTTTCAAACATGACTGGAAAGTAAAGGATTCGGAAGGTCAAGAGATAGCAAGGATTGAGAGCCAAAGCTTCGGACTTGAAGTACTTCGCTCATTCGTTGGAATCCTGAACCTGATACCACAGAAGTATGATATATCAAGAGGAGAAAAGAAGATAGGAAGTCTTAACGGAAGATTTAAGCTGAGGGATGTCTATGATCTAAAGTTTGACGAGAAAGTTTCAGAGCCTTTGATCGCTGCAGCGATCGCGGTTGACGCTTTGGAGCATAACTAGAGCTCTGACTCTAGTTCCTCCATTATTTTCTCCGCCTTCGAATATTTACCAAGCCTCATAGCTTTCTGAGCATGTTCTACCTTCACCATCGAATCCTTCGGAAGTTTTCCGCCACCCTGTAGATTCTCTTTCATCTCTGAAGTGATCTGTTCAATTTTCTTTCTCAAACTTCTTCTCTTGTGTATCCTGAATCCTATATATCCAGCGGATCCGAACAGCACAAGTAACAATATACTGACTACAGGCAAGACTAGGCTCTGCGGTCTCTGTGATGGGTCGGAGCTTTTCTTTTCAGTTCTATTTACCGTCGACTGCTTTTTGGCGGGAGAATTATTTATCTCTTGTAACCCTATCGCGAACTCAGTTGGTGCCGACAGTGCTGCACTGAAATATGTTTCATCTGGTTCTTCCACTAGTTTCTTTGAATCCGTACTTTCCCAGCCTTGTCTCCGATCATAGACATTCAGATTTGAATTGTTCAGGACATTACTACCGACCGAGAAGTTTATTCTGAAACGGCTGTTCTGTAGACTCGAGTCAAGATTGTAAGCCTTAAGTATCCTGAAATCGTTCACTTCAAACGCCTGTCTTTTTATGGTAAGGTTCATCCTACTCTCACTACTCGATGTGATCAAAGTTATCGAATCAAGTCCTTCCAAGCCTTCAAGGTCCAATTTCTTGTTTCTAGTTATGTTGATATTTCTGAAAACCGCTTGATCGTTTTCGACCGTTCTCTCTTCCTTGATCTGGGTTTCCGCCTGTTGTTGGGAAGTTGATAGACCTGTGGCGCCGCCTCCGGACGATCCTCCGCCACCCCCCGAACCACCAGAATCGCCGGAGGAATCAGTAGAGCTCTCGGTTTCTTTTACAACGGAGTAGGCTGAGAAGCTTGAGATGTTGGCTTTAGCTGTACCTGAACTGAAATCTGCATCGCTGACTTCCTGCCAATCAGAACCACAATTTTCGGAACTAAATTCCCAGTCGCCACATCTAAGCAGTTTAGGATTCTCGATCTCAGTATAGTTTATCTCGAGTTCTGCTTCTGAGAAGTTTAGATCTGTCTTCGCTGCCAAGACCTCCTTGAACTCCGTGTTTTCCCTTTCGAGTTTGTTAGTTGATACCTTTTCTGACCAGTTAACTGTAGCGTTAGTATTTCTCGATAAGTTAATTTTTTTCAGGACGGCCTTTGAACTGTTACCTATCTCCAAGCTCCATATTCCTTCTGGAACTTCTTCTGTGGTATTGGAGACTCCGGACTTGTTTGCTGTGTAGTTCTTAGTAAACAACTTGTAATCAGTCTTTGTTTTGTTCTCGCCGTCGGAGAAGTTTAAAGTTAGGTTAACAGGTTTTCTTACCTCGAAGTCTCTTTCAACAGATGTTTTTCTTGAGTAGGTGTCGTTTACCTTAATTTCAACAGTATAGTTTCCTATCTGTTGGGTCGAGTTAAATAGCTCTGTAACCTTGAAACTTGTCGGATAAGGATTGTTCTCAGGTTTATTTAGGTATCTTGTAATGCTCGTGGAGTTAGGATATGTGATGTTTAGACTAAAGGAGTCAGGAGTTTCTTCTTTAACATTATAACCAATTTTAACTGTATCATTAACCTTGTACAGATCTCTTGGGTTTGCTCTGTTTATAGAGGGCGGAAGATTCTCTATAGTAAAGAAAGCGCTTCCAAAGTACGTGTTATTGAATTTATCCGTTGCATTTATTGATAAATTTGCTTTACCAGGCTTTAGATTAAGTTTTGAGTAGTAAAAAGTTGAGTTCTCCCGGTTGAAGCTTCTTTCTGTTCCGTTGATGAATAGTTGTGCGGATTTAAGGCCTTCTGTAGAGGTCATATTGGCCCAGAGAACCTCCGTATTGTATGTAGTGTTATCAATCGTCCTTATAATGGGTGAAGGAGGAGTATCATCTATAATAAAAGAGTCTGAAAGTTTCCCAAGATTTCCTGCCTCATCCATAACGTAGTAGGTTGTATTGTACTTAGTTTCGTTGAAGCTTACCGTCTGATTATAGAAAAAGCTATTATTCCGGATAAGACTGTAGTTGGCTACTTTCTCGCCTGCTATATACTCTTCATATGATTGGAGTTCGGCTTTCGCCCATTTAATCGAGCTGTTGTCCTTGACAGAGATATTTATCTCGCCGAATATTTCGCTGTAATTGCCTTTAGGAGCATTAACAGTTATCTCAGGTTTCTTCGAGTCTACAGTAAAGCTGGCGTTCGCTTTATCAGTATTACCTTTAGGATCAGTAGCATAGACGGTTAAATTGTAAGAGCTGTCTTCCAAGTTCAGAGAAGTGTTTCCATTAACTGTTTGGTTTCCTGAACCAAGGTTGTACTTTACTGTGGCGTTCTGATCAACCCAGTAGTTAAGATCTAAACTACCGGAATATGACGTATTACCGGGCGAGTAAAGCTTGATTTCTGGCACTGTGTCTACTGTGAAGCTTCTGTTAGTTGAGTTGAGGTTACGATGCTCGTCTTCAGAATACAACTTAATGTCATGGGAGCCTTCAGAGAACTCGAATGACTTATTTTCTGTTATAGTTGTGTTGCCGAACCCTTTGTTGTAAAATGCGCGGTCAGCATTCTTAGTGGAATAGTTTAGGTCGATTATATCCGTCGAATATGCCTTGTTTTCAGGGCTGTATAACCATAGCTTTGGCGGTTCAGTATCAACCGAGAAGTACCTTGTTGAGGAGTTCCAACCGCCGGTAGAATGTTTCACGTAGAAACTTACATTATGGCTTCCATCCACGACATCCTGCTTTTTGAAAAAGTGAGTCTGAGAATCATTTTCCATAGATTTGTTTGAGCCTCCATCAATCGAGTAAACAGCTTTCTCAATATCGATATCCGTTGAGACGTTAAAGTAGATCGACTTATTCGTGTATGTTTTGTTGTCAGGAGATTCGATTGTTAGATCAGGTACTGTGTAAATACTGCTGTCCAGAAGCAAGGTGTAGTCTTGACTAGGCTCCGGCACTTTTGTGCCTTTAACTTCGACGGTTACCTGACCTTCTTCAGGTATGTATACCTGTTCTACGTTGTTTAGGTCGTCTGACTTGTTTCTCCAAGCATCCTGTGATGCTCTCGAGGAGTTCATGGTCCAAGGATAGAAACGGTGTCCTGTCGAGTTCCTGACAATAAGATCCAGATTGTTCACGAGATTAAAACCCGAGGAGCTTTCGGCTGCAGGATCCGACCAGACAAGAGTAATGTTAGCAGAACTTTCAACATTTAGATCGTATGTATTTTTCTCTCCGTTAGTTAATGAACCGTTTCTCATCAGGTTTCCAGATTCCTCCGATCTCAGGTAGTCTAAAGCCCTTGATACGTTTACTAGACCCCATCCCGTCTCATAGTCCGGTCCCTGCCCCTGAAGATCGGTTGCTGTCTGGATCAACATGCCTCTTAGCTCTGCAGGGGTCGCGTTCCGGTTCTTTTCCTGTCTGAATTCCTGCTGCAAGAGTAATACTGCGCCGGATACACCAGGAGCAGCCATCGAGGTACCTTGCTTACTTGTGTACGAATTTCCGGGAATGGTAGAGGTTAAAGACTCTCCTTTAGCCATCAAATCCGGCTTTATTCTGCCGTCATCTGTCGGGCCGTAAGACGAGAAGCTTGATCTGGTTCTTTTCCCGTCTAGAGAACCTACAACTATCGTGTTCTTGGCTGTCGCGCCCGGCCCGGTTAAAGTACTGTTATCTCCGCTACAGCCTCCCAGGTTTCCTGCCGCGAACACTACAGGAATTTTTTCAACTACGGTATCACCAGCGATTACGTCATCGTATCCCGCACTTCTTGAGGTGTAAGCCCCCAAGTAAAAGTTGTTGGAGCAACTTAGATCGAAGCCCCAAGAGTTCTGTGACACTTCGGCGTTATAGTTATTTACAGCATCTTCGTGTTCGTTGATAAGTTCTGAATTGTTTTCCGGCCACTCGTATGTAGCCAGAGAGGCGTTAGGTGCGATACCTCTGTACTGAGAGTTCTTAATTCCTGCACCTAGCATGGTTCCTGCGACGTGAGTTGCGTGGTCGCTGATCTGGCAGTATGTTTCTGTACATCCTGCATCCCCTCTAAACAGTTTTCCTGAGTAGTTAAGATCCATGTGTTTTGCGGCCCATCCTCCGTCCCAGATTCCTGCTGTTAATCCTGATCCGTTCAGCTTTGAGTCCCACTCCTCCAACATGTCGACCTCTATCAGATCTCGGGAACCTTGGTTCATAGCTTTTAGAGCTGGTGGTATCGGCCTGACCCATTTTACAGGGCCTTTAGCAAGTTGTTCTGGAGCCTTGTTCGTCTTTATCTTCCAACTAATGCCTTTTGAAATCAGCTTGCCGTTTTTACCGACAAATTTCTGCTTCTGGTCGGGAGATGTATTGTTAAAGAACTGAACGTAAAGGGTTCTAGTCTCTGATGTGTCTAAGGTTTTTTCTTTGAAGGCTGGCGATATTCTGTGCTGGGAATCAATATCGAGAACCTGTACGTTGGGATTGTTATCCAGCTTCTGTATCGCCTTTCGTGTAAGATCAGCATAGTAGGCGTTCTCAGGAATGTATCCTAATAGTTCCAGTCCCTTGATATTAATCTTAGCTCGGTCCGGTAGCTGCTCGAACTCTACGATGTGGTATCCTGGCTCTGTATTTTCCGTTCCGAAAGCAGTCATGGATGGTTTTCCTGGCTCAACCGGCCCTGTCTTCAGGTTTACTTTGCCGGCAGAAATAGAGATCAAAATTAGTGTGAGAAGAACCGGTGCCATTCCCCGCCAAGAAACTTTAACCATATTGTATATCTATGAAAAGCTGTTTTTTATCACATAGGCTTAGCTTATTCGATCAGAAACCGCTTGTAAAGATCCTTCGTATTCCGGTAAACAAGAACCGCAACAACCAGTAACACGATAAAAACAGCTACAGCCGTCGAAGCCTTATCAATCCTTGAAGCAATATCCCTGAAGCCTTTCTGGGCGTACCAGCCTACCATCGCCAGCCCGAAGTTTCTAGGGAGCATTCCAACAAAACTCCAGAAACCATACCGCTTCCAATCCATCCGGAAAAGCCCTGCACTACCTGAAATAAGTGATAGAGGTACTAACGGGATCGCCCTGAACAAAGCTACGTAGTAGCCTTCACGGCCAGAGTCAAAATGTCTCTCCAATCCCTTGATTTCATTCCATGAGACATCAATATACTTTCCATAACGCTTAATTATAGGCTTTCCTCCCCTATAAGCTATTCCGTAGACAAAGTAAGAGCTTACAACAGAAGCTATAGACGCAGGTAAAGCGATCCAGAAAAACACCTCTAAAATAGCAGGCACTAGAGAAGTCGATTCAACCAGGAACGCTCCGGCGGCCATAGGTATAATAGGCGAAGGTATTGGAACAACAACCTCCTCGACAACCATGCCAATTACAACAGCCAATAACTTGTACTCAATAACAAACTGGATTAGTTGAGAGGCCACCATACTGGAAAGTTGACACCCTGTTTATGTAAACCCTTCAATCCCTTAGAAGCTTGAGAACAGATCTTCGAAGAAATTGACTATTCTTTGAAGTAAACCGGTTTTTCTCCCAACTTTCTGTGTTCTATCAGGAAGACTTAACTTTTGGAACTGAAGAGTCCGTGAAGATTTTTCCGGTTTAGCTGTATAAACCGGGTAATCAAAGTTATTCACCTTCTCCAGACAGTTCTCGAACCTATCCCTATCCTCAAACTTACAAGGTGTCATATCCATCTTCCGGCTGAAAAACTCCCATTTCTCATCGGGACTATCAACCTTTGAATCAAATTCCATGCCCTCATAAAGCTCATAGATCGAACCGTTATTTCTCACAAAGTTTCTCAGGATTAGCTCCGAATAAGCATATCCGAAACTTCTGTAATCAGCAAAATTGTGGGGATTCCAGTTCTTCATGAAGCTCATATTTTTACTGTAGTACTGCCAAAGCACCTCCTGTGAACCTTTAGGCTCAAGAGAGTAGATAACGTTTTCACCCTCTATCTCGGACCTATACTCCTTCTTATCTCCAAACAACGATCTTGGGCCAATATCAATTCTCCCAGAGTTGTAGAGTTTCTTCCTCATTAAGAACTCAGCGTACTCCGAAGTACCTTCCTCAAAGTATGATGACTTCGTTGCATCCCACTTCAGCTTTCGATCATTCAAACCATGGACTATTTCGTGCGCAAGAACAGGCAAAGCGCTTCTACCTAAACCCTCTCTCAACCTGATACTGCCTGAAACATATTCTCCGGCACTCCACCTGTTGACAGTTTCATTATACTTATCTGATGGAAGAGTTGCGGCAGGAAATCTTTCGAAACCCTGTACCTGTCCGATAGTTCCAACTGCAACAGTGTAGGCTTCATCAGCATTCTTAGGCGTCGAACCGAAGAACTCGAAATAATCTGTTCTATTTCCATCTCCAAAGTTCAGCCTGATATTTGTCGGACCTTCCCCCCTGAAACGCATCTCAGAACCGTTATAGGACGAGACAAACCCGTAGCCGATCCATCCAGAAATGAAATCCTCGATTTTAACAGTTCCCGTAGTTTTCTCTCCTTTAAAGCTTGGAAGTGAGAGCTCTCTTCTGTGCCAGTCCTCGTGAATATTTTGGGCCTCCTCATTCACTCTCATCTTGATTATCAGAGTCTCTGAATTCCTTGGCCTGCCTTTATTCGTGGATATAACTACGGAGTCGTTAGAAACAGTATAGCTTTCTACCCGTCCAAGAGAATCGTTTATGCCGAGTATTTCAGCGTTTTCAGGTATTTTCCAGTCAAGTTTCCAGTTTGATACAGGACAGTCATCCTGGCAGTCCAACTTGACTGTAGTGTTCATTAAGATTTCCTGTCTGTCCGCTTCAATACTGTACTGGACTTCCGCTGCAGATAAAGCTGTAAAAATAATCAGTAGGAGAAAAACAATATTCTTTCTCATGCCAACGAATTAGCTTGAAGTAAATAAAAGAACCTGTGGCCAATATTGAACCATGGCAATACTGTCGGACAAGGAGATAAGGAGAATCGTAAAAGAGAAAAGCGCGGTTGAAGGCAAGAAAGGTCCTGAAATCGATCTTGATCTACAGGTCGGTCCGGCATCCATGGATTTCAGACTGGGCTACGAGTTCGGCATCATGAACACCCGGAAACTCGATATAATCGACACGAAAAACATGGAAAAATACCAGAAATACATCGAGAAAGAAACACATACTGCTGAAGACGGTATTGTTATCCACCCCGGCGAGTTCATCCTTGGTTCAACTCTGGAGAAAATAAACCTGCCTGACAACATGGTTGCAAGAGTAGAGGGTAGAAGTAGTTACGGAAGACTTGGAATAATCGTTCACTCTACAGCAGGATTTGTTGACCCCGGTTTTGAAGGAGATATCACGCTCGAAATCCAGAACCTTGGTAATGCACCGGTAAGAATGTATCCTGAAGACCGTGTGTGCCAGGTAGCGTTCGAGACCATGGAAGGAGAGGTGGAAAATCCTTACGGCGACAAAAAAGACGTGAAATACATGGGACAGACCGGCGCCACCGGATCAAAGCTGAACAGAGAGAAGAGATAATGAAGCCTGTCGACTGCCACTGCCACCTAGACTTCGAACAGTACGAAGAGGACAGAGAGAAAGTAATCGAAAGAGCTAAAGGAAATTTGGAGTTTGTTGTGAACGCAGGCAGCAATTTAGAGCATAACAGCAAAGCACTTGAACTACAGGATAAACACAAAGAATTTGTCTATGCTAATCTAGGGATTCATCCGACATATACAGATAATTTTGACCAAGTTGAAGAGATTAAACAGCAGATACGAGAGGAGAATCCTGTTGCGATCGGGGAGATCGGTTTAGACCACCACCATGTAAAAGAAGAATCCGAGCGGGAGAGACAGGAAGAGGTTTTCCGTGAGATGCTTGAACTTGCTGAAGAACTCGGTAAACCGGTTGTTGTCCATACGAGGGATGCGGAGAGGAGATCTATCGAGATAATCGAGGAATACGATATAGAGAATGTGATGCTTCACTGTTTCAACGGTTCTCCGGAGTTGGCTGAGAGAGCTGCTGAAAACGGATGGGCGGTAGGAGTTACAACTCAGGTTCTGTACTCTTCAAGGGTTGAGTCGATAGTTGAAAAACTAGATCTGGAGAATATTCTTCTTGAAACAGATTCTCCATTTCTTTACCGGGGGGATAGGAACGAGCCGGCGAATGTTGAGGAGTCGGCAGAAAAGATAGCGATGATCAACGACAAGGAGGGGAAGGTAATTGTGGAGAAGACCACGTTGAACGCAAGAACCTTCTTTGGTATTGAACCTTGATCGGTTGAAGCGTATTTCTTTATATGTTGGGCTTCAAGGTTTCTATATGGTACTCGAAAAGTTCAAGGACAAGGTTTCTACGGAGCCAAACGTCGCAGTTTACGTTGATGGTCCTAACGTGATTAGGAAACAGTTCGATCTTGACCTAGATGCTTTGAGAGAGAAAGTTGAAGGTTTTGGTACTATTAAAGTCGGAAAGGTTTTCCTTAACCAGTATGCTTCAGAAAAACTGATCGAAGCTATTGTATCACAGGGATTTGAACCTGCACTAGGACTTGGGGGCGAAAAAGACAAAGAAAGTGATGTCGATGTCTATATGGCTGTCAACGCGATGGAGTCCGTGTTCTCAGATGAAATAGATGTTGTAGTAATTGTTACGAGAGATGCTGACTTCCTACCCGTTGTTCAAAAGGCGAAAGAACATGGCAAAGAAACTGTCGTTATCGGCATGGAGCCCGGATTCTCTACAGCTCTTCAGAACGCAGCTGACGAAGTAATCGAGCTTGACTAGAAAATGGCGCCGATAAATTTTAACCTGACTTCAACATTTGATCTTATCGTTGGAGTAATGATGCTCTTTACAGCATCACCCGTACCTATAGTCTTTGCGGAGATACATGCCTTCTTTCTGATATTCAAAGGAACTGTCACCCAGATAAGAGGCTTCCCTCCCATGATGCCTATATTTATTTTAGGTACTGTGGCAGACATTATCTCTGCCGCTATAATTTATACCGGGCAGCCACCGATCTTCGCAGATTACAAGGTTTGGATAGCCGGCTTCCTAGCTTTCAAAGGCTTCTCCAGTCTACTAGGCATAATGTCGATGAGCTAAGAAAAACTTATCTTCTGCCCTGCAAATTCTGGTTAATTCTCTTCAGAAGCTCGATAATTTGCTCATTTTGCGCCTTCAGCTCTTCAAAATCTCCTCTTTGATCTGAAACTGATTCATTTGAAGGCTGTAACTCGTTTCTTCCTCTCTGGCCCTGCCTACCAAGCTCTTGCTGGTTGTCTTGTCCTCTTTGCCTTTGCTGTCTCTGATTCTGGCCTTGGTTAATGCCGGCGTTCTCCATCTTCCGCTTAGTCTGGCTGCTTAACTGAGGCGAGCTTGAACCCGGGTCAGGTCTTCCTGCCTGTGCGTTTGGGTGTTGATTATTCTGGTTTCCGTTGTTTTGAGGCTGTCTCTGGTTCTGAGCATTACCTCTAGGCTGACCCTGATCCTGTCTTTGGTTATTATTCAAACTGTTTTGATTTGGAGGACTGTTTTGATTTCCCTGACTGTCAATACCTGAATCGTCTAGAGAGTTATCTAGGTCGGGCGAGTCAAATCTAGAGTTGTCATCGTTTGAACCTGGCTTCAAGTCGTCGAATACGCCCATGCAACCTTGTTTAAAAACGTGGTTGATAAGGTTTCCGGCCTCTTTAAGTACAAGTTTTACTAAAACCAAGGCGTGAGCCACGGCCACGACTACTCTGACACAGAGCACTGCGAGTTCGGCCACACCTTCGTAGACGAAGACGGACCTGAATATCCAAGAGAGGCCGGAGGCAAGGAAATCTATACACTAGAAGACCTGGAGGACGCTACTGACGACACTTTTCTAAAGCCTATAATGGGAGACCAGTGGAAAAAAATGAAAGTGAAGGGCTCACAAGGAGACGGCTTCGGAGCAATACTTGAAGCAATCGACACATGGGACACCGACGAGGACTGGGAAGTGTCCATGGTGGGTGAAGAACTCTTTGTCTCACCTCAAAGCGAGCTACACGGAAGCTACATGCAGCAGAGACAGCAAGCCGAACAAAGAGTTAAAGAGACCATGAGAAGTCTTTCCGAGCAGATAAAGCAGAAACACATGCTTGAACACGATATCAGAAAGCTAAGATCAAGATCTGAAGCCATGGAAGATCAAGATGATGCCGTTTTGAAAGGCGATTTTGTGGAACTAGTTGATTCAGCAGGCGGCGGACAAGGTGCGGCCCCTGGTTCTCTAGACTTCCTCAGAAACAACAATATCTATCCAACAATTGTCTCTGACTTCAACGAGATGGAGTCCGTAGAGGATCTTGAAGAAGGAGGACCCCTTGATGACCTGCCTGAGAACGAGAAAGCTATACTCAAGAAAAAGTTCAAGATGTACGAAAAATGGAAGGATCTGTACGGTTCTGAGGTACAGAGAAAACTTCGGGAACTTAAAGGCGAGCTGAGAAGCACCGAAAGATCTATAGAGGAGACAAAGAGCTGGCTCGAACCTTACATCAAGGACATGGTTACGATCAACGACATGACCGCAGGAGACACAGACCAGACCAAGGGAATGACTCCGCAGTACATTTCGAGAGGTTACTCCTCCATGGAGCGCCACATGACCTATATCGCTTACCAGCCCGTGAAGCCTCAGGACGGCAACCTAGTGGAAGCGGAGGACGAGGACCACGCCACTCACTTCAAAGTGATCTATCTTCACGGCGTTCTTGTCAATATAGGTAATCCTTCGGAACCGAGACAGGTTGGAAGCGAGACAGGCGTCATTATGTGGCATCCGGCAATTGTATGCAGACACGTCTTCGAAAGAATATTCAAGAAGAAGGTTGAGGAGGCGGAGAACAAGGTTGAGACCTTGATGGAGGAGTATACCGGCGAGTTCTCTCCAACAGACACAGATCTTAAAGCTGCAAGAAACGCGGAGGACCTTGCTATCAGAGATCTCAGGAAGAAAGTAGGCGAAAAACTGACCGAGATGGGCGAACTTAAGGAAAACCAGCAGGTATCCCTAGAGTTCTCCGCAAAGATCAGGAGGATTGAGGACGGCTTCGAATCAGTGGAAAGCATCGCAGAGGATTACAGTAAAGAACACTTAGAGGCTTTAGAAGAAGTATTAGATACTAGCTTTTCTGAAAATGAGGAGGATGACTGGGAGGAACCAACCGAGTTCCAGAAAAAGATGAAGCGATTTATCGGTAGTACTGACGATTTCGATATTAATGCTCAAGCGCAGTACAACGATTATGCTTATAACCTGATAATGGATTACTATATTGATTTGAAGAAAGGTTTAGGACTTTACACGATGAAATGAGCGGATCAAACTTCATACTTCAACGGTTGAGAGAGAAGTTCAGTTCAGGCGAAGAAGTAGATCCAGATAGCTTAACCGATCTTAATTACAAGGTAGGCAACACCTCTGGAATGGATGTAACCGCCGATATTCCTTCCGAACTTGCGGAAAGAGTAGGCCAGCTAGCTCAGCGAGCGGGAGGAGAGATGGAAATACAGGTAACAAACCCGTCAACATTCTTCATAGACAGAGAAGATCTCTACAACTCGGTTAACGGTTTAGACATAGATTTTTCGATCCACAGCGACCCCAACGTAGGATATACCTCACCTTACCAGGTTGGAGAGGGTGGAGGATTCGATGGAACCTTCAACTACTTCACCCAGTACCTACAGGCATTTACCTCATTCAAGTTGGAGGCAGAAAACAGGTCAGATCTCAAACTAGGGAAAGAAGACGGCATAAGCATAGGCAGGATCAACCCTCACGTTTCAGTCAGTCCACTTCCTCAAACGGAGCAGGAAAGGGCTCAGGGGGTAGGTTTAGATCCTTTCGGATATAATATCTCTAAATTTAACGAATCTATTTTTAAACAGAAATCTAAACAAGATGAAAACATCTGGGCAAACCCCGAATTTCTTAGGAGATTCTACAGGATGTTTGTAAGGGATGAGTTAGAGGGAAACGAATGGAGATACTTTGAGGGCCTTTACAACTCTTATTCGAACAAGTTCGACAGAGAGTGGAAAGAAGCAAAGAATGAAATCTTAAACGACATTTGGGAGGATCGAACAGGTACTAACGGAAGTTCTCAGATTAAAGATAAGGCCGAAGTTATTAGTATCGCTGCAAGAGCTCCGGCAGTGAAAGATGAATGGCTTGAACTTCTTTCGAGTGAGGCAGGAAAACTGGATGACGGAGGGTTTGAACTTCCTCCCTCTTTGAAACTTGACCCTAATACGAGAAGCGAAGCAGGTATCGGTTTCGATAAAGATAAAATTGAGGATCTTGAGGATCTTGATCAGTTTATCAAGGATTTCCTAAGTCAAAGATACGCTATTTCGGAGGTTGGACGGGTTCAGGAGTTTATCTTCTTTATGCAAACAGACAAAATAGAGAGGATGATAGGTTCACAGACCCGTAGAATAGTTGCTAGAGCGCTGGATCAACAGGGAATTGATCTAGAGGAAGAGCTAACTGATATCCAGAGCGAACTTTGGGAGAAAGCTAGACCGGCACTAATCGAGAGTCTGAACAAACTTTGGAATGCAGAACCTAGAGAGGAAAATGATGAGACTAAGGTCTCCCTAATTCCTGTGGAAACCAAGACTCAGGCTGTTTCAAGACAGCTAGAGGTTCCTAACGAAAGAATTCCGAAAAGAGCCTTCGACAGATATGGAGACGAACTGAAAGAGGAGGCAGAGGAGCTGTATTCTCGTAACCTTGACTACTTCAGAGAAAAATCTGAGGGCGAGGAGGACGAGGAGAAACTTAGAGACAGACATCGAAATTTTTTGGAGGATGTTGTAAGACAGTTCCAACAGCAGATGTGGCAGGAATCAAACCTGTTCTATAGGTTGATTCCGGCATGGCTAGACGTTGCACATCAGCAACATCCCGGACATGAAGGATGGAGAGCTCCCAACTTCTTATGGAAATTTTTAGTAGAGGAAAAGTGGGGAGAAAGAGAGAACGTAGAACTAGATCTGACACGTCCCCAGTCATCAAATGGGGATACAAAGAAAAGATATTTTGACCTTTTAGAGGATAGCAGGGAGTTTCAGATGGATGTGGCTGCAGCGGTTGGCGGAACATACATGTGGTCTATGTTCACACAGGTAGAGGGCCAATTCGAATTAGACGGAAACGAGTATTTCGATGGTAAAAATGCTGAGGAGCCCTGGATTGACTGGATGAACAGGTATGGAATAGGTATAAACATGGAGACTATGGCTGGGCAACCTAGACAGTACTTTAAGCTCTGGCGTCCTGTTCACGTAGTCGCTGCTTGTAGAGCTGTCAATATTACTGCCAGAGAGCGATTGGAAGAAGGAACTTTGGGCGATAAAGCTCATATGGCGCCCGAACTTGATGATTGTCCTGTCAAGTTCACTATCGACATGGAGCACGTCTCAAGCTTCGGAGTAGACCCTCTAAAAGAAATGAAGATCTGGAAAGACAGAGAAAAGAAGTTGCTAGAAAACCCGATAGAGGTTGGAGGAGAGAAGATAGAGATTCCTGGAGATCCGGAGAGGCCTCTAGCTAAGATGCTGAGAATGTATCACTTGACTAAGCCCGGTCACGAAACTAGTGGCGGAGTTGGACATACTCACGGACCGTTCAGGAAGGGAGACAAGGATTTGTACCGCTGGCTTTACAATATGGTTATCTGGGGCTTCACCAGAACCGGTGAAACAGGTGAGAGAGCCTCTGTCATGTACGAGGTAGGTGGAGAACAGGTGGGAACTGTTTACCAGGCCAAATTGGCGATGGATCTTATTGAACTGGGTGTAGATCCTGAAGAGTTGGATCCTTCCATGGTTGATCCGGGAACCGAGTATGAAAGCGAGAAAGAAGCTTTAATTGCACGTTTCTTCGACATGGATCGTACCACCTATTCGAAAGAGTGGGCGAAGATCGAGCAGCATGCCTTCGATCCTTTGGACGGTCTGCTAGAGGCTGAGACGTTTGATGTCACGTTTTCGGGCAGCGCAGCTTTAGAGAACAATAACAGGATTAACGATTTCCTGCCTGAAGAGTACCAGTAAAACTTATTGAAGGCCTGAAAGAACTTCTGAGTATTCGAAGAAGTTTTCCGAGTAGGTTGACCCCAGGTAGAAGTCTCTGCTGTTGGCCCATTCAAAGTCAAAATTTCCTTCGAGAACCCCTCTTTTACCTGCGATATTTGCGAGTTCGACCTGTCTATCATACGCAGCCGTGTTGAAGACTTCGAAGTCTTCAAATTTTGCCGGGAACGCCGCCATACTCCTATTTAACATATCCCCTACTTTTTCAGCGGTTTCGAAGGCTTTGTAGTCTACTCCTGCCGTAACAAGTTTGTCTTCTTCCTCAAGTAGTTTTCCTAGTTCTTCAGGTACTTCCTGAACGCCTTCTGTTTCAACGTATTCGGGTTCCGGGAAGTTCGATTCGTTAACTCCCTCCCAGGCATATGTTTCCGGCGCCACAACCGTTATCTGTTCCCTGTCTTCCGGCCAAATGTTTTCTAGTAGTAGTTGTGTATCTTTGGCGATCTGTCTTTCCTCTTCCGGTGATCCGGGTTGGAGCCACAGCACGTCAACCTCCTCTGCTTCTTCGACCAGCCTGTTCCCTACTTCTTCTCTTACTTTGTCGGACAAGTCCGGGTGCTGTCTGACTCCGTAAGGAGTTGCAAGGTTTCCTAGCCGGGCTCTGTTATTCATATAAAGTAGTAATTTAACGGTAGTGTTTTAACTGTTCCGAGTTCAAGCCGCGGACGGTTGAGGATCGGTTTCGTTTGAACTGCTTGAGAACAGTCCTTTGACCAGTTTTGCGCCGTATCTGACCGGTTCAAGCATTCTCTTCGCTGTTTCGACGTACCTCATCTTGGTCGAGTCTCTTCCGATATCGTCGGTTTCAGGCCCGAAGGTTTGGTGTTGTTCGACATCAAGTGCTTTACTTCCTATCCAGTCGCTTCTCCTCTTGCAGTAGTCGCTTGCGACAGTCTGTACTTTGCTTTCTTTGTGAGTGTATTGATCTATTCCTTCGTAGTCGTCCCAGAAGGAGTTGAGTTCAATATCGTAGTGTTCGACTTCGAAATCTAGGTCTTCGAGGCCGTAGCCTTTTTCTTCCCTCATTCTTTCGGACGTTTCTTCCTCAACTACAAGCGTGGGGTCCCAGTCTTCGTAGAACTCGTCGAGGTATGTTACGTGGTCTTCGAAAAAGTTGTATCGTATTTCGTCCTCTTCTTCGCTGGGAGAGGGGTGTAAGGCGACTACGTCGGGCGCCTCGTTTTCTTCGAGGAATTCTTCGTAGAGCTCTTCGTATTCGTCCTCTTCTGCTTCTTTTCCGGGTCCAGGCGCCTCAAGTGCCTGGCCCATGTCGCTCCACGAAAACCCGTATTCTTTGTCTACCACGGAGTGACAATTCACTAGTAAAGGTTTTTAAGTTTCCGGCTGAACAACCTTATTGTGGATTCTCATGAGTTCCAAGGATAAAATGAAGAAGATGAGGGAGAAATCCCAGGAAAGACGAATGCAGGCCGCAGAAGAGTTCTCAGAAAAACTGAAGGACAAGCTCGGCGACAAAGTAAAAGTAGTAGCCGTATGGGGCTCAGTAGCGAAAGGGGAACACGGACACGACTCCGATATCGACACACTGGTTATCCTTGACGATACCAAGCTGAAGAAGGATGTTCCTGACGACGCAAAAAAGAAAATACAGAGAAAAGTCACTCAGGCCGCAAAAGATACCGATGACAGAATTACTATCCAGTACTTCCCGTTCCTGACAGAGTTCTGGGACTCACTGAGAAAGGGAGAACCTCTCGCAATCGAAGCAGTAAGAAACGGACAACCCGTTTACGACACAGGAATCTTCATGCCCGCCAAAAGACTTCTACAGAGAGGAAAGATCAAAGCAACGAGAGAATCCGTCAAGAAACGTTTGAAGATGGCAGCAGCAGGATACAAGAAAGCCGAGAAGAACTTGAGAAGCTCCATCCCGCACAAGCTCGAACAGGTTATGGCAAACGCAGGCCAGGCACCGATCATGCTTGTAGGTAAAAACCCGCCGCCTAAAGAGAAAGTCCCGGAGACACTCGAAGAAATGTTCGTCGAGAAAGACATGCTTGAAGAAGAGTACGTAGATATTGCACAGGAACTCTACGACTTCGGGGACAAAGGCGAGAAACATCCTGACGAAGTCACAGGAGAAGAAGTTGAAGAACATCTTAACAAGGCCGATGACTTTGTTAGAAGAATGCACAAGCTTGTCTCACAGCTGGGCGCACAGAAGAAAGTTAAGGGAATAGTAGATGACTACAAGAAGTTCCTGAAGGCTAACGTCGCTGCGCTTAAATCCAAGGATATTGAGCCACCGGAAGACAGGGACGATCTTCCTGAAGTAGTTCAGGAGAACCTTGATGTTGACGAGAACCATATAGAGATGTTCGACAAGTGGGAAGACGTAGTAGAAAAGGTCAAGAACAAGGAAATGGATGAGGTAAACGAGAAAGAGCTCTACGAACTGAAACAGGACACGAAAGAATTCGTCTCAAGAGTAGGTAAAGACATTCAGAAGATGAAGGAGGAGAAAGCCGAAGAGATGACACCGGAAATGGATACCTCGAGCGTTGCGAAAGCCGCAGACACCGACGAGATGATTCCTAACCTCGACAAGAAAGCCGAGAAAGAGGTTGACGAGGACAAAGAGAACGAGGAGAAAGAGTAACTCCTCGACCCCAACCTTTTCTATCTAAATTCTCCAATTTTCTGTTATGCAGGTTTTCTGTTTCGGCGATTCAATAACCTATGGAGGAGCAAACTCCTGGGTCGGGAAACTGAGAAAGCATATGGAGGAGACAGACAAAAAGCGTGAAAGAGATTCGCTAGTCTACAATCTCGGTGTTCCCGGCAACACCTCCAGAGATGTTCTTGAAAGGTTTGAACAGGAGTTCGAGGCCAGACCCGACTCTGGAAAAAAAGTTGTGATCTTCCAGTTCGGCATAAATGATGTAACCCGGTTAAGGGAAAGCAACCAGAACAGGGTAAGGATAGAGGAGTTTAGACAGAACTTAGAGAACCTTTACGCGAAAGCAAGAATTAAAGCCGACGAAGTTATCTTCCTAGGATTTACCCCCGTAATAGAATCAAAGACAACCCCTCTACAAGACGACAATTCACAGAGGATAATTTTCAAGGACGTAAGAGACTATGAGGATGAGCTACACGAGTTCTGCCGCCAGAAAAACGTTAAATTTGTTGAACTGTTCGACCTTTTCATGGAGAACGGTTACTCAGAACTTTTGGAGGACGGATACCATCCAAATGCGGAGGGACAGCAACTTGTCTTTGAGGGAGTCAGAGATGAACTGGAGAAACTCTAGTTTTTTCACTCCAGATCGAGATTTCTCTCTGCGTAGTCAAGAAGTTTCTCCGCGGACATACCGTTCTCTGCCACATAATCATCTTCACGGACGTAAAGTGCTTTGAGAGCGGCTTTGTCAAATTCTTGGATGTTCTGCCTAGCATCCTCAACCATGCCGGACAGACGGCCCTCTGTCTCCTCGAGCTTTTCACCCAGCTCATCGTAGGAGTCGACAAGTTTGACGGCTTTGCCTTCATTCTGGTCGTATCCCATGAGGTTACCCCAGCGATCTTCCCAAACAGACGAAACCTCGTAACTTTCTTCCCCAGGAAGCTCCCCCTGCGTAGCCATTTTTTTCACAAGCTCGGTTCTTTCATCCTCCTCTAGTTCAGCAAGAAGCATCTCTGCCTCTCCCGCAAGCGATCCCTGTGAGAAGCTCTCCCAGTCGACGTACTCTTCAATATTGTCAATCTTCCATTCCGTTTCAAGGACTTTCCCGGCAAGCTCAACGTTGCCGTCGTAATCTTTGACCTCTTCGACGTATCCGGAGTCAAGGCCTTCTATACCCATGAAACCGGTTTTTTCAGGTTTCAGTGCGTTGTCAAGGCTTTCCAGCTGTCCCGGAATGGCGTGAGCATCAACCCTGTCAACCTGTCCTGCAAGGGATTCCAGATGTTCCCATCCCTCGACATCCCCTCTGAGACGTTCTGCCTCGCTTTCCAGATGGTTTGCGAGATGGCCTTTGTTTATGTAGGCCTCCTCCAGATCAAGGAACTGGAGATCGATTTCTCCAAGATCTAGCCGGTTTTCAGCGGACCTCTTGACGACCCTGTCCACAGCTTCTATCTGTGGCGGAGTTGAGTGAGGATCCATTCTCGGAACATCTTCTTCGGCTCTTTTCAGTACTTGTCGGCCCTCTTGATTGATCGGTAGCTGTTCCCTGTTCTCTGCCAGGTCATTTGAAAGCTCTTCACCGTTTCTATATTCTGTTTTGAGATCTAGAACCTCTAAGTCCACGTTTCCGTTAAGCCTTATCTTGTTTTCCTGTATTGCTGACATTTTTCTACACCTCTGCCTTCTTTTTCTTGGATGATCCTTCTTTTGAGAGAGCTGCTTTTGCTATGCTGCTCCAGTCGCCGTTCTTGTCCGGAAACGGGTTGAGAAAGTCTTCTGCTCTTGTACCTACAGCGCAGTCAGCCACCTTTTCAACCGGCAGCTGGTCGTTGTCTTCATCGTTTTCCCTAACGCCCATAGAGACCTCTTTCATCAGTTTGTAAGTATGGATCGGAGTCAAGCTGTGCTTGTCTCCGTTTCTAAGAGCACTTAAGTCGGCAATAGGATCAAGGTTCATACTGACGTTCGTGACCATGTTTTTCCCTTCTAGTTCGGCGATCTCAACGTTCATCACGAGGTCGTCCTGTTTCACCGGCGTGTCTGGCGAGGTCTTGGTGAACCTGGCCGGTTTGAAATAATTTACAACATCGTTCAATATTTCGAGTTCGGTGGAGTCCATTCTGTCGGCTTCTAGGCCGTGAACATTTTCCTCTATACCAATATACTCTATGTTATCTTCGACCACCGAGTTCTGGAACCATCTAGCATGCACATCTTTTCTGAAGGGAAATACGTCCATTTCAGGTACCGGACTTAGTCTTTCTCCGTACCATGAACCTGCTAACTGGTCGTCGAACCCGCCAGTATATCGTACAGCGTTTACAGGCTCTCCTACAACGTTTATAGAGACGTATGACTCTATTTCTGGATCTGCTACCACTGTGAAGTTGTATGGGTCAGTTCCTTGCCTGTTTCCTGTTGAGTCAAGCCAGCTGCGGACATCTGAAAGAGAGCTTTTTGGTTCAAGCTCTTCGGATTCAGTATTGACAACCACATATCTGTCGGAGTCTGTAAACTCTTGTCCCCCCTCTCCGAGGATGTACTTCAGGCATTGACGTCCGTCTACCGCTTTCAGTGAGGGAATACCGGCCTCTTCCAGGTGTCGGACCATGGAAGATTTATTGGCGATTACGGGCGCAGCGTTTCTGTTAAGTACTTCCACGTTATGATCAGTTAAGACGTCTGTGTGGAAGCTTTCTCCCTCCGTAAAGTATTCTTTAGCTGCGGAGTCTGTTGGCAGAACTACTGTTGTCCCTGAACCACTTGCATCTATCTGTTCGTACTCCGGGCCGGAGCTTATAGGGTAAGCTATCGGCGCCTCTACATCGGTGTTTGGACTTTCTGATACTTCTAGTCCTACTGGGGATGCGATTGTCTCGTGGTAGAGGCCTAGCCTTTCTCCTCCTTCCGATGTCAGTAAGTATAGGTTGTCGTCCGGCAACCCGTTTCCAGAACCCATGCCACTAATTGAAAGCTAAAGATTTTTATTATGTGTGGGTAACTAACCATCCAGAGTAGTCTTCAGGTTTTCAGAACCCTATTTTAAGCCTTTTAGACAACTTTAAACCATCTTCTTACCGGGAAAAACATTCAGAAACATTTGCATGTTCAGGAAGCCAGCCCAGACCCTTTACCACTTCTTTCGGGACAAAAACAGGTTCTCCTTTCCGATGAATCCTAGTTTCAGTCCAATCTCCTTATTCGGCTTCAAAGCCTGTTCCCTCCACCCCTCAACTCTCGTTTTTGCAGCTTCTCGTGGAGCTTTTCATGAGTCTATTGGCCCTTCAAGAAGAAAGGAATCCCCTTAACACCTCCCTTAACATAGTACCTTAGAGCGGATGTAGAATAGGCAGATTTAAGATTAATTCTTTTTCTCTAATTGCATGGATAACAACAAATCCGATGCAGAAAAGGCACTTGAAAGACTCGAAATAGATTACACTGAGTTGGAAAGCCTGGACGGCGGAAGCGACAGCCTTTTCTCCTTCAAATCCGGAGACAGATCTCTTATCCTGAAGATGAGAGGTTTCGAATATCTTCCCGACTCCTGGTTCAGAAAAGAACCCCTCTTCCTCGAGAAGGCATCAGAGGAGATAGATATGCCGGTTCCGGAAACCGTCGACATGAATCTCAGGGCTGAAACCCCTTACTTTGTCATGGAAAGGTTAGAAGGAGATTCTCTCTCAAACATAAAAAATGATCTTGGAGAGGAAGAACTCTTAGACCTATGTTTTCAGGCAGGGAAAACGCTGGGAGAACTCCACTCCTCAACTGAGTACGACAGCTATGGCTGGATGAAAGAAACCGACGGAGATATTGAGAGAACCAGAATGTCATGGCAACAAGTATTCCAGGCTATGTATGATGATCGTATCGAAGGCCTTGAAGGAACAGAGTTCGCTGAATACAGAAAAGAGGTCAAGAAATTTGTCAAAGATCGTATAGATTCGATGAATCCGGAAGGGCCTGTCCTAGGACATGATGATTATCGGCCAGGCAACATCATGGTTCGAGACAGCGAGATAGTCGGAGTAATAGACTGGGCGAGAGCATACGCCACAGATCCATTATATGATATGGTGAAAGCGGAGATGAACTTCATGAACGAGCTCGAAACTATTGTCGATGAGGAAGAAGTTTCAAAGAGCTTCAGAAAAGGTTACAGAACTAGCCGTAAACCTAATTTAGATGAAAGAGAAGAAGTTTACCGTGCAAACACAGTTCTAGGCATGATGAAAGGTTTCTCCAATCACTGGGGCGATCTTATGGAAAAGGGTAAGAGACGAGAGAAAGCAGATTATCTCTCAGAGAAACTAGAAACCCTTATTACATAGTTATCTTACGGACCAATAAATTTCCGAACACCTCAAGAGCCATCTCTAATGATGATAACTGCCAAGAAAATTATTGATATCAACCCCAGGAAAGGTCTGAGTGGCTCTATATAAGCCATTATAGTTGAGCTGGAGAGAAGAGCTAGTAAAACTACATTACATACTGGGCATCCGAATGCAAGAAAACCTGTAACCCCTCCTAGTGCAGCAAACCTTTTATCCAGCGTACTACATTTTTCCCGCCCGAAGTATACTGCTGCAAGCACAGAAGTTGTCAAAAGAAAGAAGTAATCGAGAAGAGTAATAGGAACCATTCTAACGTAGAGCGGGTTCGGGATTAATCCGGTAGTTAGACCTGTAGATATAAAAAAACCAAAACCAGCAATTAAACCCGTCAAAAGATTGAATTCATCGATGATTTCTAGATCCATAATCTCTAAACTAGATCCTACAGGTTTCAGGGTTTCCAGTCCTAGTTATGAGAGCTACCAGCAGCAAAACTCCACCTAATCTTAGCAGGTTACCTCCGAACGGCAGCGAGGCAAGAACACCGCCGAAACCAAGGAGCGACATGACGCCTACCCCGCATGATGCGCATCCGCCCGTAATAAAACCGGGTAAAGCACCCAGACTGCTGAGATCTACTCGGTTCATTTTCAATTGAATTACCGTGTTCGTCATCGTTACACCGACCAGTACTGAGAAGCCCGCGGTCAGAATCAATCCCATATATCCTGTGTTCATTATCAAGCCGGTTAGACGAGTTGTGAAGGCGATACCCCAGTACTGAATCCCGGAGGAAAGCATCTGAACCGAATAAGCCGGATTAGCGGAAAAAATACTGAATAGAAAGGTGGCTAGAGCCACTGTTAAAGTGGCAAATGCCCTCTTTTTATCAGCCACCGCGCCTTTCAAACCCTGGAAAAGTTGCCTTCTCCAGTCAGCCGGATTTATCTTTATCGCGAAACCCATGTTATCACTTCATCCACTGGTCTCTTCTCTCAAATAGCTCGTCATGGAACTCCCAGTAACTGTCCTGCTCATGTTCGTAGACACAGTTAGCTGCCTGGTGTGCCATCGGTCCGTTCGGATGTAGCTGTGGAACCGGATAGTCCTTCGAGATAAACTCGACCTCTCCAGTATCTACATACTTGCTCTCTAGATTGTTTGCGATATTCATCTGGTCGATAGGCGTTCTTGATGAGGCATCAATCCCCTGCCATTCCGCGCAGAACGGACATCCGAACTCGTTGTATTCTACGACTTTTATCGAAGCATTCTCACTTCCTTTGCTTGGTTCTCCCTCTAACTCAATACCTTCAAGACTGGTCAGATTTCCAGGTTTGTCGCTTTCTACTTTGTTGATGGCTTGTTCGAATCTTGAAAGTGGCTGTGCACCAGTAATTTTCACGAATCCTTTTTCCTTGTTTCCTACGAAGAATGTTGGTGTTCCGAAGCTCCCGATGTTTTGAACCGCTTTATTTCTGTCCTTGATAGCTTCCTGGTTGTCTGAGTCTTTGTAGCACTGCATAACTTGATCTGTATCGAGTTCAAGATCATTAGAGATTTGCTTGAAAACCTCTTCAGGGCTCTGGCTATCAGCGTTGTCGCTTGAACTATCTGATTTGTCTGGACCTATGTCCGTGTTTCCCTGTGGCGAGGTAGTTCCTTGTTGGGATGACACACTCATGGTTCCTGCCGCGAATCCTCCTAAACCGCCAAGAACTAATCCAAGTACTAGAGAGGTTATGACTGCTTGGCGCGTGGTAAATTCCAGAGTTATCCCATCTTCACTCATCTTGAACCACCTGATTCCCTACATATGGTTTTGAAATAGCTTCTCTGAACTCGATCAGAAGATGTGGTATCATATCGATACTAGATATCCGAACGATATTAAAGGCCAAAGTTTAGTTGATGATACATGGTTTCGGGGCCGATACAGCATGTCTAAAAACCAGGGCAGAATTCCAGTGTGGTGCAAGACAGAGGAATGGTGCGCTCTTAAGTCCACTTCCAAAATCCTGGGGAGGAAATGGGTGCCAGCTATAGTATACCACATCCATGAAAACGAAGAGCTCAGATTCTCCCAGATACAAGAGAAGGTGGGCGGCATCACCAATAAAACTCTCAGCGACAACCTTGACAGGATGGAAGACCAAGGAATAATAGAGAGAGAAGTTAAGAACCAGAAACCTGTCAAGATCAGCTATGGACTTACCGAGTTCGGCGAAAGACTTGTGCCTTTAATCGAAGAGATGATCTCATGGGGTCAGGACAACCTCAAAGAAGGAGACAAAGAAGAAGCCTGGGTAAAATAAATTTCTGTTCTGTTGAATTTCAACCGCCAAGATATATACGGCGGAAAACCGATGTTATTGTTATGAAGGAAAACGTTGGCGACACCGACAGCCTGGTGAGAATAGTGGTTGGTGCAGTAGCCGGCCTGCTATCGCTTGGAATACTTGCAGACGTACTGCCTTCAAGCATGAACCTGCCGGAAATCGCATCTCCCATCCTAGGAGTTATAGCGATAGTGCTACTGGCAACAGGATTCACCAGCAAATGCGGATTATACTCCGCACTAGGAATCAACACCCGGGATTGAACCCCCCCAATTTTTCTTATTTCAAATATGCTAAGACAGAAATCTGTCATAGAATTTTTCAGGCGGGCAGAAACAGGTAAAAGAGCTTTGCAGCAAATTGAGTCCTGCAAATAGCGTCACCAGGTAGACGTATTCGTGCACAAACCATCCTCCCAGAAAAGCTGCTGTTATTACAAGTCCGGCGAAACGCCTGACAAACTGCTTTTTCTTCATTCTTTTTCACCTCCTGAATCTTTCTCTACAGATTTTGATCTGTACCTGTAAACCGACCCAATTAATACAGCAAGAGCTGCAAGTATACCTGCATAGATCAGTGATGACTGGGTTCTACCTGTAAGTTCTATTTTTGTTTCCTCGGTAAACGTATAGACCGAGTTATCTCCTTCTTCGCTGTCTCCGTTAGCTCTCAGCTGGATCTTAAGCTGATGTGTCTTAAGGTTGGCCGATCTGTCGGCCGAGACTTTCAGTACTGCTTCCGCTGTATCTCCTGCTTCAATCTCACCGATATAATTCGATCGATCCTCAAGGCTGAACGGCTGAGTTCTCTCGGCGATCATTCTCGCGGTGACTGACTCTGCGTCCTGTTCTCCAGTGTTCTTCACTTTAACGTGAAGCTGTTTTGTAGCTCCGGCTTTCATCTCTGTCTCTGCGTCAACCAGTTCGAGGTCAGACTTTCCTTCAACCCTTAAACGAACTTCTAGGTTTTCCGAGTAGGTGTTGCCTGATTCATCCTCGTACGTTGTCTCTAGGTCTACCCTGTGAAGTCCCGCCTTGAGTTCTTCATCAAGGTCAAGTGTCAGTGTTCTATCTGCTGATTCACCTTCCATCAATTTGTTGATGTAGAACTTTTCGTCCTGGGAATACGCGGGAGCGATGTTTTCCGGTGTCTCCGGCCTGATCTCTACTTCTTCCAGAGGCTTGTTGCCTGTATTTGTGTAGGTTACATGGGCTTCTACGTAGTCATCACCCGGTCGAGGCGTGCCTGGGTCGGTTCTTACAACGTTGCTGGAGATATCTACACCTTCGTTGTCGACAGGCATCGAAAACTCCCTGATAACCGTCACGTTTGAGTTCCCGTCGCCAGTCTGGATCTCCACAGGTTTGCCGTTCTCCAGGTACTGGATATGGAGCTCAAAGTCGTACATGCCTGTAGGCGCACCTGAATCAACCTTCACCTGGAACCGCTGGTTCCAAACTCCTTCAGGGTACAGGAAACCGATTGATTCATCCCTGTCATCTTCTATCGTGACATACTCCCGTGTCAAACGGTTATCCGGTTTCAGGACTACTTTAAGCTGCTTGTCTTCATCCCAGGTCTTGCCGGGATAATTTGTCTCTTGCATATTGGCCGAGATGTTGACCCTGTCACCTGCTGAAATAAATGCAGGATCAAAACTCACTCCATCAAGCTTTGGAACTGCCGAAGCCGTGGATACTGAAAATACGATGATCGAAAATGCGAATGCAAACTTGAGTGCCGTGTGTTGTGTTGTTCGTTTCATAGTATAATTTTAAACCTCATATAATCGATTCTTTTCCGTCTAAGAGTACGATAAGGGTTGGAAGTAGAAATACTGCGCCTATATATGCAGAGATAATTCCTGTGAAGAGGAATATTCCGAGCGCATGCATCCCTGTGAGATTAGCCGCAAGTAATGCAAGGAATCCAACGCCTGTTGTCATAGAACCTCCTAGAAGCCCTCGAGATAGCTCTGTCATGGTCTCGCTCATTCCTTCAGCTCCCCTCTTGGTGTTGAAGTATTTCTTGGTGACGTGGATACCGAAGTCTATTCCTAATCCCATTATCATCGCGGCCGAAACCATGGAGATAATCGTCAGATTGGCTCCCAGATATCCGCCAAGCCCCAGCATCCAGATCAGACCGAACATGACAGGAACTATAGGAAACATCATCCTTTTCAGATCCCTGAAAACCCCAAATAAGACGAGCAGCACTGCTGCAAAAGATACGCCTGTTATCATCATGAAGTCCGAGATAATTACCTGGAACGTGGCCAGATCGATCATGTTATATCCGGTAAGGTAGTAGTCTTCGGCTGTCTCAGCCTGTACAGCGGCGTGAATGTTGTCGTAGAGTTTCTGTATCTCACCGGAATTGGCCTGAGTGTCTGCCCTAATTGCGATCATACCGGTTCTATGGTTATTTGATACCATGCTGCGGTAGTCGAAACTTTCCAGCTTCTCTCCATCTTCTGGAATGCTGTCATACTTCCTTTCAAGCATCGTGGCCGGCGACTCAACTGATTGAACGTTCTCTGCCTTCTCCACTCTATTACCAATCCTCTGCATCTCCTCAAGCAGTTGCTCGTTACGGACATCTTTATTTGACTCGAATACGATGTATGTAGTGTCGCCTGAGAACTTCGCTCTCAGGGTATCAAGTGACTCGACTGTTGGATCGTCCTCAGGCAAGATTGCCTCTGTACTTGGCTTGACCTCGAGATTCAGTGCACCGGGAAGGACCAGAGCCGTCAGCAATCCCATTATAAGTAGGACTTTCTTAGGCTGCTCGACCTGGTATTCAACCAGTTTCTCTGCCAGGTTTTCTATAATCATGGTTAGAAGTCGTGCCTCCATTTGATTGATTCATGGATTTTCTTCATCACCCTCTCCTCAAGCACAAAGACGGAAGGCAAGAGGAAGAAGCTGAAAATTAAAGCATAGCCTATACCTATTGACATGATTAATCCGAATCGGTGCATCTCCGGCATCATTCCGGAGAGAAAAGCCATAAATGCGCTGATAGTGGTGATTGATGTTGCGATAATTGCTACTCCTGTCTCTCCTACTGCCTCGGAGAGTGCTTCACCAACAGTGTTGTCTCTTCTGTGAAATCTGTAAGTGTTAAGTATGTGTACCGAGTAGTCTATGCCAATACCTATTACAAGGGCGGCGACCGATCCTGCTAGTGTTGAAAGAGGTATACCAAGGTAACCCATGGTTCCGTACAGCCAGACTACTGAAAGCGCAACGACTAGTAGAGGCATGACTGCGGAGGAGAAACTCCCCTGGAAAAGTCCCAGGGTTATCAGGAACACGAGTCCGAGAGATATCATCGTTGTAATATTTTTGTCGCGGGAGACCATGGACGAAAGTCTCTGCTGTACTGCTGGAACACCTGAAATC